>JBOHLV010000273.1:0-18612 GCA_050729815.1 Allostellaceae bacterium
GATCATGGCCCGGCGAATTATTTCCGCAGCGCCTTGGCGAGGCGCAGGCGCAGCGCGTTGAGCTTGATGAAGCCCGCCGCGTCGCGCTGGTCATAGACCTGGTCCGCCTCGAAGGTGACATGGGCGCGGCTGTAGAGGCTTTTCGGTGATTTGCGGCCGACCACCCGCGCCGAGCCCTTATAGAGCTTCAAGCGCACCGTGCCCTCGACGAATTCCTGGCTGTGGTCGATCGCCGCCTGGAGCATCCGGCGCTCCGGCGAGAACCAGAAGCCGTTATAGATGAGCTCGGCATAGCGCGGCATCAGCTCGTCCTTCAAATGCGCGGCGCCGCGATCGAGCGTGATGCTCTCGATGCCGCGATGGGCCGCGGCGAGGATCGTCCCGCCCGGCGTCTCATAGATGCCGCGCGATTTCATCCCGACGAAGCGGTTCTCGACAAGATCGAGCCTGCCGATGCCGTGCCGCCCGCCCAACTCGTTGAGCCGGGTCAGCAGGGCGGCCGGCGACAGCGCCTCGCCATCGACCGCCATCGGGTCGCCGCGGTTGAATTCGACCTCGACATATTCCGGCTCGTCGGGCGCCGCCTCGGGCGCGACGGTGCGGCTATAGACGAATTCCTCCGGCTCATGCCACGGGTCTTCCAAGGCCTTCCCCTCCGCCGAGATGTGGAGAAGGTTGGCGTCGGCGGAGAACGGCGCCTCGCCATGCTTGTCGCGCGGGATCGGAATCTGATGCGCCTCGGCATAGGCGATAAGGCTGGTACGCGAATTGAGGTCCCATTCCCGCCATGGCGCGATCACCTTGATGTCCGGCTTCAGGGCGTAATAGGCGAGCTCATAGCGTACCTGATCGTTGCCCTTGCCGGTCGAACCATGGGCCACCGCGTCGGCGCCGACCGCCTCGGCGATCTCGATCTGGCGCTTGGCGATGAGGGGCCGCGCGATCGAGGTGCCGAGGAGATATTGGCCCTCATAGAGCGCGTTGGCGCGGAACATGGGAAAGACATAATCGCGGACGAATTCCTCGCGCAGATCCTCGATGAAAATCTCCTTGGCACCAAGAAGCTTTGCCTTGTCGCGCGCGGGGCCAAGTTCCTCGCCCTGGCCGATATCGGCGGTGAAGGTCACGATTTCGGCGCCATAGCTCTCTTGCAGCCAGCGCAATATCACGGAGGTATCGAGGCCGCCCGAATAGGCCAGCACGATCTTGTTCACGTTGTCGCTCATCGGGATCAGCCTTCGGCCGCCGGAAAGCGCGCAGTATAGAAATTGCGGCCCTCGCGGCAAGCGCCGTGCCGGCGCGCCGGCGCGTTCCTCGACATGAACGATTCTTAACGTAGCCGCGATCTCCCCTCGAAACGCTTGCGCGTCTCCGACGTTGAATCGGCAACAAGCACACGAATCACGTTGCAGGAGTATGGATCATGGTCCGACCATCACGCGTCGGCTTCATCGCCGCCGCTATTCTCACCGCCGGCCTTTTGGCGGGCTGCGCCTATGGGCCGCCCGGCCAATACGCCTATGCCGCGCCCTATAGCTATGGCAATTATTCCCCGTATTACGCCAATAGCTATTATGCCTATCCGGAATATAGCTATTATGGGTCGTATGACTATCCAGAATACGGCTCTTACGGGTGGCCAGACTATGCTGGTTATGGTTACAGCAGTCTCGGCTACGGCTATGGCGGCTATGGCGGCTATGGCGGCTATTACGGCCACGCCTATCGAGGTCGTGCCTACCACGGCGCGTCGGCCCATTATTCGGCCCATTATAGTGGCCGCCATTTCCGTCGCGGAGGCCGGCATGCTGTTCGCCGTATTGGCGGCGGCCACTACCACGGCCGTACCGGCGGCCATCGCCACCACCATTGAGGCGCCGCGACTGGCCTAGTCTGTCCGAGGCGCGTCAACGGCCTCGCCGAGGTCGGCGGCGCGCGCCTCGGGCAGCAAGGGTTCCAAGGACGCGTTTTTGGCAAACCTGATCCGCGGCGCCTATTGCCGGTTTGACGTCGGCCCTGGAAAGCGAAATCATCGTTGGCAAGATTCGCGGCTCGTGACCGGCGGATCGGAGCCGATATCAGGGGGAGGACCGAATGCGTCATGTCTTGGCCGCTTCTATCGCGGCGGTGTTGTGCGGCCTCATGTCGCTCCAACCCGCACTGGCGCAAAAGCAATATGGGCCGGGGGTGTCCGATAGCCAGATTCTGATCGGCCAGACCCAGCCCTATAGCGGGCCGGCCTCGACCTATTCCACCATTGGCAAGGCCTCGGCTGCGTATTTCGCGATGGTGAACGCGAAAGGCGGCATCAATGGCCGCAAGATCAAGTTCCTGTCCTGGGACGACGGCTACAACCCGGCGAAGACGGTCGAGCAGACCCGGAAGCTGGTGGAGGAGGAGCATGTCCTCCTGATCTTCGATTCGGTCGGCACCCCGACCTCGCTCGCGGTGCAGAAATACCTCAACCAAAAGGGCGTGCCGCAATTGTTCGTCGGCTCGGGCGCGACGCGCTGGGCCGATCCCAAGCATTTTCCCTGGACCTTGGGTTGGCAGCCAGCCTATCGCACCGAAGGCCGCGTCTATGGCCATTACGTGCTGAAGACGAAGCCGCATGCCCGCATCGCCGCGCTCTATCAGGACGACGATTACGGCCACGATTATTTGAATGGCATGCGCGACGTGCTGGGCGCCCGGGCCGACAAGATGTTCGTCGCGATGCAGACTTATGCCCCGACCGATCCGACCGTCGCTTCCCAGATGGTGTTCCTCGCCGCCTCGCACGCCGACGTGTTCCTCGACATCTCTCAGCCGCGCATCACCGCGATGGCGATCCGCAAGGCCTATCAGCTCGGCTGGCATCCCTTGCACATCGTCAATTCGGTCTCGACCTCGGTCGATCAGGTATTGCGTCCGGCCGGGCTTGAGGCATCGAAGGGGCTCGTCGCCGCGATCTATCTGAAGGACCCGACCGATCCCGCCTGGAAGGGCGATGCCGGCCTCGTCGCCTACCTCGCCTTCATGAAGAAATACGATCCCGCGGGCGATCCCGATGACGGTCTCAACGTCTATGGCTATTCGGTGGCGCAGACGCTGGTGCGGGTGCTGCGGCAATGCGGCGACGACCTGACACGGGCGAACGTGATGAAGGAGGCGACCCATCTCGACTTCCAGCTTCCGATGCTGCTGCCCGGGGTGAAGATCGAAACCAGCCCGACCGATTATCGCGTCATCAAGGACATGCAGCTCGGCCGCTTCAACGGCAAGAAATGGGTCCGCTTCGGCGGCATCGTATCGGGCGACTGATCGGCGACTGATCCGGTCGAATTGACGAGGCCCTCTTCATGGCGAGATAATCGACTCGACCCGGATCATCGGGTCCCGTAGGGAGGAAAAAATGCACAAACGATCAATGACGACCTGGCTCGGCACATTGGGACTTGCCGTGATCATGGCGGCGCCGGCAGCGGCCAAGAACGCCCCGGGCGTCACCGCGCACCAGATCAAGATCGGCCAGACCATGCCCTATAGCGGCCCCGCTTCCGCCTATGGCACGATCGGCAAGGTCGAATCCGCCTATTTCAAGATGGTCAACGAGGAAGGCGGCATCCATGGCCGCAAGATCGATCTGATCTCGCTCGATGACGGCTACAACCCGGCGCGAACGGTTCAACAGGTCCGCAAGCTGGTCGAGGAAGATCACGTCGCGTTCCTGTTCCAGACGCTGGGCACGCCGCCCAATATCGCGATCGAGAAATATCTCAACAACCGCAAGATTCCACAGCTCTTCGTTGCGACCGGCGCCGATCGCTTCGGCGACTACAAGCAATTTCCCTGGACCATGGGCTGGCAGCCTTCCTATCAGGTCGAGGCGCGAATCTATGCCCGGTACATCCTGGCGCACAAACCCCATGCCAAGATCGCGGTGCTCTATCAGAACGACGATTTCGGCAAGGATTATCTCATCGGCCTAAAGGACGGTCTCGGCGCCAAGGCGGCCCATATGATCGTCTCGACCCAGAGTTACGAGACCAGCGATCCGACGGTCGATTCCCAAATCGAGTCCTTGCAAGGCTCGGGCGCCAACGCGCTGCTCGTCGCGGCGACGCCGAAATTCGCGGCGCAGGCGATTCATGAGGTCGCGGCGCTGGGCTGGCATCCCATGTTCTTCATGACCAACGTGTCGGTCTCGGTATCATCGGTGATGAAGCCGGCGGGCTTCAAGAACGGTATCGGCATCATCACCGCCGCCTATGTGAAGGAGCCGACCGATCCGTCCTGGAAGAACGATAAAGGGATGAAGGAATACCGGACCTGGGTGGCGAAATATTTTCCATCCGGCAATCCGGAAAACGATTTCGTCGTCTATGGCTATAGCCTGGCGCAGACCATGGTCCAGGTGCTGAAACAGTGCGGCAACAATCTCAGCCGCGCCAACATTATGAAGCAGGCGGCGCATCTTAATATGACCCTGCCGCTGGTGCTGCCGGGCATCAAAGTGCACACCAGCCCGACCGACTATCACCCGATCACGCAGGAGCAGCTTGCCCGCTTCAACGGCAAGACCTGGAAGCAGTTCGGCAAAGTGATCTCCGGCGCTTCGGGGATGTAGTGTTTAGGCGGCGTCCGCCGGTTGCCGGGCTTCGCTTCGGCGCCGGCGGAGGCTGTCGGATTTAAGCTGGCCACAGGCGGCCAGGATGTCGCGGCCACGCGGTGCCCGGACCGGCGCCGAATAGCCGGCGGCGAAGACGATATCGGAAAATGCCGCGATCGCGGTATCGCTTGAACATTCATAGGGCGCGCCCGGCCAGGGATTGAACGGGATGAGGTTGACCTTGGCCGGAATCCCCACGAGCAGCCGCACCAGCTCCCGCGCCTCGGCCGGGGAATCGTTGACGCCTTTCAGCATCACATATTCAAAGGTGATGCGCCGGGCATTGTGCGCGCCGGGATAGGTGCGGCAGGCCTCAAGCAGCTCTGCGATCGGATATTTCTTGTTGAGCGGCACCAGCTCGTTGCGCAAGGCGTCGTTGGTGGCGTGGAGCGAGATCGCGAGATTGACGCCGATCTCTTCGCCGCAGCGCCGGATCATCGGTACGACGCCGGCGGTCGAGAGCGTGATCTTGCGACGCGAGACGGAGAGCCCATCGCCATCCATCGCGATCTTCACCGCTTTGGCGACATTGTCGTAGTTATAAAGCGGCTCCCCCATCCCCATCAGCACGATGTTGGTCAGTTGCCGGTCCTCTTTCGGCGACGGCCATTCGCCGATCTGGTCGCGCGCCAGCATGATCTGGCCGACGATCTCGGCTGGCGTGAGGTTGCGCACCAACGCCTGCGTCCCGGTATGGCAAAATCGGCAATTCAAGGTGCAGCCGACCTGGGATGAGACGCACAGCGTCCCGCGGTCCGCCTCCGGGATGTGGACGCACTCCGCCTCCTGACCGTCCGCGAACCGCAAGAGCCATTTGCGGGTACCGTCGCTCGATGCCTGGCCGCGTGTCAGCTCCGGACGGCCGACCCGATAGCGTTCGGCGAGGGCGGCGCGGAAATCCTTCGATAGCGTCGTCATCGCGGCAAAATCGGTGCCGCCCCGATGATAGAGCCAGTGCCAAAGCTGGCGCGTGCGGAACGACGCCGCGCCGATCGCCGCCATCTCGGCGGCAAGCTCGTCCCGGCTAAGACCGATGAGCTCCCGCCGCGGCGCGGCGGCCACGCTCATTGTCGGACGTCGCACGCCCGGTCGATGAGGGCGAGGACCGCGGTAAAGCCGTTGAGGTCGTAGCTCTCGGTCACGGCGCCACCATGTTCGGGCTGGGCCTTGATCGCCGCTTGGCGGCCTCGCATCATCGCCGTCACCACGGTGTGGTCGGTGGCGGCATCACGCGTCCAGGCTCCCGATTTCTGGGTGAACAAATTGTATTTGTGGCCATCGATATTGAGTGTCGCGCCGCGGCCCTTCCTTGCACGGAAGCCCAGCATGAAATTGACCACGTCCTTCACCTTGTCGGCGGGGCGGTGCGTCACGCTCATCCGAACCCCGTCGTTCTTGGCATGGCCGCTACCGGTCCCCCTGGGTTTGCCGATGAGGTAGCAAATCTTGCCACCGGACGCGTTGTCGACATAGGCCCCCCACTGCCCGCTGCCGCCGAGCCGCGTGACGTTGGCGAGCGCAGATTTCGCGTGGGACGATTCATGGTCCGCGGCGTTGGCGGTCATGGCCGGCGTTGCCGCCAGAGCAAGCAACGCCGCAACCAAAAATAGGCATCTCAGCATGGTCGAAATAAAAGACCCAATCGCAAGCGGCCGCAAGCCCTTGGATAGCGTTTTGCACAAGATTGATCGGCGCGGGACTTGCGCCCCGGCGGCGCGCGCGGCAAGTTGATCGCCGCGCACCCCGGCGGGCGCCGTGTCTTCGAGGAGTCGGGTCATGCCGTTTCGCGTGTTGTTGATGATCCTGGCGATCGGCATGACCGCGCCGTGCTGGACCGGCCCAGCCCGCGCGGCCGACCATTACCGCATCAACCCCACGATCGCGGCCGAATTGCGGGCGATCGGGCCTCGGGTCGATATCGCCGCGGCAGCCAGAATCTATGTCCCGCTTCAGGCCAAGGCGCCGACGGGCGGTGTCAAGCGCACCCTTGATCTTTCCTATGGGCCTGCCCCGCTCGAGCGGCTCGACGTCTATGAGCCGGCGGACAAGACCGCCGATCCCTTGCCGGTGCTGATCTTCATTCATGGCGGCGGCTTCACTGGCGGCGACAAATCGCCGCCCGGTAGCCCGTTCTATGGCAATGTCGGCTATTGGTTCGCGCGCCATGGAGTGATCACGATCCTCGCCGACTATCGGCTCGCCCCGAAATACCATTGGCCGGCCCAGGCCAAGGACATGGCCGGAATCGTCGCCTGGACCCATGCCCATATCGCGGATTACGGAGGCAATCCCAAACGGATCTACCTCATGGGTGAATCGGCCGGAGCCGCCGATGTCGCGGCCTATGCCCTCGAAAAGCGGTTTCAGCCGCTAGCCGGCCCCGGCATTGCCGGCGCGATCCTCTATTCCGGCCTCTATGATCCCGCGTTCGAGGCGAAGGCCGCGCCGCGCTTTGGCATGGTCGGTCCGGGCGCATCGGACGAGGCCTATTACGGCAAGGATCTGCGCCTCTATCCGATGCGTTCGACGTTGCTCCACATCACCGCGCCGGCGGTGCCGATCCTCATCATGTACAACGAGCTCGACCCCACGCTGATGCAAGTTGAGGCCGGCATGCTGTTCGGCGCCTTGTGCCGACACTATCGCGAATGCCCCGAGATTCTCTTCGTGCCGCATCATGTCCACGGCTCCGCCATGTTCTCCATCAACACATCCGATCATTGGCTCGCCGATCGGCTGATGAATTTCATGCGCGTGCCGACGGAGTAGCAGGGGCGATGGAACGCGACACTCTTCACCATCGCATCCGGCCGGCGCAAATCGACGATGTCGGCGCGATCGCCCAGATCGAGGTCGAGACCTGGCGCACCACCTATGCTGGCATGCTACCCGATCGGATGCTGATCGGCATGTCGGAGCGGCGACAGAAAAGCTCCTGGGCCGGGCTCGTGCGCTATCGCCCGGGCGATGTCATCGTTGCCGAGCTCGATGGTACGGGGGTCGTCGGCTTCGGCAATTGCGGCGCGCAGCGCGACCCGTCGCTGCCTTATACCGGCGAGGTTTTTACTCTCTACGTTACGCCCGACGCCCAGAATTGCGGCATCGGCCGGCGCCTTATCGGCGCGCTGTTCGAGCGGCTCCTCGAAAACGGCCGTTCCTCGGCGCTGATCTGGGTGATCGCCGCCAACCCGTCGCGCTATTTTTATGAGCATGTCGGCGGCAAGCTGATCCTGACCCGTCGCATCCGCATCGCCGGCGAGCCGGTCGAGGCGGTCGCTTATGCCTGGCCCGATCTTGTCGCCACCGTGAAGGGCTGATACCGCATCCCGTTGAGTCGACTCATGATGGAGGGTCAGGTCGCCGGCTGCGGCGAGGCGCCGCGGACCATGGTCAGGTTGATGAGAAGCGCGATCACGACGCCGCCCGCCATGATGATGCACATCGGGGTCGGCGTGCCGTCGGCGAGCCAGCCGACCGCGGCGCCCGCGACCGCGCCCATGCCGAACTGAAGCGCGCCCGCCAGCGCCGCCGCGGCGCCGGCCTTGTGCGGAAAGAGGGCGAGCGCGCCCGAGGTCGCATTGGCGCCGATGATGCTCAGCATCGACAGCACCGCGAAGGTGGGCAGCGCGATCCCGGCGATCTCGCCGATGCCCTGGGGACCCGTTACCATTAGCACCGCGGCGCCCGCGGTTCCGGCGAAGCAGGCGAGCCGGAGCAGCCGGTCGAGACCATAGCGCATGACGATCCGGGCGTTGATGAAGCTCATCGACATCATGCCGATCATGTTGACGCCGAAAAGGAAGCCGTAATACTGCACCGGCACGCCGAAATGCCGGATATAGACGAACGGCGAGCCGGCGATGAAGCCGAACAAGGCGCAATAATAGAACCCGGTCGAGAACACATAGCCGAGATAGCGCGGCATCAGGAACAGCTCGCGATATCCGAGGATCATGGCGATCGGATGCGCCTCGTTGCGCCGCGCCGCGGGCAGTGTTTCCGGCAGGCGGCTGGTGGCGACAAGCGACAACAGCCCGAACCCCGTCAGCACCCAGAAGATCGCGCGCCAATCGAGCCAGATCAGAATCTGGCCACCGATAAGCGGCGCCACGATCGGTGCCACGCCCATCACCAGCATGTTGAGCGACAGGACGCGCGCCCCTTCATCGCGGCTCCACAGATCGCGCACCATCGCCTGGACCATTACCGGCACGGCGCAGCCACCCAGCGCCTCCATCAGGCGGCCGAGGATCACCCCATCGATCGACGGCGCCAACGCACAACCGACCGAGGATAGGACATAGAGCACGAGACCGGCCAGAAGCGGCCGCTTACGGCCGAACCGGTCGGACAGCGGCCCCATCACCAACTGGCCCAAGCCGAGGCCGATGAGGAACGCCGACAGCGTGAAGAGCGCGGTCGCCTCGTCGGTGTGGAACGTCTTCTGCATCATCGGCAGCGACGGCAGATAGATATCGACCGAAATCGGTGCAATCGCCGACAGAAAGCCGAAAATCAGAACAGTGCGGCGGAGGCTGCGGCCTGGCGGCAGGTTTGGAGTGGTCTGGGCGCGGGATGGGGGTTCGGCCGCCGGATTTTCATCCGGCTCTCTCCCGTGGCGGTCTAACGGCGGCATTCGCGAACCAGTCTAGCGCATGTTCGCCCGGCAGCGCCAAGCTGGAAAGCCGCGTCCGCATGGCAGCCGTGCATGGCGCCACCCGGACGGATGGCGCGGCAAGGAAGCGATGGATCGGGCGCGGGAAAGCCCCTATGAACGGCGGCCATGCCGGAGGATAGGGTCTCGCACAGGAACGAAACGGCCGGCGGCGCGACGGCTGCGCTGGCCGGGCCGATGCCGCTCTTCGTCCTCGGCCTCTCGTGTTTTGCCTCGAACATCTCGGTGCGCGCGGTGGCGCCGATGTTGCCAGTGATCGCCGGCGGGTTCACGGTGACGCTGCATACGGCGGCCTGGCTCGCCACCGCCTATGGCGTGTCCTATGCCCTGGCGCAGCCGATCCTGGGGCCGCTCGCCGATGCCTTCGGCAAGTCGGTGGTGATCAAATTCTGCCTCGCTCTCCTTGCCGTGAGCCTTGCCGGCTGTGCCCTGGCGCCGAGCTTCCCGGCGCTGCTGGTCGTGCGCGGCATCAGCGGTGCGGTCGCGGGTGGCGTCGTGCCGGCGGCCTTCGCCCTCGTCGGCGACCGGGTCGCGATGCGCCAGCGGCAATTGGCGATCTCGCGCCTTGTCATCGCCGTCATTACCGGCCAGATGGCAGGGGCCGTGCTCAGCGGCGGTCTCGCCGAATGGGTGGGTTGGCGCGGGGTGTTCATCGCGGCCGGCATATTGGTCGCATTCGTTGCAGCGGGCTCGTTTTTCCGGCTTTCGGGCCGCGACGAGCCGCGCCGCCACTTCTCGATCGCCGCGGCGGCGGACAATTACCGCTTCCTCCTCACCGACCGGCATGCGCGTCTCGTCTATGGCACGGTGCTGTGCGAGGGGATGTTCATGTTCGGCGTATTTCCTTTCATCGCGCCGATGCTGCTGGCGCGCGGCGAAGGCGGCACGCTGATCGCGGGCTTCTGTATCGCGGGTTATGCCATGGGTGGCCTGATTTATGGCCTCTCGGCCCGCGCCGTCATCGGCCGGCTCGGACCGTGGCGGATGATGGCGACGGGCGGGATCGTGGTCGGCATTTGCTATGGTATCGCGACCCAAAGGGTGCCGTGGCCGGCGCTCGCCGCGCTGTTCGTGGCCGCGGGCTTCGGATTCTATCTCCTCCACAACACCATGCAGACCTTCAGCACCGAGCTGGCGCCGCAGGCGCGCGGCGCGGCGGTGGCGCTCTTCGCCTCGTTCTATTTCATCGGTCAGGGGCTGGGGCCGGTGATGTCGGGCCAGATTTCGGCCCATTTCGGCTATGCCGCAATGTTCGCGGCGAGCGCCGTGCTGACGGCGGTGCTGGGCGTCACTGCCATGCGCCTCATTCGGCGAAGCTGAACCGATTGCGTTCTCGCTTGTTACACCGAAAAGTGGAGGTTGCGGCAGCGCCGCGATACAAAGGCTGTCGCGCCCGAAATCACCCTGGAGATTCACCATGAATCGCGTTCTGTTGCTGGCCGTCGCCGCTATATTTGGCATGGTGGGCGCCGCCTTTGCCCAGACCGGAACCGGCAATTCGCCGCCGCCCCCTCAGCCAAACGCGACCATTTCGACGCCGGCGGCCTCGAGCGGCACGCCGTTGCCGCTGCCCCCCGGTAGTCTCGAAACCCGGCCGGGCAATGTCGCGACCCCGTCCGCCAATCCCGCGAACGGTGCGATGACCAAGGGCGCGATGCCGCCGCCAGCCGCGGCCGGTTCTCTCAAGCCGGCACCCGCGCCAGCGCCTTCAGGCAACGCCAATGCCGGCAATGCCGCCGCCGCGCCGAACGAGACGCCTGCCGCGACGCGTCACGTCGGCACTGCCGCACCGCCTCAGAAGCCGGTCGCCGAACAGCGCGCCATGGCCCACCGCCGCGCCGAACAGCGCGCCACTGCCCACCGCCGTGCCGAACGGCGCGCCGCCGCCCACCGCCGCGCCATGGTCCGGCGCCACGCGGTCGAACGCCGGAAGCGGTATGAGCGCCGCCGCGGCGATCGCGCGACCCGGGCCCTCGATCTCCTCGAGGCGCGCGGCTATCATGATTTCAAGAACTTCCGCCGGCACGGCCGCGACTATGCCGCAACCGTGACGCATCACGGCCGGCGCGAGCGGGTAATCGTCAATCCGGATAGCGGCTCGGTGCGTCCTGATTGAGGCCGATGTCGCGGCGGCAGAAGCCGTCCGGCCAGTCGATCCTGGCGATAGCGTCATAGGCGCGGCGGCGCGCGTCCTCGATCGTGTCGCCGATCGCGGTGATGTCGAGGACGCGGCCGCCATCGGCGATGAGGCGGCCTTCGTCGTCGCGCCTCGTCCCGGCCTCGAAGATGGCAACCAGCGGGTCGGAAGCGGCCTCGGCAAGGCCTTTGATCTCGCCGCCTTTCGTGGGGGGGCCGGGATAGCCCCTGGCGGCCATCACCACGCACACCGAAGGCCGCGCGTCCCAGCGCAGATCGAAATCGGCAAGATCGCCGTCATGCGCCGCGACCAGCGCCGGCAGGAGATCGCTCTTGAGGCGGGGCAGCAGCACCTGGCATTCGGGATCGCCGAAGCGGACATTGAATTCGATGAGCTTCGGCCCGTCCTTCGTCACCATGAGACCGGCATAGAGCACGCCTTTGAAGGGCGTGCCGCGCGCCGCCATCGCCGCCACCGCCGGGCGGATGATGCGCTCGACTGCCAGTGTCTCGATTTGCGGCGATAGCGTCGGCGCCGGCGACAGCGCGCCCATGCCGCCGGTATTGGGGCCGGTATCGCCCTCGCCGACGCGCTTATAGTCCCGCGCCGATGGCAGCGGCAAAACATGCCGGCCGTCGCACAGCGCGAGGAGGCTCGCTTCCTCGCCGGCCAGGCATTCCTCGATCACGATCTCACCGCCGGCCGCGCCGAAACGATGCGCGATCAGCGCGGCGTCGATGGCGGCGACGGCGTCCTCGATCGTTGCCGCGACGGTGACGCCCTTGCCGGCGGCGAGGCCATCGGCCTTCACCACGATCGGCGCGCCGTGCGCGCGGACATAATCCTTGGCGGCATCGGGATCGCGAAAGCGGCGCCAATGGGCAGTCGGAATCCCGGCCGCATCGCAGAGTTCTTTGGTGAACGCTTTCGAGCCTTCGAGCCGTGCCGCGGCCGCGCTTGGCCCAAAGGCGGCGATGCCGGCATCTTCCAGCCGGTCGACCAGTCCGTTGACCAAAGGCGTCTCCGGTCCGACCACGGCAAGGTCGATTCGCTCGGATTTCGCGAAGGCGACCAGGCCGCTTCGATCGTCCGGCGCGATCGCGACGCACTCCGCCTCCCTGGCGATGCCGGGGTTGCCGGGCGCGGCGAACAGCTTCTGACACAAGGGCGAGCCGGCAAGCGCCCAGGCGAGGGCGTGCTCGCGTCCGCCCGATCCGATCAGCAGAATCCGCATGAATTTTCCCTCACCGCGCTGGCTCTTGTATCATGGCGCATGGCGACCGAAACCCCCCTGGCGCTCGATGCCAGCTCGAACCTCCCCGAATGGTCGGTCAGCGAGCTATCCCACGCCCTGAAGCGCAATATCGAGCAGAATTTCGCCTATGTCCGGGTGCGTGGCGAAGTCTCGGGCTGGAAGCGTCACGGCTCGGGCCATTGCTATCTCACCCTGAAGGATGAGGAGGCCAATCTTGATGCCGTGATCTGGCGCGGCACCGCGGCGCGGATCGACCTTCAGCTCGCCGACGGCATGGAGGTGGTGGTGACCGGCCGGCTCACCACGTATCCCGCGCGCTCGCGCTATCAGTTGGTGATCGAGAGCGTCGCGCTCGCCGGCGTCGGCGCGCTGTTGAAGCTTTTGGAAGACCGGCGGCGAAAGCTCGCGGCCGAGGGCCTCTTCGACGCGGCGAAGAAGAAAAAGCTGCCCTTCCTGCCGACGGTGATCGGCGTCGTCACTTCGCCGACCGGCGCCGTCATTCGCGACATCCTTCATCGCCTGGGTGACCGCTTTCCGCGCCATGTCCTGTTGTGGCCGGTCGCGGTCCAGGGCGAGGGCGCGGCCGTGGCGATCGCGGCGGCGATCCGCGGCTTCAACGCGCTGCCGCCCGGCGGGACGGTGCCGCGGCCCGACCTCCTCATCGTCGCGCGCGGCGGCGGCAGCATCGAGGACCTCATGCCCTTCAACGAGGAGATCGTGGTGCGCGCCGCGGCGGAATCGGCGATTCCGCTGATCGCGGCGGTGGGGCATGAGACCGATACGACGCTGATCGACTATGCCGCCGACCGCCGCGCGCCGACCCCGACCGCCGCTGCCGAGATCGCGGTGCCGGTGCGGCTCGACCTCCTCGCCGAGACGCAAGGGCTTGCCGCGCGCCTCGCGGGCGCCATGGCGCGACGCCTCGATCAGCGCCGCATCGAGGTGACGGGGCTCGGCCGTGGCCTCCCCGATCCGGTCGCGCTCATCAATGCGGCACAGCAGCGGCTCGACGACCGGTCGGAGCGGCTCGAACTCGGCATCGCGCGGCGGCTCAAGGCTGCGGGCGATGCGTTCCGCGCCATCGCGCCGCGGATCAGCGGCCATCTGTTGCAGGGTGAGATCGCCCGCACCGCTGCCCGCGTCGCAGAACTGGGGCCGCGTCTCGATGCCGCTATCGCGCGCCAAATCGCGCAGGTTCAGCATCGCCTCGACAATGTCACGGGCCGGCTCGACAGCGCCTATCGCGCGCTGCGCGATCCCTTGGCGCGCGGCTTCGCGATGGTGCGCGATCAGAAGGGCCGTCTCGTTACGTCGGCCGCCGGGGTTGGCCCCGATCAGGCGCTCGAGCTCGAATTCGAGGACGGCAAGGTGAAGACCTTCGCCGAGGGCAGGCAACGGCGGCTGTTATGAAGCATGTTGCGGCAATTCTGGCGGTTGTCCTCGCCGTCGCGGCGCCGGCCTTCGCGCACACCCTGACGCTCCATGGCAAGATGGCAGAGGGCGCGCTGATCCGCGGCCGGGTCGATCCCGGCGCGCAGGTGACGCTTAACGGCCATCGGGTCCGGGTCGCGCCGGATGGCGTTTTCATCTTCGGTTTCGGCCGCGACGCGCCGGCGCATGCGACGCTCGGCATTGCCTATCGCGACGGCCATCGCGTCCACCGTGATCTTGGCGTCGCCGCGCGCACCTGGCTCGTGCAGCGGATCAACGGCCTGCCGCAAAACGAGGTCTCGCCCAACCCGAGGACGCTCGCCCGCATCATCGCCAACATCAAGGCGGTACGGGCGGCGCATCGCGCCAATTCACGGTTGCGCGGTTTCGAGCGGCCGCTCATCTGGCCGGTCCGCGGCATCATCACCGGCGTCTTTGGCAGTGAGCGCATCCTGGATGGCAAGCCGCGCGCGCCCCATGCCGGCATCGACATCGCCGCGCCCGCCGGGACGCCGGTCCATGCGGCAGCAGGCGGGGTGGTGACGCTGGCGGCGCCGAATTTCGTGCTCGATGGCGGGATCGTCGTGATCGATCACGGCTATGGGCTTTCGACCCTCTATATCCATCTGACGCATATCGCCGTGCATCGCGGCGAGAAGGTGCACCAGGGCGAGGTCATCGCCGCGCTCGGCGCGACCGGCCGTGCGACCGGCCCCAATCTCCATTGGGGCGTCTATTGGTATGAGACGGCGCTCGACCCAAGGCTCGCGGTGGCGGGGCCGATGCCGGCCGCGGTCAAGTGACCTCGGTCCAGCCCTTGCGGCGATAGCAGAGCGGCAACAGCACCGGCGCCAGCATCGCAGCGCCGAGCCACAGCGCGACGCCGTACCAACTCGATCCCAAAAACGCATCGCCGCCGAGCGAACTGTTCGGCGTCACGAACAGGATGAGCTCCGCCGTGAACAGCACCAGCGCCTCGACCGGTGCCTTCTTCTTCCAATAATAGAACGGCCCCGAGAACAGCGCGCCGAACACCGCGCCAAGCCCGCTCACGGTCTGGGACTGGCCGATGAAGGGCGAACGATAGACATGGTTGCCGAAATAAGTGTCGAGGCTCATGGCGGCGTCGAGTGTGCGCGCCCAGAGTTAAGCAATCCTTGCCGCGCGCGTTATATAAAATCCCGCTGATCCGAGCCGGTGGTTCGGCCCAGCGGGACCTCAATCGCCGGCGCTCGCGTCCGCTCGCTTGGCTCCGCGCCATAGGGCGCGCGCTCGCACTTGCTCGCGATACCACATCCCGATGCTTATCCCTTTATCGGGATGTGGTATCTACGCCTCCCAGGCGCGGCGTTCGGCGGCGAACGGATCGTTCTCCACCTCGCAGCGCAGATCGAAGATCATGGTCGGCCGCTCGGCAATGTTGTAGCGCGGCCAATAGGGCAGGCCGCCATGGTGCGGATTGTCCTTATAGGCGAATTCGATCCAGCTTCGGCTCATGGTATCGGCCAGCACGAGGCGCGTCGGCGCGTCGCCCGTTAACTTCGTCTTGTCGAGATTGTCGAACACGAACGGGATCTCGAGCGCGTGGCACGAACCGAGCCGGCCCGCCAGCACCGGCGTCTCCCAGGTGAAGAGATAGACGAAGACCGGCGCGCCGTTTTGCGCCATCTGGCGGTCGGCGATGGTCAGGCTCGGCATCCGCACCGACTGGTCGGTGGCGATGGCAAGTGCGATCTCCCGGGCGCTTGCCTTGGGCCTTACGTAGCGATAGGCGGCGACGATCGCCGTGGCGCGCTCGCCGACGAATTTCCCCACCGCCTCGACGAGATTTTCATCGCTCACCTGGTCGGGCCAGGAATCGACGCCGTGAAACAGGTTCATCTCGTCCTTGTTGGTGCCGATCATCATCGGGATATGCGCCGAGATCGAAGGTGCCGCGGGTTCAAATGGCCCGCCGGGCAGCACGGTGCCGTCGATCACCGGGTTGAAGCCCTGACGCCGCCGATTGGCGAAGGATAGGGCGCTCAACTGCGCCAGCACCTTCCCTTGCGCCTCAAGAAGCCGCGCCGCCGGCACGCCCTCCAATTGCGCCGCGTCGGTAAGGCCCAGCTCCGTCATCATTTGCCGCGCCGTTTGGGTGGCGGCGTCCTTCGCCATCATCTCGACCGCGGGGCCGCTTTCGACGATCGCCTTGTGGAACAATCCTTCAGCCGCCGGCATCGCCATGAGGACACAGGCCTTGGCGCCGCCGCCCGATTCGCCGAAGATCGTGACATTGCCGGGATCGCCCCCGAACGCCGCGATATTGTCCCGCACCCATCGGAGCGCGGCGACGATGTCGAGCATGCCGACATTGCCCGATTGCGCGAATTCCGCGCCCGCGAGCTCGCCGAGATAGAGATGCCCCAAGGCGCCCAGGCGATGGTTCAGCGTCACCACCACGACATTGCCCTTGCGGGCAAGTTTGCTGCCGTCATACCAGGGCGCGGCGCCGGAGCCGGAAATGAAGGCGCCGCCGTGAAGCCACACCATCACCGGAAGGTCGCCCTTTTCTTCCTCATTCTGGTTGTCCGGCGTCCAGATATTGAGGAAGAGGCAATCCTCGCTCATCGGCTCGGCAATGTCGGAGGCGAACACCGCGATCACCTCCGGCGCGATGGTGAAGGCCCTTTCCGGTTGAATGGCGCGCGCGCCGAACATGGTGGCATCGCGGACCTCTTGCCACGGTGCAGGCGGCGCGGGCGGCTTGAATCGACCCGCGCCCGTCGGCGCCGCGGCATAGGGAATGCCCTTGAAGAATAAGATGCCGTCACCGACGCCGCCCTGGACCGGGCCGTAACTCGTTCGCGCGATGGTATGGTCTGCCATTTGCGTTCCTTGCTGCGGTTTTGCGCTATCATAGCCCCAACAACCGGGAGGATCGATTGTCGGAGGCAGGACGCGGCTTTGATTTCATCGTGGTGGGCGCGGGCTCGGCCGGATGCGTCGTCGCCAATCGCCTGTCGGCCGATCCGCGCCACCGCGTCGCCTTGATCGAGGCGGGACCATCCGACAGGAAATTTCCGACCAACGTCAAGACCATCGTCCCGGTCGGCTCGCGCGGCCTCACGCCCCATGCCAAATACAATTGGCAATTTGCCTTCACCGGTGGCCCGCATCTCCATGACCACGAAATCGCGGTGCCGCGTGGCAAGCTCTATGGCGGCTCCTCCTCGGTCAACGGCATGGTCTATATCCGCGGCCATCGCAACGATTACGATGGCTGGGAGAAGCTCGGCCTCGAAGGCTGGGGCTATGACCAGGTGCTGCCCTATTTCAAGCGCCACGAAAATCGCGAGGCCGGGGCCGATGCCTTTCACGGCGTCGGCGGCGAGCTCAACGTTGCGCATCTGCGCTCGCCCAATCCCCTGGCGCTCGCCTTCGTCGATGCCGCCGCGGAGACGCAATATCGCCGCAACAGCGATTTCAACGGCGCCGAGCAGGACGGGTTCGGCCCCTATGACGTGACCCAGAAGAATGGCGAGCGCTGGTCGTCATCGCGCGCCTTTCTTCATCCGGCGCTCGGCCGGCCCAACCTCACCGTCTTCGACGAGGCGCTGGTGGAGCGCGTCCGCATCGAGGATGGCCGCGCCGTCGGCCTCACCTTGAGGCGTCATGGCGAGACGATCGACCTCGACAGCAGCGGGGAGATCGTGCTGTCGGGCGGCGCCATCAACTCGCCGCAGCTCCTGATGCTGTCGGGCATCGGCCCGGCGGAACAGCTGCGCGCGCTCGGCATTGATGTCGTCGCCGATCTTCCCGGCGTCGGCCGGAATCTCCAGGACCATCCGACCGTCGCCGTCCTCGGCGAGGACCGGTCCGGCACGTCCTTCGCCTTGAACGCGCGGACCTGGCCGCGTCTTGCCTTCGATGTCGTCGATTACGTCCTGCGCCGCAAGGGCCAGCTCGGCACCAACCTCGTCGAGACCGGCGGCTTCGTGCGTACCCGGCCCGATGTCGCCAACCCGGACCTTCAGGTCACGGTGATGCCGACGATCCGCGATATGAGCCGTTTGCTGCCCAAAGACCATGGGTTCGGCATCTATCTCACCAATCTGCGCCCCAAGAGCCGCGGCTTTCTCGAGCTGACCGCGCCCGATCCGGCAGCGAAGCCCAAGCTCCATCCCCATTTCCTCGAGGATGAGGCCGATATCGCGATCCTGCTCCACGGCATCCGGATCACCCGCCAGATTCTGGCGGCGCCCGCCTTCGCGCGCTATCTCGGCAAGGAGACGGCGCCCGGCGCCGATCTCCAATCCGATGCCGATCTCACCGACTACATGCGGAAGACGGTGATGACCATCTTCCATCCGGTCGGCACCTGCAAGATGGGCGACGATAAGGATCGGATGGCGGTGCTCGATGCAAGGCTCAAGGTGCGCGGGGTTGCGGGCCTGCGCGTCGCCGACGCCTCGATCATGCCG
>JBOHLV010000274.1:0-7309 GCA_050729815.1 Allostellaceae bacterium
ATCCAGCGCCTCGGCCAGCACGATCTCGAACTTGCCGCGCTGCGCGTCCTGCAACAGCGATTGAATGCGGGGACGAAGGATTACGCTGGCGCCGGAGATGGCGGCGTCGTGATAAGTGCTGACCACCTTCCACGTCTCGCGCGCCGCATGCTCGCGGCAGATACGGAACTGATCCTCAATCGACGCGACGCTCTGGTTGTCGGAGGAATAGCGGGCATAGAGCGCAACCTTGGTCATCGCATCGTCTCCTGGGCGATCAGTCCTCGGACCGCTCCGGCGGCTCGTTGTCGTTCGCGGCCTCCAGCCGCTCGAACGCCTCGCGCGCCATCTGTCGGCCGATCAGGCGGGCGATCGTCAGCGCCGCCGCATCGATCCGAACCCGCGCGTCCCCGTTGCCATTGTCGTTCGCTGCCGGCGGCGGTGTGTCGTCGGCCGCGCGATCCTCGTCCTCGATCATCGCCGCCCTCGTCCAGGAAAATTCCGGTCGAGAGACAGACTTGGGCTTGAGGCGACACGCGGTCAATGACAATATTCCATTTGTATCAGTAACTTACGGCGTACTACAGTAAGAGGGGCAAAACGCCGGGCGGGTCAGGCCATCCGACTGGGTTGGGCGACGAGTGGCGGCAGGTAGGGGACAGCGGCGCTTCCCTCGACGATAAGGCGGGCGCCCAGATAATCCCAGAACGAGATGCCGAGCTTGGCACAGGTCTTGGCGAGGCCGAGGAAGGCGTCGCGGCAATCGCGGCCTTGGTCACTTCGGGTACCGCCGCTGATCTTGCGTCGGATGACCTGGCAACGGATGTCGTTTTCGGCGCTGTTGGTGTGGAGCGGCACGTCGGGGCGATCAAGTGCCATCAGCAACTCCGCTTTGTTGGCGTAGAGCCGGGCGAGCAGGCGGTCGAGGGTGGCGAAGCCGGTGCGGCGCCGGAAGATGCGATCGAACCGGGCGCGCAACGCGGCCTTGCGCTGGGCCGTCGGGTCGCGGCAATAGGCCCTGAGGTCGCGGTAGAACCACCAGATCAGGTGGCGCATCCGCTGCTGCGCCGCGTGGTGCTGATCGGTAAAGGTGTCGAGTTTGTGAACCAGGCGTTCCGCGTGAACCCAGCACAGCGCGTGTCGGCCGACATCGAATTGCCCCGCGTCATCGCTGAGGATGACGGTGTCGCGTAACAGGCCGTGCGCCTTGATGCTGCCCCACAGCGCGCCTTCGGTGGCGATCCGTACCGGATCGGGGGTGACCTGGAGCGTCGGGATGCCGAACCGGTCGAGATGCGCCTGCCACGCGGCTCGGTCGGCGAAATACCCGTCGGCATGCGTGGCCAAGAGATGGATCACCGGCCCGGCCAGTGCCCGTCCGCGCAGATAGGCGATGGCGTCGGCGTTGATCACGTAGTCGTCATGGCCGGCGCGCAGAAGCTCAAGAAAATTGAGCCGGCTCTTCGAACCGGTGGTAGCGAACCAGGCGAAGCGGTCATTGCCGACATAGGTGCAGAACCCGTTCCTCGCCTGGTGCCGCGCCCCGGTGTCGTCGACCGCGATCCAGGTGGCGCTCTCCAGTCCCGCGCGCATCACCGCCTCTGCCTCGGCGCGGAAGCGGTCCTGACGGCCAATCAACAGGCGCACGATCTGGCGCTTCGAGACCTGGATGCCGATCGCGTCCAGCAACGCCACCAGCCGCGGTACCGTGACTTGGCCCTGATGATATTGTGCCAGCACGAAGCGGCGCAGGTCCGGGCCGAAATGGCCGTCGATCCCCGGCGGCAGCGGCGCCACCACGGTGTGGCCCTCGGGCGTCATCCAGCGCTCGCGCCGAAAGCGGATGGCGAGGGGGCGCAACACCAGATCCTGGACGAGATAGCTTTCATAACCCTTGAAGCGAGAGCCGGGCGGCACCACCGCCGCCTTCACCACCCGCTCCTCGATGACGACACGAACCCGCCGGCGACCGCGGCCCCGACCCCCGGCTTTCGCCGAGGCGCCCAGCGGCGGCTTGGCTTCGCTTGCCTGCGCCATCCCGGACGGCTTGATCGATGGCGGTCCCTTCAACCCCTTCAGCCGGGCAATCTCCGCCCGCTGCTGCGCTACCACCTCTTTCAGGGCTGCCACCTCCGCCAACAGCTCAAGCACCAGGACCTTCAACTCGGCCGATGACAGATCGTCAAGATCATGCGGTAGCGCCATACCGCCACCGAATCCCAATTCGCGCCCACGGGGAATGGTCTAGCCCAGATCCGATTCAATTTGTCGCACGCGATCTTGCGTCACTGGCGCCGCCGACCACCAAATCATCAGCGCGCACAATGCCCGGCGTTTTGCCCCTCTTACGTACTACAGCGCACGACAGGCGGTTCGGGAGGCTTCCAGAGCACTTGGGGATACAAAAGACGGTCCGAATTTTTTTTGCACTGGCCCTTGATATGTACGCCGGATTGGCGTACTTGTCCAGAGGTAAGGACGTTAGGAGCGTCAGATGAGCCAACCTGCTGAAGTGAAACGAGACCGCATGCACCTGCGCTTGGACGCAAAGGCCAAGCGCACGCTTGAGCGAGCCGCCGCCTACGAGGAAACGAGCGTGAGCGATTTCGTGCTCGCGAACGCGGTGGCCGCAGCGGAGCGTGTGATCGACTCGCACGAGAAGATCACCCTTTCGGCGAAGGATTGGGAAGTCTTCTATGACGCGCTGATCAACCCACCGGAACCGAACGAGAAGCTAAATGAAGCCGCGCGCCGCTATCGTGAGCGCGTCGGTGGATGAGCCTGCCCTGGTCATCGAGCCGTTCGGCTCTCATCATGACCGTGCGGCCTTCTCCTGCGGGGAACCGGCTCTCGATTCCTACCTTCAGAGGCAAGCGTCTCAGGATATCCGGCGGCGCGTGGCCCAGGTGTTCGTGGCGCTTGGCGATGCGCCGGGGAAGATTGCCGGCTATTACAGCCTGAGCGCTGCCAGCTTCGAAAAGGACGAATTGCCGCCGGCCTTGGCGAAGCGGCTCCCTCATTACCCCGTGCCGGCCGCGATCCTGGGGCGTCTCGCCGTCGATCGCGCATGCCAAGGCCAGGGCCTCGGTGAAACCCTGCTGCTCGACGCCATTCGCCGTGTCGTCCGGGCGAGCGCGACGCTCATGGTCTACGCCGTCATCGTGGATGCCAAGAACGATCGCGCGGCGGCATTCTACGAGCGTTACGGCTTCCGAACTTTTGCCAGCATACAACGCCGCCTTTTCCTTCCGCTGGAAACCTTCGAGAAACTCGGGCTGTAGCTGGATCAGGCAGGGCTTCTCCAAGCCCTGATTTTCCATTTGTGCTTGGCGAGCTTTTGCCGGGCCGGTTGAGGCGGGCATGCGAAACTGAGCCACTCTGCCAAGGGGTTGGGGCCAATCCATCCAATCCTGCCTCTTCGATGGCGATGATTGGAAACGAGTGTCCAGTCCGGGCGCGGGCCTTTGCCTTCAGTGTGTCAAAGCGCGCCAGTAGGCCAACAATATTGCTCGCCGACACCGAATGCTTCGACATCTTCTCACCACCGCCGGGCGATACTGATGTAATCAGCCAGGTCGAGCGCGATAGTTCCAATGAGACAAAAATCGCGCCAAGATCGGTGCGTATGGCGGTCTGTTCGGGATGGAGTTCTACTGGCATCGGTCGCCTCCAGAGTGGGGTGGTAGCAGCCACACTCTGGCAGAGGGTGGGTTGCTATCCATCCCCATAGGATCTCCTTACGCGCGCACCTTCACAGCCAGCTTACCGCATCACAAGACGGCCTTCGGCGGAGGGAGACGACACCGACGAGCCCGACGTCACGCTCTGCGCCAAAATGCGCAATTTCTCTTCGGTGCTCCACCGTCGCCGCCGCTCCGGCTCCGATAGAACTTCACCACGGACCTCCCGAGTACTCCTATGAGCACTCCGAAGCCCCTCCTTCATGATCACGACGACATCGTCAGGCATCGATCACCATCAAATCAGGTGATCAGCTTGCAGATCGGCGCCTCAATGAGAAGGCGGCCGTCCGCTTACGCTTACCGTTGTAGCGCTCGAAGAACGCTTGCACGGCGGCGCGAACGTCGTCGATGGTGTGATGGATGCGGCCATGGACTAGCTGTTCCTTGAAGGTTCGGAAGAAGTGCTCGGCTACCCCGTTGGTTTCGGGTTCGCGGACGAAGGCGAAGCTCCGCGCCATGCCCCAGAACTTGATCTGGTTCTGGAAGTGATCGGCCATGAAGGCGCTGCCGTGATCGTGGCGGAGCGCGACGCCGCGCGCGACCCCGGATGCGACCGCGCCCAAGACGGTCTTGACCGCCATGGCGACGGCCTGGGCGGCGGCATAACGATCGCCGATCTTGGCAACGTGCCATCCGACTCCTTCGGCATTCCAGCGCTCGACGACGGCGAAGAGCCAGACCGTGCCATCGCGCACGGTAGGGATTTGCGTCGCGTCGGTGCCCCACATCAGCTTCGGGGCGTCGGTGGTGATGCGGCCGTCATGGGCGTCGCCCGAACGCGGCAGGTGGCGATGCGGCGAAAGCAGGCCGTTCTCCCGCATCAGCCGCAGAACGCGCTTGCGGGCAACGCGCACGCCATCGAGCACGCGCAGCCGGGCCCACACCTTGCGATGCCCCTCGCCGATCCAGGGAGACCGCTCAAGATCGGCGCGGATGGCGCTCGGCACCGCGGCATCCGAGATCGCCGGCTTGGGACCTCGGCGTGACGGTGGCGGCGGTGGCCGGTCACGCTCTTGCTGTCGCCGCCAAGCGTAGAAGGACGAACGGGCAATGCCAAAGCCGTCGCGAACGCGGGCAACGCCATAGGCCCGGCCGGTGTAAGGCTAGATCGCGGCGGCCATTACCGTGACCTCCGGCGGGCCAAAGGGCCGGCATGCCCCACCCGCGCAGCCGATCGGAATCGCTAGCCTCCTCCAAATCGACCCATCACATTTGATCTTTTGAGACATACGAACCTATGAAATCACGAACGCGCCCTGCAGGCATGTTTTCAATTTCATTTGGCGCCTGCAGTTCTCCTATATCGAATTTCTGATAGCTTAAGCCCCAAGCTACGGCGAGGCGGTGGAAGTTTGATCGTTCAGTTTGAGCATCGAATTCTTCCGGTACGTCCAGAGCGAGCGTAGGCAGTTGACGCGCCCCGGTATGCATAAAGAGCCAGGGCCCGATATCCTTCGCCGCGCCCTTATAGAAATCGCTCGCACGGCCCCCACCGCACAGGAAAACGGGCAATCCTTTTCGCCATTCCCGCGCGGTTGAATCACGCAGCCGCTTCGTATTCCATATGCATCCGCGGATCGTCCTATCGACCTGTTTTCGGAACTCTGCGATCGGGTTTCCGCTGGCACTCCATTCGCGAAGCACCGCCGCGCCTTGCGGCTGCACGTCCGCGATAAACATCGAGTATCGATCCATTCCCGGTGTCGGCGCGTGCAGTCGGAAGGTGCAGACATCAACCGTTCCTGCACCTACATCGACAAGCGCATACAAACCCTCTCGTCGGCGGGTTGACCGTGCGAACCCGACGACCTCCGCCGCGACTTCCGGGATCACTTCAATCCCAAGTTTCTCCCGTTCGTACTGATCCCACGCAGCCGCTATTGCGCTGGGATGATCGTTGGCCCGACGTACCGACTCAAGCGTGATCTCGTCGGACTCTTGGGAAAGCAGCCAAGCGGCAGCAACCGTCCTTCGGTAGAACTCGACCAGCGCCTGATCGTCATATGTCGCTGCGGGTAAGCCGACATTCGATTGCCAGAGGGTAGTCGCTCCGCCGTAGATCGCATGCTTTTCTTCCAGAAATCGTGCTCGCGCATTCCGAAACACATAAGCCAGGTAAGCGGTTGCGGCATCCCGAGCACTGACGATCCTTCCGTCGTCGAGCACCAGTAGGGGCCGCGACGGCTCCTCAATAAGATTAGCCTTTATGTCTTCGATCTCGACCGCACCTAGAACCGGGGTCAAGTGGAACATTCCGGTGGGATCGACCCAAATCGCGGATCGCCATAGATGGGGACTTTCTTCTGCTCTTAGCGGCTCGGGTATGGGCAGCGCATACGGCGTTGTTCCCGCCACGTATGGCGCCCGGATGACGACCTTTGTCGCACTGGTCCCGAAATCAACGCCCAGGATCAGATCAATCGGAGCTTCGGTCCGAATATGCGAAAATTCCGCGGCAGCCTCGGGAATCGATGCCGTCTCATCGACGACAATAGGTTCCGGAGCGCTGGAATTCTTCCCCGCTGCTTCTGTGTCTTCCTCAATTTTTCGAAATGAAATCCTAGATCTACGTGTTGGCTGATGAGGCGAACGCTTATCCTGTCGTTGCAAAGATTCCGCCGGAGCCTCATAAACCGGCACGGCCTCCTCTGCAGAAACGGACTCCGGAGCGTTGAAAATGGTCCCAAGCCCTTCTGTGTCTTCCTCCTGTGTCTCCTCAGTTACATGAATCGATGTGCCTGGCTCGCTTTTCGGCTGACGGGTCGAGCGGCTGAACCATCGGAGCAAGCGTCCAAATAACTCATTTCCCCCATTTTCGCCCATTACTCCCTCCAACTGCTTATTTGCGTCACGTCACCTCGACCAATAGCGCCGCTATGTCCTCGGTCGACGGATTAAGTCGTTTCCGCTTTTCAATTTCATTTTGACGCTGCTCACAACGCGCGTTCAGCGCCTCGATGCGCCCTTCCGTCGCCCTTACGAGGCTGGGCCTGTTGGCTATTCGATGCCGATCTCGAATCTCATTTAGCCGCGAGGTTTGCTCATTCAGGTGTCGTTCCAATGTCCTGAGTTGTATGGAGGCCCGATCCTCGTTCTCCGCCTCCCGGGCATTGAGAAAATCAGTGAAGCCAGCATTTAAGCGGCCGTTTATTAGCCGTTCGTCACATAGGCGAGCCGCATTCGCATAATCAACTTGGCTAATGACCTCAGGCCATGGGGTGCCGTTCGTCGCCGCCGCGATTGCTAGAACCTCGGCAATGTCATCATCGAGTTCGCTGGCATTTCCAAGTTGCAGTCCAGCATAGGCAAGTTTCTCGATTTCAATCGTGCCACCTAGGGACCACCGCATTATCGCGATGACGTATCGCCCGACGTCAGGCTTCGGATCAGGAATCGTCGACCGGTCTATCCGCGCGGCGACTGCAGGGCGGAGCTTTGGCGCGTCGCTCTGTTGCAGGCTCTGTGTTACAAAGCGCGTCAATGGATGTAGTTGCGAAATGAGTTCTATGCGGTCCCGCGTCGGCTTCACGGAGGCAGGCGTGAATCGGCACCGCACGGGCCCCGGATCGCGAGCTAAGCGCGTGTCC
>JBOHLV010000275.1:0-13751 GCA_050729815.1 Allostellaceae bacterium
GTGACGGCCGGTTCGTTTCGCGGCGCATAGAGATGACTCCGTGAAAAACGTCGAGAACCGCATCCTGACCACCCATGTCGGCAGCCTGGTCCGGCCGAAAGACTTCCAGGAGCTAGGGTGGCGGCTCGGAATCGGCTGGGAGCAGTATCTGATCGAGCGGTTGGGCGGTTTCGGGCCGCGCGAACCGTTCGAGAGACGTGCCGGGTCCGAGGCCGTGTCGATCGCCTCGCGTCAATTGTGGCCCTGATCTTCGTCGAGAGTCGCCCGACCATGAAATGGCTGCAGCAAAGACTGGATGTCATCGCGCCGTTCGCGATCGCCGTCGCGCTGTTCTTCATCACGGCGGCGATGGTGCCGGGTTACGGCAACATGATGAGCATTCGCTCGCTCCTGTTGCTGTCGAGCCTCCTTGGCATCGCCTCGGCGGGACAGACTTTGACCATCATCATGGGCGGCATCGATCTTTCGGTGCCGGCGGTGATCGGGCTCGCCTGTGTCGCCTTCGCCGTCGCCTATGGCGAGGGTGTCTCGCCCTGGATCATGGCGCCGGTGGTGATCGTCGCCGGCCTCATCGTCGGCGCGGTGAACGGCCTCATCTCCCGCTCCTTGCGCGTCAATTCGCTGATCGTCACCCTGGCGACGAGCGCCATCATCTTTGGCGCGATCTGGGCGCAGACCAAGGGCGACAATCGCGGTAGCGTGCCGGATTTCGTCACCAATCTCGTCTCGGTGATCGGCTGGACCGGGCCGATTCCGCTGCCAGGCTCGGTGGTGATGTGGGCCGTGCTCATCATCGTCATCATCATTATCGAGCGGCGCACCGTCCTCGGCCGCTGGACCTATGCCGCGGGCGCCAATCCCGGCGCCGCGGAGCTCGCACGGATTCCCTCGCTCACTTTGTGGACGGTGATCTTCGCGATCAGCGGCGGGCTCTCCGCGGTCGCGGGCATTTTGCTGGCGGGGTTCAGCAGCGCCGCGGACCCGCAGGTCGGCGACGCCTATCTCTTCACCACCCTGTCGGCGGTGGTGATCGGCGGCACGCCGATCATCGGCGGCCGCGGCGGCTATGCGCGCACCGTCGCGGGGTGTTTCATCATCACCGAGCTGACGATGTTGCTGATCGGCCTCGGCCTTAGCCAGGCTGCACAACAGGTCTGTCTCGGCGCCCTCATCGTCATTCTCGTCGCGATTTATGGGCGCGAGGTGCATGTGAGAATGCAGATATGACGGTTCCGGCGCATCTCGGCGCGACGGCGGCAACCGATGCGGTCGCCGAGAACGCCGTGCCGATCGTCGCCTTCCGCGGGCTCAAGCGCAACTTCGGCGAAACCGTCGCGCTCGCCGATTGCTCGTTCGGGATTCGGCCGGGGGAAATTCATGCCTTGGTCGGCGAGAACGGTTCCGGCAAAAGCACCCTCATCAAGATTTTGAGCGGCATCCTTCCGCAAAGCGGCGGCGAGCTAGCATGGGATGGCGGCAATACGCGTTTCCGCGACCCGCGCGGCGCGCAACGGGCCGGCGTCGCGACCGTATTCCAGGAAACGCTGGTTCTCGATCAGCTTTCGGTGCGGGACAATGTCTCGCTGGGGCTCGACGGGCTGTTCCGGCGGGCGGTGACGCGCGCCGAGGAGGCGCGCCTCGTGCGCCAGGTGCTCGACACCATCGGCATGAGCACGCTCAACATCGAGGTGCCGGTCGCCGCGCTGTCCCTGGCGCAGCGCCAGTGTGTCACCATCGCCCGCGCCCTGACCCGGCCGTGGCGCCTGCTGGTGCTCGACGAATCGACCTCGGCCCTCGATGTCGAGGCGCGGGATCGCCTCTTCGAGGCGCTGCGTCGGTTCCGCGGCGAAGGCCGGTCGATCCTGTTCGTATCGCATCGCATGGACGAGATTCTCGAGATCGCCGATCGCTCGACGGTGCTGCGCTCCGGGCGCAGCGTCGCCACGCTGACGCGGGCCGAGACCACCACCGCTACGCTGCTCGGCATGATGTCGACCCAAGAAGAGGCGCGCGCGGCCGAAGGCGGCGGCCGCGCCGCCGCCGGACGCAATATCGGCGAGCGGGTGATCGAGGCGAAGGGCATCGTTCTACCCGCCGGCCGCTCGCCGTTCGATATCGACGTCCGGGCCGGCGAGATTGTCGGCATCGCTGGCCTCGAAGGGCATGGTCAGGTCGCGTTCATCGAGGCCGTGGCGGGATTGCGGCGTCCCGTCGCCGGTGTTGTCGAGACCGATCGCGGACCGGTCACCTCGTTCAACGGTGCGGCGCAGGCCGGCATCGCCTATCTGCCACGCGAACGCAAGACCGAGGGCATCTTCGCGCCGCTGTCGATCTTGGACAATCTGACGATCTCGGCGCTTGGCAGGTTCTCGCATCTCGGCATCCTGGCCGAGCGGCGGCGCTGGGCCGAGGGGCGGCGGCTGATCGCGCAGTCGCATGTGGTCGCGCCCAGTCTGACCACGCCGATCGCGGCGCTGAGCGGCGGTAATCAGCAAAAAGTGTTCCTGGGGCGGCTATTGGCGCTTCATCCCCGCGCCCTCGTGCTGAACGATCCGATGCGCGGCGTCGATCTCGGCGCGAAGCAGGACATTTATCGCATTCTCGATGAGTTCGCCTCGGGCGGCGGCGCGGTCCTGCTGTTGTCGACGGAACTTACCGAACTCTGCCTCCTCTGCGACCGGGTCGCCGTGTTCCACGATCATGCCCTGTCCGCCGTGGTGGAGCGCCGCTCGCTCGACGTGCAGGCGCTGATCGCCGCGATGTTCGGCCAGAAAGACGCGGCGAAGGACAAGCCATGACGCTGAAGCTCGACCGGCAAGCCTATTACTGGCCGGGCCTGATCGGCTTCGCCATCCTGTTCGTCGCGAATTTCGTTGCCAATCCGATCTTCGTCCAGCCCGACAATTGGCTGCCGGTGCTGCTCGGTGCCGCGCCCTTCATCATCACCACCTGGGCGGAGACCGTGCCGATTCTGTCCGGCAATGGCGACCTCGACCTGTCGGTCGGGCCGCTCGCCGGCCTCGTCAATGCCGTGGTCGCCTTTACCCTGCCGGCCTGGGGCATTACCGATCCCGTCTCGATGATCGTGATCGCGCTCGCCATCGGGGTTGCATCGGGATTGCTCAACGGCTTCCTCGTCACCATCGTCCGGGTTCAGCCGATCATCGCGACCCTGGGCACGTTCCTGACCTATCAGGGCCTGACCCTGGCGATCCTGCCGACCGCGGGCGGTAGCGCGCCGCCCTGGATGGGGGTCATCTCGGGCAATGTGTTCGGCGTCCCGGGCATCCTCTATCTGTTCCTCATCATCGCGGTGTGCTGGTGGCTGCTCGGCAAGACCGCCTATCGCCGCAATCTGCTCGCGGTCGGCGGTGACATCCGCGCCGCCTATACCGCCGGCATCAATGTCACCGCGGTGCGCATCACCGCCTTCGTCATTGCCGGGGTGCTCGCCGCCATCACCGGGATCGTCTTCACCGCGACGCTCGGCTCGGCCGATCCGACCGTGGGCACACCCTATATCCTGACCTCGATCGCCGGTGTCGCGTTGGGCGGCATCGGCTTCATGGGCGGTAGCGGCGGGCTCCTCGGCGCGGCCGCCGGCGGCGCGATGCTGTTCCTGATCGAAAACCTGTTCTCGCTGGCGCAGGTGTCGATCTATTACATCCAGATCGCCTACGGCTCGATCCTGCTGGCCGCCCTCGCCATCAATTCGATAACGGACCGGATGCGCCGGCGCCGGGCCGCCGCGGCACTCATGTAGGGGGACCGCCGGGCCGCCGCGGCGCGCCTTCGAATACCTTTTGCGTCGCCGGACGTTCCGCGATCGCCTTGAGCCAGGCCATGGCGCGCGGTGTTTGCGCCTCGTTCATGGCTTCCGGCATCAGGTAGGGCACGCCGGCTGCAATGGCGTAGGTGCAGATGTCGGCAAGCGAATAGTCCTCGCCCGCAAGCCAGCGCTGCTCGGCCAAATCGGCTTCGAGCTTCTCGACCGAGAAACGGATCTTGCGCCGCTCCTCCTCGAGCATGTCCGGCGGAAAACCAGACCGCGCGCGGCGCCATTTCACCTGCTGCTCGTGGAGCGGCACCCGCGCGACATAGTCCTCGAACTCGGTCTCCGGCATGTCGCGGACGAAGCGCTTACCTAGCGCCTCCCAACCCAGGGTCGAAACGCACCAGCAGAAATATTCATCGACAAACTTGGTCCAGATGCGCATTCGCGCGCGCCGATACTCGTCCTTGGGGCGCAGCGGCATCACGGGAAAGACCGCGTCGAGATATTCGCAGATCACGGTCGATTCGGTGATGGTGCGGCCGTCATGGACCAGCACCGGCACCTGGCCACGCGGGTTGATCTTGACGAATTCGGGAGCGTGCTGCTCGAAGCCGACGAGGTTGAGGCGATGGCTGACGAACGGGATGTTCTTCTCCGCCATCACCAACAGCACTTTCAAGGAATTGGCGCCGGGCCCGCCGTGATAGAGTTCGAGGGTCATGGCTTTGCTCCTTCCCTGAGGTTGGCCGGAGCCGCCGGCTTCGGCAGACCGAACAGGCTGTGCATGCCGGGATGGTGGCCCAGCCCGCCATAAAGATCGAAGCCGCGATCGATATAGTCCCGGAGCGGGTCATCGAGTTCTTGCATGATTTTCCGCTCCCTTTCGCGTTTTGTTGCCGGGCGGTTTGCCGGCGCTCTGCCCGTGCTTCCGCCCCTAAATGCCGCCAAACTATTTCACGAGGCGATGTGATCGTCCTGGCCTTGCGTCATCGGGGCTGCCGCGTCCCGGCGCAGCCGACGATAGGCACGACAGCTCGCCGGGATCGAGCCGAGATAAAGGAGGGCGACCACGGACAGGGTCGCCCACGGCTTGGTGCTGGCGAAGCCGGCAAACGCACCAACCACCAGGAAGGCCGGCAACACCCAGTCGCGTTTCACGCGCAGGCGCTTGAAGGAATAGGTCGGCAGCCGGCTCACCATCAGCCCTGCGACGCCGGCCAGCACGATGGTGTTGAGATAGGGCGAGCTCAGCAGGATGGTGTTGGCGAACTGAAAGCTGAGCAGCATCGGCAGGAGCGCGAGTCCGGCGGCGGCCGGCGTCGGCACGCCAATGAAGAAATTATAGGTTGGCGGGGGCGGCTCGATACCGAGCTCGGCGTTGAAGCGGGCGAGGCGCAGAGCGCAGCAAATCGCGAATATCACCACCACCGCCCAGCCGAAGCCCTCAAGGCGCGACAGACTCCAGACATAGACCAGTACCGCCGGCGCGATGCCGAAGCTGACGAAATCGGACAGGGAATCGAGTTGCGCGCCGAGGACGGTCGTGGCCTTGAGGACCCGCGCGATACGGCCGTCGAGGCCGTCGAGGAACGCGGCGATAAGGATGGCGATGACCGCCGGTCGGTACTGGCCTTGGAGCGCGAAGCGGATCGCCGTCATGCCGGCGCACAAAGCAAGCAAGGTCAGGATGTTGGGCACGAGCCGGCTCAGCGAAAAATCACCGCGCGCCTCACCGGATGGGGCGCGGCGCATCATTGGGTGACGAACCGATCGCGGGGGCCGAGCGCGGTTTCCGGCGCCACCGCCAGCACCGTCTCCCCGGCCACGGTTCGCTGACCCTCGTCGACCAGCGGCACCCACTCGGCGGGCAGATAGAGCTCGGCGCGCGAGCCGAAGCGGATGAGGCCAAAGCGCTGGCCGGCGATCACCTCCTCGCCCTCCACGAGCTCGCAGCGGATGCGGCGCGCGACGCGACCGGCGATCTGTACCAATGCCGCCGGCCCCGCCGGGGTTGCAAACGCGATGGCGTTGCGCTCGTTCGCCGATCCGGCGGCAGGATTGCGGGCGTCGAGAAACGTGCCCTTGCGATAGGCGATTTTTACCACCCGGCCGGCCAGCGCGGTGCGATTGATGTGGACATCGAGGAGGCTGAGGAAAATTGCGATGCGCAACATCGGCGCCGCCCCCATATCGAGCTCGGATGGCGGCGGTGCCGTGCCGACCGCGACGATCTCGCCATCGGCCGGTGCCAACGCGAGGCCGGGCGCCTGGGGCGACACCCGCCACGGATCGCGAAAGAACGCGGTGACCCAGCCAGTGCCGATGAGGCCGAGCCAGCCGAGCGGCTGCCAGACAATGAACAGAATGATGGTCACGACCAATGCCGCCCCGATGAATGGCCAGCCATCGACGTGAATCGGCGCGATCGCGGTCCGCCACGATTCGCGGAAAGGATGTTTCATGGGGACAGGAGGCTAAAGCAAAGGGATGGGTTGCGAAAGCGCCTCACCCTGCCTTACCGGCCTTCCCGGCGCCACGCCAGAAGGAACATGCCGAGCAGCAAGATAAGCGCCAGAATCCCCGGCAACAGCGGCACTTCGCGCATCCCGGTGACGATGTAGTCTCCATTCTCGCGCAAACCGAGCCAGCCATCACCCGCGGCCAGGCGGTGGGGAAAGACCCGGCGGATCTGCGGCAGCCGGCCATCGCCGATCCAGAACAGACCGCCGCCCGTCGCCGCGACATCGGGCCTGAGCTTCGCCTCGGTCGCGCGCACATCGCCCATTTCGAGCGGATTGAGCGTCCCCGCCGCGGCGATCGCGTGGTATTTGCCGTCGGTGAGGCGGTAGAGGCCGCTCGCGCTGAGTGGCATGATCGCGCTCGACCGGCCGCCTTCATCATGGACGAGATGCAGGACCGTCACCTTGCCGTCAGGGCCGGTGACGCGCACCGGGCGATGATCGGGCGCGAGCGATTGGCGCGTCACTATCAGCTTGTTGCCTTCGGCATGGGCGCGCAGATCGTTTTCGTCGAGGTCGGGCTGCTTCATCAGCCAATAGACGGTGCGGCGCAGCAGCTCGGCATCGGGACCGCCGCCTTCGAAGCCGCTCGCCCAAAGCCACATCTCGTCGGACATGAGCTGGGCGACGCGGCCCTTGCCGACCCGGCTCAAGACCAGAAGCGGCGCGCCGTTAACCCCGGTCAGCACCGTCTCGCCGCCATGCGGCACTGCATCGACCTGGCGAAACCAGCGGCCCCAGGACGGTGTCGCGTCGGGGTTCGACGGCAGGCCCGGCAACTGGTCCGTCACCGGGTCGCGCCGGCCAACCTTGCTGACCTCGGGCCGGAAGCCTTCCTCGAACACGTCGCCGGCCGGCTCAGCCGGCAGAACGGTGCCGAGCGGGGTACGAAACAAACCCGCCGCGGTGCCGAAATGCGGGCCGGCCTCGACCAGAAGCGCACCGCCCGCGCGCACCCGCCGCGCGATATTGTCGAGATACATGAGCGGCAAGATGTTGCGCTGGGTGTAGCGGTCGAAAATGATCAGATCGAAGCTGCCGATCTTATCCTCGAACAGCTCGCGGATCGGAAACGCGATCAGCGACAGCTCGCGGATCGGCGTGCCATCATTCTTGTCGGGAGGGCGCAGGATGGTGAAATGGATGAGATCGACCGAAGGGTCGGATTTCAAAATGTTGCGCCAGACGCGCTCGCCCTGATAGGGCTCGCCGCTGATCAGCAACACCTTCAAACGATCGCGCACGCCATGGACGACGAACGCGGCACGGTTGTTGTCGAGCGTCAGCTCATGCGGTCCGGGCGCGACCGACACTTCGAAAATATTGTCGCCGCCATGATCGATCGGCAGCGTCACCGGCACTTCCACGCCGACCGGCACGGCCTCCGTCTTCGGTGCGCCGCCATCCTTGGCAATGGTAACCCGGGCGTCGCCACCGGATCCCTTGGGCAGATCCTCGACCTTGAAGGTCAAGGTAACGGTCTTGCCGACCAGGCCGAAGGTCGGCGCGTTCTCGATGACGAGCCGGCGGTCGGCTTCGCCGGGCTCACCCGTGATGAGGGCATGAAGCGGCGCCGAGAAGGCGAGCGCCGATGGCGGCGGCATGTCATGCACCTCGCCGTCGGTGATCATGATGGCGCCGGCGAACCGCTGGCGCGGAACGTCGGCGAGCGTGCCGATGAGGGCGCTGTAAAGCCGGGTGCCGGGATCGGCGAGCGGATCGTTCGGGTTGGAAGCGCCGGCATGAATCACCCGGACATCGAGATTGGGCTCCTTCTTGAGACGCGCCTCGAGCCGATGAAGCGCCGCGGCCGCGATCTCCCGCCGCCGGCCGATCGCCATGCTGGGCGAGTTGTCCACCACCACGATGGCGATGTCCTTTTGCGGCCGGCGATGCTCCTGAATGAGCGACGGGTCGAGCAGCATGAGGAGCAGAAGGCCGAGGCCGAGCGCGCGCCAACCGAGGCCGCGTGCCCGCCGCGCGAGGCCCAGCGCCAGCAGCAATATCGCTGCCGCGGCGAAGCCGACGATCGCCCATAACGGCAGCATCGGCGCAAAGCCGAGGCTCCAACCGGCGATGCTGGCTTCGATGCTCATTGACCGAGGCGCTCCAGAATCGCCGGAACATGCACCTGGTCGGATTTGTAGTTGCCGGTGAGGGCGTACATGACGAGGTTGACGCCAAAGCGATAGGCCATTTCGCGCTGATGCTCGCCGCCCGGCACGCAGGGATAGAGCGGCAAGCCGTTATCGTCGACCGCCCAGGCGCCGACCCAGTCGTTGCTGCCGACCACCACCGTCGAAACGCCATCATTGACGCGGTTGTCGGAAGCCTCGACCCAGACCTGGCCATCGGCCCAGCGGCCGGGGAAGCGCTGCATCAGATAGAACGCCTTGGTCAGGATATGGCCGGGCGGCACCGGCACCAGCGGCGGAATTTCGAGCCCGGCCGCCAGCCGGCGCAGATTTGCCCGCGCCGCGGCGTCGGATTGCGGCGTCGCATCGCCCTCGCTCATGGTGTCGAACACGATCATCCCGCCGGAGGCGAGATAGCGATTGAGCCGCTCGATCGCCCGCGCCGAAGGCATGGTCTCGCCCGCCACCACCGGCCAGTAGATGAGCGGGAAGAAGACGAGAACGTCGGTCGCGGGATTGACCGCCATCGGCGCCGCCGCTTCGACTGCGGTGCGCTGGTTCAAGACGTTGGAAAGGCCGATGAGGCCGCGACGCGTCTCCTTGTCGATCGCGGGAATCCCGGTCTTGATATAGGCGAGATGGAACTGGTTCGCGGCGGCGATCATGCGGGCATCGCTCTCGGCATGGGCCGGCCCCGCGGCGGCAGCGAAGAGGAGGATGCTCGCGGCGCCGAGCCCGGGCAAAAGACCGCGCAAGCCATACCCGATAAGAAGATCGATCAGCGCCAGGATCAGTGCCGCGGCGATGAGCCAGGGGCGGAAATCGACCTCGTGGCCGATCGTATAGCCGTGGCTCACCATCGCGCCCGGCAAGGGGCCGATCGCATCGAACCGGGTCACCGCGGAGGCGAGGCTCAGCGCACGCCGCGCGTCCTTGTTGCCGTAAAAGCCGGGCGGATGCGCGGGCGAGGCAATGGTGCGGGAAAACGCGCCGGCGGCGATGGTCTGGGCCGACGCCGCGGCGGGGCCGAGCGCGCCAAAGCCATTCAGCGTCTCGACCGGCGGCAGCGCGACATCGGTCTTGCCGGAAACGCCCTCGCTCATCGCAACGATGCGGCGCAGCATGTTGACGAACAGGCCCGACATGGCGAGGCTCGACCATTGGGGATTGGCGGTGGTGTGGATGAGGACGAGCCAGCCCTTGCCGCGCCGCGCCGCGGTGACGAGCGGCGTGCCGTCGGCGAGCCGCGCCCAGGTCTTCTTGGCGAGGTCGACGGTGGGCTCGGCCAGCACCTGGCGCGACACCGTCACGTCCTTTGGAATGTGAAGGCCGGCGAAGGGGCTGGTCGCGGGGAACGGCGCGAGCGGTGCCGGTTTTTCCCAGGAGAGCGTGCTGCCCAGCATGCGTCCGCCGCGCAGCTTCACCGGCAGTAGCGCATCGTTCGGCTTTTCGGCAAGATGCGGGCCGGCAAAGCGCAACACGAGACCGCCGCGCGCGAGCCATTTCACCACCGCCGTCTCATCGCTCGCGCTCAGTACCGCCGCATCGGGCAGCACCAGAACGGCGATGCCGCCTTTGAGCAGCGGTTTCACCGCGCCGCGCCGCACCTCGGCGAAGGGCTGAAGTGCGCGGTCGATATAATAGGCGCCGCTCAGCAGGGGTTGCGCGCCGGTGCCCGATTCGTTGGTAACAATGCCGACCGGACGTCGCCGCCAGCGCTCGTCCAAAAGCAGGCTCGCGCCGGCCGAGCGCTCGCCCTCGATGACGATGCGGGTGACACGGTTTCTGAGCGCCGTCGGCAGATCGCGGAAGGACGTGACTGCCTGACGTTCGCCGGGCGCAAAATCAACGGCGGCGCGTGCCAGCATGCGGCCATCCGATCCGACCGCGCGCACCGTGACGTGGTCTCTGCCTGTCGCATCCGCGCGGCGCACCATGACCGAAAGCGCGGTGCCCGGAGTCGGCGCGGCTGCCAGGAGATGCGCGCGGTCGGGAAGTGCATTTTCATAGACATGGAGCGGCCCTAGCTTTTCAAGCCCGGCGGCGAAGCCGCCGGCATGGCCGGCATCGATGCCGTCGCTGAGCCAGATCGTGGCGGCGGCGTGATGCAGCCCGAGACGGTCGAGCCGTGCCAGCGCCGCGGGCCGGTTCTCGGGCCAGGGGAACGGCGTCAGGTCTGCCGCCTTCGCCCGCGCATCGGCGGCGCGCATCACCGAGAGCGCCGGTGGCGCGGCGACACCCGGCGGCGGTGCCGTACCGAACAGCACGACGCGATGCCCACCGCGCTCGGCATCGGAAAGAAGGCGGTCGAGCAGCGCCGCGCGCTTCTGCCAATGGGGCGCCGCGCTCCAGCCGTTATCGATCGCGATCACGATCGGGCCGCTGCCGCTCATGCCGGCGCTGGGATGGAGCACGGGACGCGCCAGCCCCAGCACGATCAGCGCCAACAGCGCCATGCGCAGGAGGATGAGCCATAGCGGCGTGCGCGCCGGCGTCTCCTCGCGCGGATCGAGGCCGAGCAGCAGGCGCAGCGGCGGAAACGCGACGCGGCGCGGCGTCGGCGGCGTCACCCTGAGCACGAACCACAGCGCCGGCAAGGCGAGGAGACCAAGGAGCAGCCAGGGCGAGGCGAACGCGAAAAGACCGAACATCTAGAGCCCGTGTGGCATCGCCAGGCTGTTGTAAAGGCCGAGCAGCGCCTGTTGCGGCGGGTGGTCGGTGCGATGGTTGGCGAAGCTCCAGCCGAACCCGCGCGCGAGATCGCGCAAGGCCGCGCGGTGCGCCCTAAGCTTCGCGATATAGGCGTCGCGGACGCTCTCGGCCCGGCTCATCAGCACCGACGTCTCGCCTTCGAGGCCCTCGAAGCGAACCCGTCCGGTGAACGGCAGGGTCTCTTCCGCCGGATCGAGAATCTGAAGGAGATGGCCATTGACGCCCTGGCGTGCCAAAGCGCCGACCGCGGCCGCGACCGCATCGGGCGGCGCGAGGAAATCGCCGAAGAACGCGGCCTGACCGTAGCGCGGCAAGGACACGAATCCGGGAAGCCCCGCCGACGGTGCATCGAGCCCGAGCGCGAGCCGGGCGAGGACGGCGCGGCCGCTACCCGGCGGAACACCCGAATCAAAGAGCGACACCCGCTCGCCGCTGCGGAGCAGCAACGCGGCGAGGGCGAGGAGCAGCAATTCGGCGCGCTCGCGCTTCGTGGGCAGACCGGCGGCCGAGCGATAGGCCATCGAGGCAGAGCCATCGCGCCACAGCCAAACGCTTTGCGCCGCCTCCCATTCGCGCTCGCGGATATAGAGCCGGGCGCCCTTGGCCGAAGCGCGCCAGTCGATCGCGGCCGTCGGATCGCCCGGCGCATAGGTGCGAAATTGCCAGAAGCTCTCACCCGGGCCGGTGCGGCGGCGGCCATGGACGCCCTGGACCACCGCGCTCGCCACCCGTTCGGCCGCGACGAGCAGCGGCGGAAAGGTCGCCGCGAGCTGCTCCGCCCGGTGTTGCCGCGCGAATTCCGGCATCAGGCAAGCGGCTCCAGCAGTTTTGCGATGATGGCGCCCATGGCGATGCCCTCGGCGCGGGCGGCGAAGTTCAAGGCCATACGATGGCGCAGAATCGGTGGCGCCAACGCCGCGACATCGTCGAGCGATGGCGCGAAACGGCCATCCATCAGCGCCCGCGCCCGGCAGGCCAGCATCAGCGCCTGGCTCGCGCGTGGCCCCGGACCCCAGGCGACATGCTTTTGCACGTCGGCGATGGCGCTCATCTCCGGCCGGCCGGAGCGGACCAGCGTTAATATCGCATCGACCACGCTCTCGCCGACCGGAATGCGCCGCACCAGCCGCTGGACGGTCAGCAGTTCCTCGGCATTCATCACGGTTTCGGCCTGATTCTCCGCGGCGCCGGTGGTCGCGATCAGCATCTGGCGTTCGGCTGCGAGGTCGGGATAGGTGACGTCGATCTGGACGAGGAAGCGGTCGAGCTGCGCCTCGGGCAGGGGATAGGTGCCTTCCTGCTCCAACGGGTTCTGGGTTGCAAGCACATGGAACGGCCGCGGCAGGGGATGGTAGCTTCCGGCGATCGAGACGCGGCCTTCCTGCATCGCTTGAAGCAACGCCGATTGAGTGCGCGGGCTGGCCCGGTTGATCTCGTCCGCCATCAGGAGCTGCGCGAAGACCGGACCGGGGATAAAGCGGAAGGAACGCGCGCCGCTCTCGCTCTCCTCCAGCACTTCCGAGCCAAGAATGTCCGCCGGCATCAGGTCGGGCGTACATTGGATGCGCTTGTCGGCGAGGCCCATCACCCGCCCCATGGTTTCGACGAGTCGCGTCTTGGCAAGACCGGGCACGCCGATCAGCAACGCATGGCCGCCAGACAAGAGCGTGATCAAGGCTTGATCGATGACCTCGCGCTGACCGAAAATCACCCGCTCGATCTGGTCACGGACCTGGCCGAGCCGATGCCCCAGCCGCTCGATCTCGATGGCGAGTGCGGGCGGTGCGGCGGATGATGAGGGTTCTCGAATGCTCACGGGGTCAACTCCTCCATGGATAGCGGCAATCCGGCCATGACGAAAGATTCCCCGTTCCCGCCGCCACGCCCTGACACCCCTACTCCAACACGGGCCGCTCCGCTACAGCGCACGCACGAACCGCACCGGGAGGAGACGTCGCGCCGGCTGCCGGTCGATTGCGGCGATCTCGGCTTCACGATAATGCGCGACGGCACCTGGCTCTATCGCGGCTCGCCGATCGGGCGACTGCCGCTCGTCAAGCTGTTCGCCTCGGTGTTGCGGCGCGAGGGCGACGACTATTTTTTGGTGACGCCGGCCGAGCGCGGCCGGATCGTGGTCGAAGATGTGCCGTTCCTTGCCGTGGCGCTCGATGTTCGCGGTACCGGGCACGCGCAAGAGTTGACCTTTCGGACAAATCTCGACGATATCGTGGTCGCGGACGCGGACCATCCGCTCCGGGTCGAGGAACGTGCCGGCGGCGAGCCGGCGCCCTATATTCTAGTGCGGGACGGGCTTGAAGCGCGGCTTGCCCGGCCGGTCTTCTATGATCTGGTCGAATTGGGCGGCGAGGAAGATCGGGGCGACCACGCGGCCTATGGCGTATGGAGTAGGAACCGATTTTTTCCCCTGGGGACGCTCGCCCCATGAGCGGTGAATTGACGCCGGCGACGGTGCGGCAAAAGTTCGCGGTGGCGCCCAGGCCCGGCCGGCGCGGCGACGATGTACCGCCGCCGCCCGGACGACCGCACCGCGCCGCCGCCGTGCTGGTGCCGCTGGTGATGCGGCCGACCGGCCTCGAAGTGCTGCTGACC
>JBOHLV010000276.1:0-12787 GCA_050729815.1 Allostellaceae bacterium
GCTCAACGTGCCCGCCGTGTTCATGTACGGCGGTTCGATCCTGCCTGGCCGTTTCCAAGGCCGCGACGTTACCATCGTCGATGTCTTCGAGGGCGTCGGCATGCACAGCGTCGGCAAGATGAGCGACGATGAGCTTCATGATCTCGAATGCCATGCCTGTCCGTCGGCCGGTTCCTGCGGCGGCCAGTTCACCGCCAACACCATGGCCTGCGTGTCGGAGGCGTTGGGCCTCGCACTCCCTGGCTCGGCCGGCACCCCGGCGCCGTTCGAGGCGCGCGACGCCTACGCCGAACTGTCGGGCAAGGCGGTAATGAACCTCCTGGCGAACCGCATCCGTCCGCGCGACATCGTGACGAAGAAGGCGATCGAGAATGCGGCGATGGTGGTGGCGGCATCCGGTGGCTCGACCAATGGCGCGCTGCATCTGCCCGCGATCGCGCATGAGGCCGGAATCGATTTCGACATCCACGAATTCGGCAAGATCTGCGCGCGCACGCCCTATATCGGCGATTTCAAGCCGGGCGGCAAATACGTGATGAAGGACCTTTATGATGTCGGCGGCGTGCCGGTGCTGCTGAAGGCGCTCTTGGAGGGCGGCTATCTCCATGGCGACTGCCTTACCGTCACCGGCAAGACCATGGCGGAGAATCTGGCCAAGGTGCAGGTGCCGGCGAACCAGGATGTCATTCACACCACCGCGGCGCCGCTCGCGCCCACCGGCGGTCATGTCATCTTGAAGGGCAACCTCGCGCCGCAGGGCTCGATCTGCAAGCTTGCCGGCATGCACGGCATCGCCCGGCGCTTCCGTGGCACGGCACGCTGTTTCGATCGCGAGGAGGATTGCTTCGAAGCGGTCGAGAAGCGCCAGTATAAAAAGGGCGATGTGCTGGTGATCCGCTATGAAGGGCCGCGCGGCGGACCCGGCATGCGCGAGATGCTGTCGACCACGGCGGCGCTCACCGGCCAGGGCGCCGGCGAAGACGTCGCGCTCATCACCGACGGCCGCTTCTCCGGCGGCACGCGCGGCTTCTGTGTCGGCCATGTCGGGCCGGAGGCGGCGGTCGGCGGCCCGATCGGCCTCCTGAAGGACGGCGACATCATCACGATGGATGCCGACGCCGGGACGCTGTCGGTCGAGCTGTCGGATGCCGAGCTCGCGGCGCGGCGCCAGGCTTGGCGGGAACGGGAGGGCGATTACGGCTCGGGTGCCCTGTGGCGTTACGCCCGCACCGTCGGCGATGCCGAAAAAGGCGCCGTCACCCATCCCGGCGCCAAGGCGGAGAAATCCGTCTACGCGGACATCTAACCCACCGGTCGCCGGGCGGCGAGGGCGGCGGAGAGCGTGCCTTCGTCGAGGTAATCGAGTTCGCCGCCCATCGGCACGCCTTGGGCGAGGCGCGTGACCGCGACGCCGCTGGCGGCGAGCCGGTCGGCGAGGTAATGCGCCGTGGTCTGGCCCTCGACCGTGGCGGAAAGGGCGAGGATCACTTCCTCGATGCCTTCCTCGGGAAGGCGCGCGATCAAGCCGTCGATGCGCAGCTCCTCGGGGCCGATGCCGTCGAGCGCCGATAGCGTCCCACCGAGGACATGATAGCGTCCCGAAAAGGCGCCGCTGCGCTCTACCGCCCAAAGATCGGCGACCGCCTCGACGACACACAGCCGGGTGCCGTCGCGCCGCGAGTCGCCGCAAATATGACAGGGATCGACGCTGTCGAGATTGCCGCAGCGGCGGCAATGGCGCACGCTGAGCGCGGCGTCGGCCAGGGCCTCGGCCAGCGGCAGGAGCATGCTTTCCCGCCGCTTGAACAGGTAAAGCGCCGCGCGCCGGGCCGAACGCGGCCCGAGGCCCGGCAGTTTCGCCAGCAATTGGATCAGTGCGTCGATGTCCGTCATGGCTGCGGGCGTCGGTCCCGGATGCTATGCGCAGGCCGCGTCCGCGTGTTGCAGCGGGAGATTAAGATTGCGGCAAAACTTCACTGTCATAACATATGTGGTGAAACCCCCGCGCGCAAATCGGGCGCGTGCTGCGTTAAGCGGGAGATCTGCTGGTGAGCACCATCCTTCTCATTGATGACGACCCTCTCGTCGCCTTCACCGTTGAGCGCATGCTGCAAGGTGGCGGCCATACCGTGATCCGCGCCGGCGACGGCGAAAAGGGCCTCAAAATCCTGCGTGACGAGCCGGTCGACCTCATCATCACCGACATTATCATGCCGGTGAAGGAAGGGATCGAGACCATTCGCGAAATCCGCGAGTATGACACCACCCTGCCGGTGATCGCGGTGTCGGGCGGCGGCCACGGCGCGGGCGGCAACTATCTGCGCATGGCGCGGGCCTTGGGCGCCACCGAGACGCTGGCAAAACCCTTTGATCAGGAGCAGCTTTTGGCGGCAGTGAATCGCTGTCTTGGACAAAAGGGGGGATGATGTCGCTCGAATCCGCGACCCAGAGCTTGAAGGATGCCGCGGCCGCGCAGCCGCCGCTGGGGCATCGGCTCAAATTTGATCTCGGCGCCGACGGCGCGATCCTGTGGGACGGCACCGGCGCCGCGCCGGCGATCGACAACCACGCCGGCGAGGCGGAGGCCACCATCGTCATCGCCCTTCCCGATCTCGAGGCGCTTATCGCCGGGACGCTCGACCCGACCATGGCCTATATGACCGGGAAGCTGAAGGTCGAAGGCTCGATGGACGTGGCCCTCAAGCTCGGTCAGATGATCGGCGGCTGATCGGGGCCGCCGGCACGCAACCATCCGGCGCGGCCAAGCGTCGCGCGGCGCTTCCGTAGCGCGGAGGATCGCGCTACATCTCGGCCCCGAGCTGACGGGCGGAAAAGCGGGGCGGGGAAGGCGATGGCCGAGCGCTGGGGATTGCCGATCGTCGCCTGGCCGCGGCGGCTCAAGCCCAATTATTGGGACGGCATCGCGCTGCCGCTGGTGCTCGGCGCGATCATCCTCGCCGCTTGGGCCAGCCAGCGGATGATGGTGCCGTACCGGGCGGGCGAAACGCTCACCATCTCGCTCGATCCCTGGGCGCTACCGTTCTATGGCGCGCGCACCGTCTTGCGCATGATCCTGGCGCTTATCGTCTCGCTGATCTTCAGCCTCGCCTATGCCGCCGCCGCTGCCAAGAGCCGCCGCGCCGAAAAGCTGCTGATTCCGATCCTCGACATTCTCCAATCGGTGCCGATCCTGGGCTTTCTTTCGATCACCGTGGTCGGCTTCGTCGCGCTCTTTCCGGGCAGCCTCTTCGGTTACGAATGCGCCGCGATCTTCGCCATTTTCACCTCCCAGGCCTGGAACATGACGTTCAGCCTGTACCAGTCCTTCATCGGCGTGCCCCAGGATCTGCGCGAGGCGGCGCGGATGTACCACCTCACCAAATGGCAGAGTTTCTGGCGGCTCGAAGTGCCGTTTGCGATGCCACAGCTCACCTGGAACATGATGATGTCGGTTTCGGGCGGCTGGTTCTTCGTGGTGGCGTCGGAGGCGATCAGCGTCGCCGGCAACGAGGTGAAGCTGCCCGGCATCGGCTCCTACATCGCCACCGCGATCGCGCATCGCGACCTTGCCGCGGTCGGCTATGCCATCCTCGCCATGCTGGTGCTGATCATCATCTATGATCAGCTCCTGTTTCGACCATTGATCGCCTGGTCGCAGCGTTTCAAGGTCGAGGGCATCGGCGGCGACGAGATCGAGGCCCCGTGGTTCCTCGTCATGTTGCAGCGGGCGCGGCTGTTCGAGCTTTTGGGCGAGGGCGTCGCCGCCTTCCGTGCCGTCATCGGGCGCTGGCGGCGGTCGCTGCCAAAGCTGCCGCATGCCGCGCCGGCGCTGTTGCCGACGGTCGGCGACCGCGAGGCCCGGTGGATCGACTGGGCCTGGAATGCCGGCCTCGTCGTCCTCGTCGCCTATGCCTTGTGGCGGATCGTGGTGTTCGTCGGCGCCGAGGTGACGATCCGCGAGGTCGGCTATGTCGTGTTGCTTGGCTTCTACACCATGGTCCGGGTGGTGGTGCTGATCGTGCTCGCGGCGCTGATCTGGGTGCCGGTCGGGGTCTGGATCGGCCTGCGCCCGCGCCTTGCCCGCCAGGTTCAGCCGATCATTCAGTTCTTGGCCGCCTTCCCGGCCAATCTCTTCTTTCCGGTCGCCGTGGTGGCGATCCTGCGCTTTCATCTCAATGTCGAGATCTGGCTGTCGCCGCTGATGATCCTCGGGACGCAATGGTACATTCTCTTCAATGTCATCGCGGGGACGCTGGCGCTGCCAACTGACTATCAGTATGTCGCGCGCAATCTCGGCGTGACGCGCTGGCTGTGGTGGCGGCGGCTGATCCTGCCGGGCATCTTCCCGGCCTTCGTTACGGGGGCGGTGACGGCGTCGGGCGGCTCGTGGAACGCCAGCATCGTCGCCGAGATCGTCCGCTGGGGCAACACGACCCTGATCGCGACCGGCATCGGCGCCTATATCGCCCAGGAGACGGAGGCCGGCGACTTCCCGCGCATCGCCCTGGGAATCACGGTACTGTGTCTTTATGTTTTCGTCTTCAACCGGTTGCTGTGGCGGCGGCTTTATGCTCTCGCCGAGGAGCGGTTGCGTCTCGATTGAGGCGTGGGATCAAGGGAGCGGCTTCGCCATGTCTAAGAACGGCGCGCTGATCGCGGCGGCCGGCATCTCCAAGACCTATCAGGCGCCGGATCATGCCGGCCGCCTGGTGCTCGACCGGGTCGATTTCGCCCTGAAGGAGGGCGAGATCGTCGCCATCCTCGGCAAGTCGGGTTCGGGCAAATCGACCTTCCTGCGCATCCTCGCCGGGCTGACGCGGCCGAGCCAGGGCGATGTCAGCTATCGCGGCCAACGGGTCGCGGCGCCGGTCCGTGGCGTCGCCATGGTGTTCCAGACCTTTGCCCTGTTTCCCTGGCTCACCGTCCTCGGCAATGTCGAGCTCGGACTCGAGGCGCAGGGGGTGCCGCGGGGCGAGCGGCGGCGGCGCGCGCTCCAGGCGATCGACCTCATCGGTCTCGACGGGTTCGAATCGGCCTATCCGAAAGAGCTGTCAGGCGGCATGCGCCAGCGTGTCGGCTTCGCCCGCGCGCTCGTCGTCAATCCCGACATCCTGCTGCTTGACGAGCCGTTCTCGGCGCTCGACGTGCTGACGGCGGAAACCCTGCGCGGCGATTTGCAGGATCTGTGGCTCGAACGCCGGGTGCCGACTAAGGGCATCATCCTCGTCTCCCACAATATCGAAGAGGCGGTCGAGATGTCGGATCGGATCATCGTGTTCGGCTCCGATCCCGGCCATATCCGTGCCGATCTGCCGAACAACCTGACGCGGCCGCGCGACTGGGCCTCGCCCGGCTTCCGCCTCATCGTCGATCAGGTCTATGGCCTCTTGACCACGTCCGAGGGCGCGGTCGGACGGCGGGGCGTGCGCGGGGAGTTCGCGGCGGAGCCGATGGGGATCGGCTATCGTCTGCCGCGCGCCTCGATCCAGGCGCTTGCCGGCCTCATCGAGGCGCTGTGTGCGCCGCCTTATTCCGGCCGCGCCGACCTGCCGCATCTGGCCGAGAGCGAGCATGTCGATGACGAGGAGCTGTTCGTCCTGGTGGAGGCGATGCAGCTTCTGGGTTTTGCCACCGCCGCCGGCGGCGATATCGAGGCGACAATGGCAGGCCGCGCCTTCGCCGATGCCGACATGGAGCGCCGCAAGCAGATTTTCGCCGAGCATCTCGTGGCCCAGGTGCCGCTGGTTGCCCATATCCGTAAGGTGCTGGATGAGCGGCCTGGCCATACCGCGCCGGAAGGCCGCTTCCTTGCCGAGCTTGAGGATCATCTCTCCGAGGAGGAAGCCCAGCGGGTCTTCGAGATCGTCATCAATTGGGGTCGCTATGCCGAGCTATTCGCCTATGATTACGATTCCGGTACGTTGAGTCTCGAAAATCCTTGATCAATTCCCAATCCCGTTGGTTCGTGGTCATGCTGGCCGCGATGAACGCCATGACGGCGCTCGCCGTCGATACCTCGCTGCCGGCGATGCCGGCGATCGGCCATGCCTTCACCGCGAACCCGGACGAAGTTCAGCTCACCTTGAGCCTCTTCATGTTCGGCTATGCCTTGGGCCAGGTCGCGGCGGGGCCGCTTTCCGACCGCTTCGGCCGGCGGCCGGTCCTTTTGATCGGCCTCGCCGTCTACACTTTGTGCGGCGTCGGCTGCGCCGTCAGCGACAGTATCGGCATGCTGATCCTGTTCCGCTTCATCGAGGCGTTCGGCGCGGCGACGGGGCCCAGCATGAGCCGCGCCGTCGTCCGCGACTACCATGCCGGCGCGCGCGCCTCGCGCATGCTGTCTTCGGTCCAACTCGCGATGGGCTTCGCGCTCGTGGCGGCGCCGATTCTCGGCAGCTTCCTGCTCACCTATGTCGGCTGGCGCGGGATTTTCCTGTTCCTCGCCTTGTTCGGCGCGATCCTGATATTGGTGGTGTGGTTCGGCCTTGACGAATCGCTCGCCACGCCCGATCCCCAGGCCGCGCATCCGGCGCGCCTCTTAAGCAACATCATGGCCTTTTTCGGCAACCGGATTTGTGTCGGCTATGCCTTGATCAATGGCTGCGTCGTCGGTGGCATGCTGGCCTTCATCTCCGGCATTCCGTTCGTCATGATCGACGTGTTCGATGTCAAGCCGCGCAATTTCGGCTTCTATTTTTCGCTCGCCGCCTGCGGCATGATCGTCGGCGCCACGGTCAATGGTCGGCTGGTGCGCCGCCTCGCCCCGGATCGCATCCTGCGCCGCGGCCTCTTCATCCAGGCGGTGGCGGGCCTGGTGCTGCTGACGATTTCCTTCCTCTCTCTGTCGAGCCCGCTCATCTTCATGCTGCCGGTGATGGCCTACAGCTTCAGCCAGGGGCTCGTCATGCCCAATGCCGTCGCCGGCGCGATGGAGCCGCTGCCCTATATGGCCGGGCTTGCGGCGGCGCTCTTGGGCGCGGTGCAGATGGGCGCGGGCGGCGTCACCGGCTATATCGTCAATGCGCTTTACGACCGCACGCCGGTGCCCCTGGCGGCGATGCTGGCGGGGCTCGCCTGTTGCGGCCTCATCGCCTATCATCTCGTGATCTATCGCCGCGTCGGCGCCGCGCCGCTCGAAGAGGTAAGGGGAGGGTGATGGCGTCATTGCGCTCGATGCTGCGGCATTCCGCCTTTCATCGCGATTTCGTGCGGCCGATGGAGGATCGCCGGCGCGAGGCGAAATGGCTGGCGGGCGGCCGCGTCGGTCCGCCGCCGGCGGTGGTCAAATGCCGCAACATCCTCGCCATCGCCGATCTCTATGGCGCCCGGATTTTCGTCGAGACCGGGACCTTTCGCGGCGACACCGTGGCGCGTGTCCTGCCGCGCTTCGACGCCATCGTCTCGTTCGAGATATTCGCGCCGCTCGCCGCCGCGGCACGCCACCGCTTCGCCGATGCGCCCAAGGTGCGGATCATCGAAGGCGACAGCGGCGCGCTTCTCGACAGCGCGCTCGCCGGCATCGACGCGCCGATCCTGTTCTGGCTCGATGCCCATTACAGCGGCCCCGGCACCGGCCGCGGCAACGAGGCTTCGCCGATCGCCCGCGAAATGGCGGTGATCCACAATACCAGGATCGCCGCCGGCCACCCGGATATGGTCCTCATCGACGATGCCCGCGTCTTCGATGGCGAGGGCGGCTATCCCGAGCGCGACCCCTTCATGGCGGAAACGGCGGCCCGCTGGGGCTATACCGCGCGCACCGCCGATGATTGCATCTTCTTCCTGCCGAAGCCGTAGGAAGCCTTGCGCTATTTCGGCCGCAAGGTCGGGAACGCGATGACGTCGCGGATCGAGGCGCTGTCGGTCAGGAGCATCACGAGCCGGTCGATGCCGATGCCGAGCCCGCCCGCCGGCGGCATCCCGTATTCGAGCGCGGTGACGAAGTCGCGGTCGAGCCGCTGTGCCTCCTCATCGCCCAATTCGCGCTCATGCATCTGCGCCTCGAACCGGTCGAGCTGGTCGATCGGGTCGTTGAGCTCAGAATAGGCGTTGGCAAATTCACCGCCATTGATGAAGGTCTCGAACCGCTCGGTGAGGCGCGGGTCGTGGCGATCGGCCTTGGTCAGGGGCGAGACCTCGCGCGGAAACCCGGTGACATGGATCGGCTGGATCAGCGTCGCTTCGCAGCGCGCCTCGAACGCGGCATAGAAGGCATGGCCCCAGCGCGCGGTGTCGGGGATTTCGATGCCGAGCCGCCGCGCTTCTTGCCGCGCGTCGGCATCGTTCGTAATGGCAAGAAAATCGATGCCGGTATGCTCCAGCACCAGTTCCGCCATGCCGCGCCGTTGCCACGGCGGGGTGAGGTCGATGTCGCGGCCCTGATAGACGATCGGGAGGCTGCCGCAAACCTCCTTCGCCGTCTCGGTGATGAGGTGTTCCGTCACCTCCATCATGGCGTAATAATCGACATGCGCCTCGTAGAGTTCGAGCAGGGTGAATTCGGGATTGTGGCGCGGCGAGATGCCTTCGTTGCGGAAGTTTCGGTTGATCTCATAGAGCTTGTCGGAAAGCCCGCCGACCAGGAGCCGCTTCAGATAGAGTTCCGGCGAAATCCGCAGATAAAGGTCGATATCGAGCGCGTTGTGGTGGGTGATGAAGGGCTTGGCCGCGGCGCCGCCGGGGATCGCCTGAAGCATCGGCGTCTCGACCTCGAGGAAGCCGCGGGCATCGAGGAGGCGGCGGATCGAGGCCACGATGCGGCTGCGGTTGCGCAGTGTCGTCCGACTTTCCTCGCTCATGATGAGGTCGAGATAGCGCTGGCGATAGCGCGTCTCGATATCGGCGAGGCCGTGATATTTCTCCGGCAGCGGCAGAAGCGATTTTGCGAGCAGCGTCACCCGCGTCGCGTTGATGGTGAGCTCGCCCCGCGGCGTGCGCCGCACCTTGCCCTCGATCCCGATAAGGTCGCCGAGGTCGAGCAGCTTCACGAGCGCGAGCCCGTCGCCATCAAGAACATCCTTGTGGCAGAAAATCTGGACCTTCCCGCTCGTGTCATGGAGGTCGAGGAACAGGCCGCTGTTGCGGATCGCGCGGATGCGGCCGGCGACCGCGACCTCGTCTTCCGTCGTCGCGCCCTGGTCGAGGCCGGCATATCGTTCGTCAAGCGACCGCGCCGCCGCCGTCACCGGAAAGGCATAAGGGTAGGGCGCGATGCCGCGCTCTTGCAGCGCCGCGAGCTTTTGGCGCCGCGCCGCGCGGAAGGGATTGTCGTCGTCGGAATCGGCATTCATGCAAAAAGCTATTTCAGGGAATAGGAGGTGAGGGCGTAATTGTAATTGGGAAGCGCCGATTTGCAGAGCGCCCAATTCCTTACCTTCGGCGCGTACCAGCAATCGGCCTTCGTGCCGCCGACATCGAGCGCGGCGTGGAGCGCCATGAACGTCCCCGCCGGCACCGTGATCTTGTCCATCGCGATGAGCTTGCCGGTGACATGGACGGTGCCGGAATAGGCCGCCGTGCTCCAATTGGCGTCGCACGACCAGGATTGCCCTGGATGCCACGGCGCCGCCGGCATCAAACAGACCGGCGGGTCGTAACGCTGATACTGAACATTGCCCATCATCATGATCGGCGCCATCTGGACGTTCCAATTCCTTGTATAGCGGATTTCAAGGCCCGACAGGCCGGGCGTATCGATGGTGGCGTCGATGGTGCCGCCGCCGGAGACGCTATTGACGCTGAGGCTGCGGCGACCGTCGGTGGCATGATAGACCCAGCGGTCACCGGGTTTGATCACCGGCGCGTCGACCGGCCCTCGGGCGAAGGCCGGCAGGGCGGCGGCGATGGCGAGGGCGAAGGCCAGGGCAAGACGCAGCATGATTCCTCCCGATCATCCATCTCGGCGGTGACAGCGGCCGCCGCCCCAGGGAATAATGCCATTTCGCTCGCCGCGCCAGGGCGGTGAGGAAGGAAGGCGGCAGGGCATGATTCAGGCGCGCGATATGGCGACGGAACTCGGCCGCGGCACGGCGCGGCTCCTTCATCGGCAGGGCTTTGCCACGCTGGCCGAGGCGGTGCTGGCGAGCGGCCGCCGTGCCGATCTCCTGGCGCTCGGGCCGGATGGCGAAATTCGCATCGTCGAGGTCAAATCCTCGGTGGCGGATTTCCGCGCCGACAAGAAATGGCACGAATATCGCGATTTCTGCGACCGGCTCTATTTCGCGGTCGCGGCCGGCTTTGACGACGCCCTCATTCCGGCCGAATGCGGCCTTATCCGGGCCGACGCCTGGGGCGCGGCGATCTTACGCGAGGCGCCGGTGACGCCGCTCTCGCCGGCGCGGCGGCGCGCCGTCACCTTGCGCTTCGCCCGCCTCGCCTGGCATCGCCTTGCCCGCCTCGTCGATCCCGACGCCGCGCTGGGCGACGCGCTCGACTGACTGCCCGGCAGACTGGAAAGCCGTGTCGAAACCTCATAGGCTCGCGCCGTTGAAACTCGGGGATTTTTGCAATGAGCAAGCACGGTCGCAAGATTTCGGTGATCGGTCTCGGCTATGTCGGCCTGCCGGTCGCGGTGGCGTTTTCGCGGCTCGGCACGGTGGTCGGCTTCGACATCAGCGAGCGTCGGATCGCCGAACTGCGCCGCGGTCATGACCGCACCGGCGAGATTCCGCCGTCCGCGCTCGGCGCCGCCGCGCTTGCCTTTACCACCCGGCCCGAGGATGTGCGTGCCGCCGATTTTCACATCGTGACCGTGCCGACCCCGGTCGATGCCACCCGGCGGCCCAATCTCCAACCGCTGATCGAGGCCTCGACCATCCTCGCGCGCCAGCTCAAGGCCGGCGATGTCGTGGTTTACGAATCGACCGTTTATCCCGGCGCGACGGAAGAGGTCTGCGTGCCGATTCTCGAACGCGAAAGCGGCCTCGAATGCGGACGTGATTTCGCCGTCGGCTATTCGCCGGAGCGGATCAATCCAGGCGATCCCAACCACCGCTTCGAGACCATCGCCAAGATCGTCTCGGGCAGTGACGCCGCGACGCTCGATCTCGTCGCCGGGGTCTATGGCAGCGTCGTCGAGGCCGGCATCCACCGCGCGCCCTCGATCCGCACCGCCGAGGCGGCGAAGGTGATCGAGAACACCCAGCGCGACCTCAATATCGCGCTCATCAACGAACTCGCGCTGATCTTCGAGCGGCTCGGCATCGATACCCATGACGTCTTGAAAGCGGCCGGGACGAAATGGAACTTCCTGCCGTTCACCCCGGGCCTCGTCGGCGGGCATTGCATCGGCGTCGACCCCTATTACCTCACCTTCAAGGCCGAGGAGGTCGGCTATCATCCCGAGGTGATCCTGGCCGGGCGCCGCATCAACGACCGGGTCGGCAGCCATATCGCCCAACAGGCGATCAAGGCGCTGCTCAGCAACGGCCAGGGCGCGGCGCTCGATGTCACCATTCTCGGCTTCACCTTCAAGGAGAATGTCCCCGACGTCCGCAACACGCGGATCGTCGATATGGTGGCGGAGTTCCAATCCTATGGCGTCGCCGTGCAGATTGCCGACGCGCTCGCCGATCCCGAGGAGGTCGCGCACGAATATGGCTTGCAACTGACGCCGCTCGACCGGCTGACGCCCGCGGCGGCGGTGGTGTACGCGGTGCCGCACCGCGCCTATAGCGATGCCGGCTGGCCGCTCGTCCGGCGGCTCCTGCGCCAGGGCAAGGGCGTCGTGGTCGATGTCAAGGCGGTGCTCGACCGTGCCGCCACGCCTGACGGCATCACGCTCATTCGGCCCTGAGCGAGGCCGCCGCTATTGGACGAGGATCTGGCGCCGCGCCTCGGCGACGCGGCGGGCGATGCGCAGCAGCGCGTCGCGACACACCGCTTCCGGCGGCGGGCCGGTGCGTTTTGCCGTGATCTCCGCCTCGAACAGCAGCGCGAGCGCCGCCCGGGTGCGCCGCACTGGCCAATAGCCAAGCTCGCCCTTGACCCGATCGGCTAGCTTGAAGAACAGCGGCGGACGAACCCCGCGCACGGCTTCGTCGGGGCTCATCCCGGCGGCGACCTGCGCGGCGAGGAGATGGAGCCGGTTGAGGTGGCGCTGCGCCGCGCGCAGCACCGTGATCGGGCTTTCGCCTTCGGCGATGAGCCGGTCGAGCGCGCGTTCGAGCCGCGCGGCATCGCCTTCGGCCGCCGCCAGGACGGCATCGTCCATTTCGAGGGCGGCGCTGTCGCCGACCGATTCCATGGCGTCGGCCAGGGTCAAATTGCCGTCATCGCCGGCGTAGAGGGCGAGCTTCTCGAGCTCCTGGCGGCTGACGCCACGGTCGCCGCCGAGCCGCTCGGCGAGATAGCGGGCGGCGTCACGTTCGATGCGGATGCGGTGCCGGGCCATCACCTCGCGCACCAACTCGTCGAGGTCGCGCGGCGTGTCGGCATAGCAGGGGATGGCGACGGCGGTGTCGGCGGCCTCGAAGGCGCGGCGCAGGCTCGACCGCGCCGAAAGCTCGCCCGCCTCGACCAGGACGAAGGCGTCGCCCGGCGGCGGCGATTTGAGGAAGCGCTGGAACACGGCGCCAATACTGTCGCCGGCCTCGCGCAGCCGCACTAGGCGGCGGCCGCCGAACATGCTTATCTGGCCGGTCTCGGTGGCGAGCCGGTCGGGGTCGGCGGCCAGCTCGGCCGGCGCGATCTCGGCGGTGCGGAACGGGTCGCGCGGATCATCTGAAACGGCGCGGGCGAGGGTCGCGGCGCGCTCGCGTACCCGTCCGGCATCCGGGCGATAGCGGAG
>JBOHLV010000277.1:0-38230 GCA_050729815.1 Allostellaceae bacterium
GATGAGCATAGCTCATCGGGATGGGTATCGCGAGCAAGTGCGAGCGCGCGCCGCACGGCGCGAAGCCAAGCGAGCGGACGCGAGCGCCGGCGATTGAGGTCCCGCTGGGCCGAACCACCGGTTCGGATCAGCGGGATTTGGTATAGCGCGCCTCAACTCCGGCCATAGACCGGCACGATCGCGCCTCTGGTGACGCGGTTTTCCGGCGAGGCGAGGAACAGAATGGTCTGGGCGACATCGCCGAGCGCCGCCCATTTCGCGACATCGGCCTTCGGCATGGCTTGGCGGTTTGCCGGCGTGTCGAGCGTCGCCGGCGCGACCGCGTTGACGAGGATGCCGTCATCGACGACTTCCTGTGCCAGCGCCTGGGTAAAGGCGGCGACCGCGGCCTTTGACGTGGCATAGGCGGTCATGCCGGCGCCGCTGCGCGGCTCGATGCCCGGCCGCGCCGTGACATTGACGATCCGGCCGCCGGTCGCGGCCGCGCGCATCGCTGCCACCGCCGCGCGGGATGAGAGATAGCAGCTCAAGAGGTTGACTTCGATCTGCGCCATGAACGCGGCGCGGTCGGCCTCATCGATCGGTGCCATGGCAAAGCCGCCGGCGATGTGGATCGAGGCCCAGAGCTTGCCGACATCGCGATAAAACCGTGCCACCGCCGCTTCGTCGGTGAGTTCGGCCTCGGCCATCCGAACCCGCTGATCGTCCTTATGAGGGAACCGACCCCGTTCGGCGGCGCGGCGCCAAGGGACGTGAACGCGCGCGCCCTGGTCCAGGAGCGCGGCGACCACCGCGCCGCCGAGCGCGCCGGTGCCGCCGGTCACCACGATTTCGCGTCCCTCAAAATCCATCGCCCACCCTTTCCTTAAAAATCGATGCAGCGGCCGTTGCGCTCCCAATCCTTGTAGCGCGTGGGTTCTGGACCCTTGGGGCCGCCGATCTCGTGTGGCGCCTCGGGCTCGGCCTCGCCCTTCTTCTTCTCTTGGGGCGAGGATTCCGTTTCGTCAGTCTTGCTCATCGCTATTATGTGAGACCTCCGCGCCGATTTTGCCAAGCCTTGAACGTGGCGCGGCGGAGGGCCAGCTTCCGTTCATGCTACGCGAGAGCCCTGCCAGCACCGCGCCTGCCGTGCCCGACGCGCGTGTCGTGGCGCTCGACCTGCTTGCCGCGGTGCTGTGGCGCCGCCAGGCGCTCGATGAGGCGCTCGCCGCGCATCAAGGAATGGCGGTGCTGGCGCCGCGCGACCGTGCTTTTGCCCGCCACCTCGTCGCCACGACCTTGCGGCGGCTTGGTCAGATCGATGCCATGATCGCGGCCGTGCTGGCGGCGCCGCTGCCGGTCCATGCCCGGTCGGTCAGCGATATTCTGCGGCTCGGCGCGGCCCAGCTCGTGTTTCTCGGCACGCCCTCCCATGCCGCGGTCTCGACTGCGGTCGATCTTGTCGAGGCTGCCGGCCATCGCCGGATGAAGGGCCTGGTGAACGCCGTGCTGCGCCGGCTCGCGCGGGAAGGCCCGGCGCTGGTGGCGGCGCAGGACGAAGCGCGGCTCAACACGCCCGATTGGCTGTGGCAAAGCTGGTGCGCCGCTTATGGCGAGGGGACGGCCCGCGCCATCGCCTTGGCGCATCAGGGTGATCCGCCGCTCGATCTCGCCTTGCGCGATCCCGAAGCCGCACCAAGCTGGGCCGAGCGGCTTGGCGGCGCGGTGCTGCCGACCGGCGCCGTCCGCTGTCCCGCCGGGGTCGGCAATATCGCCGCGCTCCCTGGCTATGACGAAGGCGCGTGGTGGGTACAGGATGCCGCCGCCGCCTTGCCGGCGCGGCTCCTCGGCGATGTCGCAGGCGAGCGCGTCATCGATCTTTGCGCCGCGCCTGGCGGCAAGACGGCGCAGCTCGCGGCCGCCGGTGCGCACGCCATTGCGGTCGATCGCTCGGCGGTGCGGCTTCGGCGCCTTCGGGACAATCTCGATCGCTTGTCGCTCGAGGCGGAGACCATCGTCGCCGATGCCGCGAGCTGGCGGCCCGACGCGCCGGCACCGCATATTCTCCTCGATGCGCCGTGCAGCGCCACCGGCACCATCCGCCGCCATCCCGATATTCTTCATCTGAAGGGGCCGGCCGATGTCGCGCGCCTCGCCCGGAGCGGGGCGCGTCTGCTCGCTTCGGCGGCGGCGATGCTGGCGCCGGGTGGTACCCTTGTCTATTGCATCTGCTCGCTTGAGCCGGAAGAGGGACCACAGCGGGTCGAAGAGCTGCTGGCCGATGATCGCCGCTTTGAACGCCATCCCATTGCCGCGGCGGAGATCGCGGACCTCGGCGAATGCCTGACGCCGGCCGGCGATTTGCGCACCTTGCCGTGCCATCTCGCTGCGGCAGGCGGTCTCGACGGCTTCTATGCCGCGCGGCTGGTACGCACCCGCTAAAGCCGAAGTGGCGCAGAATCAGTGGTGCGCCGGCCTATCCCTCCGGCAGCCCACGCCATCGCCCATGGTCTTGACGATGCGGCCGCCGCCATGATGGGCGACGATCGACCGTGCCGCCTCGCAATTGTCTTTCACGCCGCGCGATGGCAGAGTTGGCATTAGCGAGAGGGGGAAACCATGCAAAAATACCTGAGCCTCAACGATCTCATCACGCCGACGATCATCACGATCATCTATTGAATCGGCATCGTCCTGATCATCATCGGCATTCTGACCTCGCTTTTTGGCGGATTCCTGGCCTTCATCGGCGGCATCATCGGCGGGATCATCGGCCTGATCTTCTGGCGCGTGTGGTGCGAAATCATGGTGGTCCTGTTCCGCATCCACGACGATTTGAGGAAGGTCGCCAAGAACACCACACCCGGCGGCCTCTCGGCGAATCCGTGATCGTGGGCGCGCGCGGTGCCGGCCTCGTCCTCGCCCATGAGGCGCGAATCGCCGGCGACATCGATCGCCAGAATCGCCGCCAGCCGGCGCTCGACACGCTCTCCCATCCTTCTTCGCCCCGCGGCATCTCAACCGGGGCGATAATGGCATCGCCGCGATGCGCCCACCAGTCGCTTGACATTGAACGCAAAATACGGTATATGCGTTCATATTGAACGGTTGGGCTGTGCCACGAATTTCCGGCGCGAGACGTGGGGCACGAGAATAAATGAAAATTACCGAACGAACCCAATATATGCGGTGCAACATGACGGGACGGCGGGCATGAGCGACCAGAAATTCATCATCGTCGAGGCGCTATATCCCGGCATGACGCAGCTTGATTTCACCGGGCCGCATACCGTTTTCAGCCGCGTCCCCAACGTTGAAATCATCGTCGCCTCGGCGGCCGGCGGTTCGATCGCTTCGGATGGCGGCCTCGTCTTCGCCGGCACGCGGAAATTGGCGGAGATCGACCGCTGCGATCTGCTGTTCCTGCCGGGCGGCGTCGCCGCGACGGAGGCCGCGCTCGATCGCGACTTCATCGCCGAGCTGCGGCGGCTCGCCGGCGGTGCGCGCTATCTCACTTCGGTCTGCACCGGCTCGCTGATCCTCGGCGCGGCGGGGTTCCTCAAGGGAAAACGCGCCGCCTGCCATTGGGCGTGGCGGCATCTGCTGCCGCTGTTCGGCGCGATCCCGGACGAGGGCAGGGTGGTGCGCGACGGCAATATCATCACCGGCGGCGGCGTCACGGCGGGGATCGATTTCGCCCTCACGGTCGCCGCCGAGATCGCCGGCGCCGCGGAGGCGCAGGCGATTCAGCTCACCATCGAATATGCGCCGGCGCCGCCCTTCGATGCCGGCCGGCCGGAGACGGCGCCGCCCGACGTGCTCGCCGCCGTCAATCGGAACATGGCGTCGGTCCTGCGAAAGCGCGTCGCCGAGGCGGAGGAAGCGGCCGCGCGCCTCGGCTAAATCTCGATCTGGCCGCCGAGTTCGATGACGCGGTTCGGCGGGATGCGGAAGAATTCCGTCGCGTCGAGCATGTTGTTGGCCATGAAGATGAAGAGACTCTTTCGCCAGCGCCAGAAGCGCGTCTTCTTGCCGGCGACGATCTTCTCCCGCCCGACGAAGAACGAGGTTTCCAAGAGCTTGAACTGGAAATGCATGATCCGGCATTGCGCCAGGGCGCGCGGAATGTTGGGCTGGTCCATGAACCCGTAATGGAGGGTGATGGTGTGGAAGTTCTTGTCGAGATGGCGGATCTCGAGCCGCTGGTCATCGCTGACATGGGGAATGTCTTCGGTGATCACCGTCATCAGGATGACGCGCTCTGAGAGGGCGTGATTGTGCTTCAAATTATGGAGCAGCGCGTTCGGCACCATCTGATTGTTGGCGGTGGTAAAGACCCAGGTGCCCGGCACCCGGACGGGATGATCGGGCCGGATCGAGGAGATGAAGGTCTGCAGCGGCAACCCGCCCTGCGCCCGGACCGCCCTCAATTGCTGCCGGCCGGTGCGCCAGGTTGCCATCAAGGTAAAGATGGCGATCGCGACCGCGATCGGGAACCAGCCGCCTTCCTCGATCTTGATGATATTGGCCATGAAGAACAGGAGATCGACCGCGAGAAAGAAGGCGAACAGCGGGACCGCCCAGTACCACCGCCATTTGCGTATCCAGAACATGTAAACGAAGGCGAGAATGGTGGTGATGACCATGGTGCCGGTGACGGCGATCCCATAGGCGGAGCCTAGATTGTCGGAGGAACGGAAACCAAGAACCAGTGCCACCACCGCGATCAAGAGGAAGAGGTTGATCTTGGGTACGTAGATCTGGCCGATCTCCTGCTCCGAGGTGTGACGAATTTCGAGCCGCGGCATATAGCCGAGCTGCACTGCCTGGCGGGTGATGGAGAACGCGCCGGAGATCACCGCCTGAGACGCGATCACGGTCGCGATCGCGGCGAGAATCACTAGGGGAAACCGGAACCATTGCGGCGCCAGCAGATAGAACGGGTTGGTCAACGTCGTCGGATCGTGGAGCAGGAGCGCGCCTTGGCCGAAATAATTCAGGAGAAGAGCGGGAAAGACGAAATAAAGCCAGGCCCGGCGTATCGGCTTGAGGCCGAAATGTCCCATATCGGCATAGAGTGCCTCGGCGCCCGTGACGGCGAGAACGACCGCGCCGAGCAGCAGGAAGCCGCGTCCCGGGTCGGAAAACAGGAACCGCACCCCGAGCCACGGATTGAGCGCCAACAGAATTGCCGGATGCCGCGCGATCTCGACGACGCCGAGACAGGCGAGGGTGGTGAACCATACCCCCATGATCGGTCCGAAGAAATCACCGACCTTGCCGGTGCCGTGGCGCTGAATGAGGAACAAGCCGATCAACAGCACCACGGTGATCGGAAGGATATAAGGGCTGAAGATCGGTGTCGCGACCTTGAGGCCCTCAACTGCGCTCAATACCGAGATCGCCGGCGTGATGATGCCGTCGCCATAGAACAACGCCGCGCCGATCAGGCCCGCGGTCAGAATCCAGGCGGCGGCGTGCGTTCCGCGCTTCGTCGCCCGCAGGGCGAGGGCATTCAAGGCCAGGATGCCGCCTTCGCCGCGATTGTCGGCCCGCATGATGACGATGACGTATTTCAACGTGACGACGATGAACAACGACCAAGCGATCAGCGACAACACGCCCAGGATCGCCTGGGGCCGCACATTGCCGATATTGTCGAAGCATTGCCGGACCGCATAGAGCGGCGAGGTGCCGATATCGCCATAGACGACGCCGAGCGCGCCGATCATCAGGCCGTGCTTGGCGCGAAAGGCGGCGACGGGATTGCTTTCTGCTGCGTCGGTTTGCGCCAATTCAGCTTTCCCCTTCCGCCGTCGGGCGTGGCAAGACGGGCCGCGGGGCCAAGGCATAAAACTTCATGGGAGTCATCTGAACTGACGAGCGGTCGGCGCGACCGGGTCTCCTACCTCGACGGGTGCCCCCTCGAGACCCGATTGGCATCTCGCGCGGCGGCATCAGAATGGGGCTTTCCCCGATCAATTCAAGTCGGTATTTTCCTGCCCCGATCTCTGAAGAGGGTGCCGATGCCATGCGGCCGCCTGCGCTGATCGCGACCTTGCTGGTGGTTCTCGTCGCCTTAGTTCTATTGACGCGGTTCATGTGGTCGTTTGCGGATTGGAACCGGGAGCAGGCCTGCGTGACCGCCGGTGGACGCGATTGCGCCCCGGTAGGCGATCAGCGCTAAGCCTGCCTCAGCCGCCCACCACGGCGCCGATCAGCCGGCCGAGCCCGAAGGTGATGGCGGCGGCGGCGATGCCGATCGCCAATTGCCGGCCACCCGAATAAAGCACGCTGCGCCCGGTATAAAGGGTCGCACCGGCGCCGATCGCGAACATCGCCGCCGCGCTGAGGCCCGCGCTGACGCCGGCCGCCGCGATCCCGTCGAAAAAAAACAGCGGCACCACCGGGACGGCGGCGCCCACCGCGAACAACAGGAACGAGCTCGCGGCCGCCAGCCAGGGCGAGCCGCCCATCTCCACGGGATCGATGCCAAGCTCCTCGCGGGCTAGCGTGTCGAGCGCGGTTTCGGCATTGCCGATGATGCGTTCGGCCAGCCTCTTGGCCTCGGCTTCGGGCATGCCTTTGGCCTCGTAGATGAGCGCCAGCTCCTGCTTTTCCTCCTCGGGGAATTCGGCAAGCTCGTCGGCCTCGGTGGCAAGCTGGCGCGCCACGAATTCGCGGGCGCTGGTGACCGAGAGCCATTCGCCCATGCCCATCGAGCAGGCACCGGCGATAAGCCCGGCGATGCCGGTGAGCAGGACGGCGTGGGCGGCGAGATCGGCGCCGATGACGCCGGTGACGAGGCTGAGATTGGACACGAGCCCGTCATTGGCACCAAGCACGGCGGCGCGCAACGCATTGCCGCTGCCCGTGCGATGTCGCCCTTCGATCCGGGCCAAGGCGCCGCCGCTGATTCCGCCGGTCGAACTGCCCGCCATCGCCTGCACGATCCGGGCATGCGAGCGTTCCGCCGCCGGCAGACCGGCCAGTACCGCCTCGGGCTGGCTGTCGTAGCCGGCACCACCAGTGCGTTCCATGGCATTAATGATCGGCAGTACCGTGTCGGGCCCCAAGCGCCGCGCCAGCCAGGACAAGGCGCGGCTGCGCCAGCCCGGCCCGCGCCCCGCATCGGCGGCGCCGAGCCCGGCAAGCCGGTTCTTCCAGAATTCGGCATGCGCCTCCTCGACCATGGCGAGGCGGTCATAAACCTGCTTCAATCGGGAATTCGATTCGGCCTTCGCCATGGCGCGATAGAGCGCGGCGCTGTCCACCTCGTCCTGAACATTGCTGCGATAGCGTCTGATCGAGCTGTCGTCGGCCATCTCGTTCTCCGCGCCGGTGCCTACCGGATCGGAGGGTTCGGCGCAAGCTGGATCGCGGGATGCGCTTGCGCAGGCATCGAAGAATCTGGCTATTCGAACGCGGCCTTGTATAATGATTTCAACGAGCAACGGACGCGGGGCCGCGATCCGGATCGCAATCAAAGGGAGGAGGGCTCCGACCATGAAAAACGGCCTATTTGCTGTTATGGCCGCGGTGATGATGGCGGCGGTGGCAATGACCGCGTCGGTCGTCGCCGCCGGGCCGGCAATGGCGAAGGATCGCACGTTCCGCATCGCGACCAACGCCGAACCCGACGTCCTCGACCCGACGAAATCCGGTTCGCCGCAATCCTTTACGACGCTTAACAACGTCTATGAGGGTCTCACCTGGCAGAATCGCAAAGGCGATACCATCCCAGCCCTTGCGAAATCATGGGACATCCTCGACGGCGGCAAGGTCCTCGTCTTTCACCTCCGCCACGGCGTCACGTTCCAGTCAGGCGATCCGCTGACCGCCAAGGACGTGGTATGGACCTATAATCGATATAAGAAGTACGCCCGCTTCTTTGTCGGCATCTCGCGGTACGTCAAAAGCGTCGAGGCGACCGACGACTACACCGTCAAATTCACGTTTAAACAGCCCGACGCAGAGTTCCTTCCGATTCACCCGCTGATGATCGTATCGAAGGCCTATTACGATCGGGTGGGCGAGGCGGAATTCGAAAAGCACCCGGTCGGCACCGGTCCCTACAAGATCGTCAAATACGCGCCGGGCCAATATCTCGACCTCAAAGCCTACGACCACTATTGGGGGGCGAAACCGCAGATCAAGAAAGCGCGCTTCTATTTCGTGCAAGACGCCAACACCCGGGTTGCCAAGCTGCGGGCGGGCGAAGTCGACCTCATTATGGATACGCCCTATCCCGTCGTTGCTTCGCTCAAGAAAGCCGGCTTCGACATGGCCAAATTGCCGTGCCAGCCGACGACGTCGATCCAGTTCCAGCTCAAGAACCCAAAGACGCCGTGGCACGATCTTCGCGTCCGTCAGGCGATCGACTATGCCATCGACAAGAAGGCGATCATCAAGGGCCTGCTCCATGGCGTGCCCGTGCATTATCCAAGACTGTTGCCGGGTGAGGTCGGCTACGACCCGAATCTCAAGCGTTATGACTACAATCCGGCGAAGGCGCGACAGTTGATGAAGGAAGCGGGGTACCCCCACGGATTTACCATGCCCTTCTATATCCAGACCGGGATCAATTTCGGCATGGCGGAGACGGCGGAGGCGGTCACCTTATACCTGAAACAGAACCTCAACATCAGGACGCAGTCTCAGGGCATGGGGTTGGCGGAGCTCATCGGGAAAATTTTCGCGTCGGGTCGCAATCCCTCGGCCCGGTTCGTCGCCATCGCCGGGTATCCGATTGCGAGTTTGCCAACGCCACTTTGGGGCATCGGGCTGGCCTTTTACGGCAAGAATCCGACGGCGCTCTACGATGATCCGAAAATTGACGAGTTGTTCGGCAAGGCGGAGGCGACGTTCAACCTCGCCAAGCAGGCGCCTTATATCAAGGGGATCATGGCGCACGAGCAGCACGACCTCTACATCATGACCCTGTGGGATTATGTGGCCGTCTATGCCATGGACAAGCATTTCACCTACAAGCCCGGCTTCCGTGGTCTCGACATCGTCTATCTGCCCTGGGTTCACGAAAAAGGGTGAACGGATCGGGGATTGGCGCCGCCGCGCCAGGTGCCGATCGCGGGCGACATCGCTCGCGGCCTCCAACCGCCGTAACATGACGGCAGCGACGGCGCGGATCCTCGCGCGCGCGTTGAACAGCGCGTTAAGGGCATCCGTGGCTCGAGATACCCGCCGTGGCCCAGCCGCCTGTTGCGCAATCCCGGCGCAATCCCATATAATCCCTGATCCCTCGCGATTTCTTGGAGTGTCACCGGCATGGCGCGCGTCACCGTCGAAGATTGCGTCCTCAAGGTTCCGAACCGGTTCGAGTTGGTGCTGCTCGCGGCACAGCGCGCCCGCGACATCGCCGCCGGCGCGCCGATCTCTTTGGATCGCGACAACGACAAGAACCCGGTTGTGGCGTTGCGCGAAATCGCCGACGAGATGGTGCAGCTCGACCATCTCGAGACTGCGGTCATCACCGGCATGCAGAAGCATGTCGAGATCGACGAGCCCGAGGAAGAGGGCGATATCGACCTTGCGCAGCAGCAATGGCCGGTCGATCTCGCCCGGGTCGCAGGCGATGAGAACAGCGATGTCGCCGCGGTCGACGAGGAGATGGAGGAGGACATGCTGGCGGTCGCCGAGGACGAGGTGACCGGCCTCGATGAAGAGGCGCTGCCCGAAATCGGTGAGGAAGGCGAAGCCTCGACGCCGGACGGGGAATAGATGCCCGACGGCGCGACCCGCAACCCGAGCGATGGGAGCGGCCGCGCCATGATGCGGCAATTCGAGTTGGTGGAGCGGGTCAAATCTTACGACCCCTCGGTCGATGAGGACGCACTCAACCGCGCCTATGTCTTTTCCATGAAGGCCCATGGCTCGCAGCTTCGGGCCTCGGGCGATCCCTATTTTTCCCATCCCGTTGAGGTCGCCGGCATCCTTTCGGGCATGAAGCTCGACAGCGCCTCGATCGTTACCGGTCTCCTCCATGACACGGTCGAGGACACGGTGGCGACGCTCGACGAGATCGAGAAGCTGTTCGGGCCGGAGATCGCGCGGCTCGTCGACGGCGTCACCAAGCTGTCGCGGCTCGAATTGCAATCCGACCAGACCAGACAGGCGGAAAATTTCCGCAAATTGGTCCTCGCCATGTCGGAAGACATCCGCGTGCTTCTCGTCAAGCTCGCGGATCGGCTCCACAATATGCGTACACTCCACTTCCTCAAGGACGAGGCGACGCGCAGGCGCATCGCGCGTGAGACGATGGACATCTATGCGCCGCTCGCCGAGCGCATGGGCATGAACGAGGTCAAGGATGAGCTTCTGGACCTCGCCTTCGCGGAATTGCAGCATGAGGCGCGGGAATCGATCTACACCCGGCTTGCCTTTTTGAAGGAACGCGGCGGCAACCTCGTCGAGCGCATCATGGTGGCGCTTGAGGATACGCTCGAGAAGGCCGGCGTCGCGGCCGAGGTCTCGGGCCGCGAGAAGACACCCTATTCGGTGTGGCGCAAGATGCAAAAGAAGGATGTCGGCTTCGAGCAGCTCTCCGACATCATGGCGTTCCGCGTCGTCGTCGAAAATGTCGAGGCGTGCTATCACGCGCTGGGCGTGATCCACAGCCGCTATTCCGTGGTACCGGGGCGGTTCAAGGATTACATCTCGCTGCCCAAGCCCAACCAGTATCAATCGATCCATACCGGCGTCATCGGGCCGGAGCAGCAGCGCATCGAGATCCAGATCCGCAGCCGGGACATGCACGAGGTGGCGGAGCTCGGCGTCGCCGCGCATTGGGTCTACAAGGCGGATGCCGGGCGCAACGAAGGGCGGCAATATCGCTGGCTGCGCGAGCTGCTCGACGTCCTCGAACATGCCGCCGACCCGCAGGAATTCCTCGAACATACCAAGCTCGCGATGTTCCAGGACCAGGTGTTCTGCTTCACGCCCAAGGGGGATCTCGTCAATCTGCCGCGCGGCGCGACCCCGATCGATTTCGCCTATTCCGTCCATTCCCAGATCGGCGATACCTGCGTCGGCGCCAAGATCAATGGCAAGCTGGCGCCGCTCAGGACGCAATTGTCGAACGGCGACCAGGTCGAGATCATCACCTCGAAGGCGCAGCAGCCCTCGCCTACCTGGGAGCGGCTCGTCGTCACGGCGAAGGCGCGGGCGCGCATCCGCCGCTTCGTGCGCACCCAGCAGCGCGCGCAATATCTGGATCTCGGCAAGGCGATCCTGCAAAAGGCCTTCCGCCAGGACGGCCACGACATGACGGAAAAGGCGCTCACCGCCGTGCTCGACAAATTCAAATGCGACGCGGTCGAGGACCTTTATGTCGCCGCCGGCGCCGGCAATGTCACCGGGCGCGAGGTGGTGAGCGCGGTGTTTCCGCCGACGCCCGACGCCAAGCCGCAAAAGGTGGTGTCGCTGGCGCGGGCGCGCGGCAAGAAAGCGGCGCAGAACGCGGTGCCGATCCGCGGCCTCATCCCCGGCATGGCCGTCCATTACGCCGGCTGCTGCCATCCTTTGCCGGGCGACCGCATCGTCGGCATCGTCACCACGGGCAAGGGCGTCACCATCCACACCATCGATTGCGACGCGCTCGCCCATTATACCGACGCGCCGGACCGCTGGCTCGATGTCGCCTGGAACACCGGCGATGGCGATGCCCGCCATATCGGCCGGCTCAACGTCACCATCGGCAACGAGCCGGGCAGCCTCGGCAGCCTCACCACCGTCATCGGCAAGCAGGCCGCCAACATCATCAACTTGAAGATAACCAATCGCTCCTTGGATTTCTTCGAGCTCCTGGTCGATGTCGAGGTGCAGGATTTGAAGCACCTTACCAATATCATCGCCGCGCTCCGCGCGACGCCGGTGATCAATTCCGTCGAACGCGCAAGGCGCTGACCGAAATTTAAGTCTTAGCCATGCTTTCGAAACCGCTTCGCCTCGGCGTCAATATCGACCATGTCGCAACCATCCGGAACGCGCGCGGCGGCCGGCATCCCGATCCGGTGCGGTCGGCGCTCCTGGCGGCTGCGGCCGGCGCCGACGGCATCACCGCGCATTTGCGCGAGGACCGGCGCCATATCCGGGATGACGACATCTCGCGGCTCATGGCCGAACTCAAATTGCCCTTGAATCTAGAAATGGCGCCGACCGAGGAGATGCTGGCGATTGCGCTTCGGCACAAGCCCCATGCCGCCTGCCTCGTCCCGGAAAATCGCCAGGAGCGCACCACCGAAGGCGGGCTCGACGTTAGGGGCGGTCAAGATCGCCTTGCGCCTTTCGTCCAGGCGCTCGGAGCGGACGGGATTCGCGTCTCGCTGTTCATCGAGCCGGATCGGGCCCAGCTCGAAGCGGCGCGGGCAATCGGCGCGCCCGTGGTCGAGCTTCATACCGGCGCCTATTGCGATGCGGAAGGTGAGGAACGCGAGTACCAGCTTCAACGCCTGGTCACGGCGGCGGCCCATGCCGCGACGCTCGGCCTCGAATGCCATGCCGGGCACGGCCTTGGCTTCGATGACGTGGAACCGGTCGCCGCGATCCCGGAGATCGTCGAGCTCAATATCGGCCATTTCCTCATCGGCGAGGCGGTCTTCATTGGCCTTTCGGAGGCGGTGCGGCGGATGCGCGCGGCGATGGATCGCGCCCGCGCGGGGCCGGGGGCATGATCCTCGGCATCGGCAGCGACCTCATCGATATCGACCGCATCGCCGACACGATCGAGCGTTTCGGCGACCGCTTCATCGCTCGCGTCTTCACCCCCATCGAGATCGCCCGCGCCGAGCGCCGCGCCGACCGGATTGCGACCTATGCCAAGCGCTTCGCCGCCAAGGAGGCCTGTGCCAAGGCGCTTGGCACCGGATTTCGCCGCGGCGTCTATTGGCGCGATCTCGGCGTCGTCAATCTGCCGGGCGGGCGGCCGAGCCTCGCCCTGACCGGCGGCGCCAAGAGGCGGCTCGAGGCCTTGACGCCGCCCGGCCGCGTCGCCCGCATCGACCTCACCATCACCGACGAGTACCCGCTCGCCCAGGCATTCGTCATCATTTCCGCCGATCAGCCGGGTTTCCCCGCTTGACTTCCCGCGCCCGCCTTGGCTTGATCCTTCCCGCGCGAACCATGCCCCGCAGCGATATCCTTTAATCTCAAAAGTTTACCAGGTGTCCGTTCCCATGCCCAAAAAACGCGCGGGCGGTCTGGCCGAAACGGTCAAGACGCTGGTCTATGCCATTATCATCGCGCTGGTGATCCGTTCCTTTCTCTATGAGCCGTTCAACATCCCGTCGGCCTCGATGGAGCCGACCCTCAGGGTTGGCGATTACCTCTTCGTCTCGAAATTCTCTTATGGCTACAGCCGCTATTCGCTGCCGTTCGCGTTGCCGCTGTTCAAGGGCCGGATCTTCTTTCATGAGCCGAAGATGGGCGATGTCGCGGTGTTCCGGCTGCCCGCCAACCCTTCGATCGATTACATCAAGCGGATCATTGGCCTGCCCGGCGACACGATCCAGATGAAGGCGGGAAGGCTCTATATCAACGGCAAGGAAGTGCCGCGCCGACTGACCGATGGCTGCCGCATGCCGGGCAACCCCAACGACGCCGCCTATCAGCACTATATCGAGACGCTGCCCGACGGCGTTCAGCACTGCATCCTCGAACTCGGCGACAACCGCGCCTTCGACAACACCCCGGTATTCCATGTCCCACCCGGCCATTTTTTCATGATGGGCGACAATCGTGACGATTCCGCCGACAGCCGCGACCCGATGAGCGGCGTTGGCTATGTGCCGGCGGCCAATCTCGTTGGCAAGGCGCAATTCCTCTTCTTCTCGACCAATGGCTATGCCGATTGGTGGCAGGTCTGGGCCTGGCCCTTCACCATCCGGTACGCCCGTCTCTTCTCAGGGATCCATTGACGGCGGCGCCGTCCGGCGCGCTCGACGCCTTGGCCGAGCGGCTGTCGCACCGGTTCGCGCGGCCGGATTTGCTCCGTGAGGCATTGACCCATGCGAGCGCGGGCGGCCGCCGCTTCCGCCGGGGTTATGAGCGGCTCGAATTCCTGGGCGATCGCGTCCTCGGCCTCGTCATCGCCGAACTTTTGTTCCGGCGCTTTCCGAACGAGGCGGAGGGCGATCTCACCCGCCGCCACGCCGCGCTGGTGCGGCGCGAGGCGCTGATCAAGGTGGCGGAGGCCATCGGTCTTGGCGACTACATCATCGTCTCGGCGGGTGAGGCCGCGGCCGGCGCCAGCGCGAACCCGTCGGTGCTGGCCGATGCCTGCGAGGCGGTGATCGCGGCGCTTTATCTCGATGGCGGGCTTGATCCGGCGCACGCCTTCGTCGCGCGCTGGTGGCAGCCCCTGATCGACGGCCTCGGCCCGGCGGCGCCGCGCGATCCGAAGACGACGCTTCAGGAATGGGCGCAGGGGCGCGGCCTGCCGCTGCCGGTCTATCGCACCCTCCAGGTCGAGGGCCCGCCGCACCAGCGGCAGTTCACGATCCAGGTCGAGGTTGAGGGTCTTGCCCCGGCCGAGGCAACCGCCGCCTCGAAGCGCGCCGCCGAAACCGCCGCCGCCGCGCTTGCGCTTTCCCGGATCGAAGGGGCGGCGTAACCTCATCGCATGACCCAAGCCTGCGGCTTCGTCGCCATTCTGGGCGCGCCCAATGCCGGCAAATCGACGCTGCTGAACCGGCTCGTCGGCACCAAGCTCGCGATCGTCACGCCGAAGCCGCAGACGACACGGCGGCGCATGCTCGGCGTTGTGATCGCCGGCGAGGCCCAGATCATCCTGGTCGATACACCCGGCATCTTCGCGCCGACGCGCCGGCTCGACCGCGCCATGGTCGGCGCCGCCTGGGCCGGTGCCGCCGATGCCGATCTGGTCATGCTGTTGATCGATGCGGCGCGCGGCCTCGATGCCGATACGACACGGGTGCTCGATGGCCTGAAACAACAACATCCGCGCGCCATCGCCGTCCTCAACAAGATTGATCGCGTCGACAAGGCGGCGCTCCTGCCGCTCGCCGCCGCGCTCAACGAGACCCGTCTCTTCGAGCGGGTGATGATGGTCTCGGCCTTGAATGGCGACGGCATTGCGGATTTGACCGCGATGCTTGTCGCAATCATGCCGGCGGGGCCGTGGCATTATCCCGAGGATCAGTTGACCGACCTCGCTGAGCGTCTCATCGCCGCCGAGATCACGCGCGAGCGCCTGTTTCTCGATTTGCGGCAGGAGCTGCCTTACGCCTCGCATGTCGAGACTGACCGCTTCGAGGAGCGGGCGGATGGCAGCCTGCGCCTCGACCAGACCATCCATGTCGCGCGGGCAAGCCAGAAGGCGATCGTGCTCGGCAAGGGCGGCCGCCAGGTGAAGGCGATCGGCGCCGCCGCCCGGGCCGAGATGGCGCGCTTCTTCGGCCGGCCGGTCCATCTCTTCCTCTTCGTCCGCGTCAGCGAGAACTGGGCCGAGGACCGCGCCAATTACCAAACGCTGGGCCTCGATTATGAAAGCTGAGGCATCCTTCTCTACCCCCTCCCCCCTTGAGGGGGAGGTCGGAATGACGCGCGTTAGCGCATCATTGCGGGTGGGGGGTGTCTCACCGTGTTCACCCCCCACCCGCTCGAAGCCTTCGGCTTCTCACCCCCTCCCCCGCACGGGGGGAGGGGAATTTCCGGTTTTTGCTCATGGAATGGCGTGACGGGGGCATCGTGCTGTCGGCGCGGCGGCATGGCGAGCGCGCGCTGCTGCTCCATGTCCTCACCGCGGAGCATGGCCGGCATGGCGGCCTCGTGCGCAACGGCCAGAGCCGGAAGCAGCGTGGCTGGTTCGAGATCGGCAATGAGTTGGACATTACCTGGCGGGCGCGGCTGCCGGAACATCTCGGCACCTTCCGCGCCGAGCTTGAGGCGAGCCACGCCGCGCGCTTCCTCGATAATCCGGCGCGGCTCGCGGCGCTGGCCGCGGCGGCGGCGCTCGTCGATACACTGTTGCCGGATCACGAGCCCCATCCCCGCAGCCATGCGGGCTTAAAGGGGCTGCTCCTGGCGCTCGATCGCGAGGCCGGCTGGGCCGCGCTCTATGTTCGCTGGGAATTGGATTTGCTGGCCGAGCTCGGCTTCGGCCTCGATCTCGGCCATTGCGCCGCGACCGGGCGCAACGACAACCTCATCTATGTCTCGCCGCGCTCGGGCCAGGCGGTCTCGGCCTCGGCCGGCGAGCCTTATCGCGACCGCCTCCTCGCTTTGCCGTCCTTCCTCATCGCCGATGGCGCGCCAAGCATGGTCGACATCCGCGACGGCCTTGCGCTGACCGGCTTTTTCCTCGAACGACGGGCGGCCGCACCCCATGGCCGGAAGCTGCCCGCCGCCCGGGCGCGGTTCCTTGCCACCTTGCAGCGGGCACAAGAATGATTACGTTCCTGTGATGTTCTGTTCTTGCCTAGGGACAGAATCTATATATTGATGGGGCTGGCTGCTGATTCGCTGCAGGAGCAGCGACCGGCCCCTAGATGTTGAGGTGAAGCCACATGCCGTCGAAGCCAGTCCCGACCGGCGACATCCGCGAGGTTCAATTCGGCGACGCCCTGGGCGAGCGCTATCTGGCCTATGCGCTTTCGACCATCGTGTCGCGCTCGCTGCCCGATATCCGCGACGGCTTGAAGCCGGTCCATCGCCGCATCCTCTTCGCCATGCGCCAGCTCCGCTTGGAGCCGCGTTCCGGCTACAAGAAATCGGCGCGCATCGTCGGCGACGTCATCGGCAAGTTCCATCCCCATGGCGATGTCGCGGTCTATGACGCGCTGGTGCGCTTGGCGCAGGATTTCGCCCAGCGCTATCCCCTGGTCGATGGCCAGGGCAATTTCGGCAATATCGACGGCGATTCCGCGGCGGCGCAGCGCTATACCGAAAGCCGCATGACGCGGGTGGCGGAGGCGCTCCTCGACGGCATCGACGAGAACGCGGTCGATCTGCGTCCCACCTATGATGGCGAGGGCGAGGAGCCGGTGGTGCTGCCGGCGCGGTTCCCGAACCTCTTGGCGAACGGCGCCACGGGCATCGCGGTCGGCATGGCGACCAGCATCCCGCCGCACAATGCGGGCGAGCTGTGCGATGCCTTGATCCATCTCATCAATCACCACCGTGCAACCGTTGCCGAGTTGCTGGCGTATCTGCCGGGGCCGGATTTCCCGACGGGCGGCGTCCTCGTCGAGGCGGCCGACAATATCCGCGACGCCTATGAGACCGGGCGCGGCAGCTTCCGCCTCCGTGCCCGCTGGGAAGAGGAAAAGCTCGGCCACGGCCAATACCGCGTCCTCGTCACCGAGATTCCCTATCAGGTGCCGAAAGCGCGCCTTATCGAGCGCATCGCCACCCTCATCGAGGAACGGAAATTGCTGCTGCTCGGCGACATGCACGATGAATCGACCGATGTCGTGCGGCTGGTGCTGGAGCCGAAGACGCGCAATGTCGATCCCGAAGTGCTGATGGAATCGCTGTTCCGCGCGACCGAGCTTGAAGTCAAGGTGCCGCTCAATTTGAACGTGCTCGACGCTCGCGGCGTGCCCGGAATCATGAATCTGAAGGAGGCGCTTCAGGCGTTCCTCGATCATCGCCGAGAGGTGTTGCAGCGCCGGGCGCGCTTCCGCCTCGACGCGATCGCGCGGCGTAGCGAGATTTTGCGCGGCTTCATCATTGTCTATGTCAATCTCGACGAGGTGATCCGTCTCATCCGCGAATATGACGACGCCAAAGAGCGGATGATGAAGCGCTGGAAGCTGACCGAGATTCAGGCCGATGCGATCCTCGATATGCGCTTGCGGGCCTTGCGTCGCCTCGAAGAGATCGCGATCAAACAGGAATTGGAGAAGCTCGGCGCCGAGGAATCGACGCTGACGACGCTGCTCGGCGATGAACGCCGCCAATGGAAATCGCTCGCCGCCGAGATGGCGGAGATCAAAAAAGAGTTTGGTTCCGGGCCGCTCGGCAAGCGCCGCACCTTGATCGGCCAGCCGCCGGTCGAAATTCAGGTTCCGGTCGAGGCCTTGATCGAGCGCGAGCCAGTGACGGTGCTGTGCTCGATGAAGGGCTGGATCAGGACGGTGAAGGGCCAGGCACCGACGCTCGCCGATTTGAAATACAAGGAGGGCGATGAAGGTCGCTTCGTCATTCCCGCGGCGACCACCGACAAGCTCCTGTTGTTCGCCAGCAACGGCCGCTTCTATACGCTGAGTGTCGATAAATTGCCGGGCGGGCGCGGCCATGGCGAGCCGGTACGCCTCATGATCGAACTCGGCAATGAGCATGACATCGTCACGATCATGCCCCATCGCGACGGCGTGAAGCTGCTGCTTGCCTCAAGCGATGGTCGCGGCTTCGTCGTCCCGGCGGACGAGGTGCTGGCCCAGACCCGCGCCGGCAAGGTGGTGATGAACCCGGCGGCGGGCGCCCGTGCCGTCGCGGCGGTGCCGGTCGACGGCGATCGCGTCGCCATCATCGGCGACAATCAGAAGCTCTTGATCTTTCCTTTGGCCGAGATGCCGGAGATGGCGCGCGGTCGCGGCGTCATCCTTCAACGCTACAAGGATGGCGGCCTCTCGGATGTTAAGGTGTTCCGGAAATCGGACGGGCTCGCCTGGCAGCAGGAGGGCCGCGTTCGCACTTTGAGCGAATTCGCGCGCTGGGAGGGTCAGCGCGCCCAGGCCGGCCTCTTGAAGCCGCCGGGCTACTCCAAGAGCAACAAGTTCGGGTGAGCGCGATGGCCGACCCCATCATCCTCGATGCCAGGGATTTGAAGTGCCCGCTCCCGGTCCTGAAGGCGCGGCGAGCGATGAAGCCGCTGGCGCCCGGCGCGGTGCTGCGCGTCCTCGCGACCGATCCCGGCGCGCCCGCCGATTTCCGGCATTTCTGCGACACCACCGGCCATCGCCTCGTCGCCGAGCGAGACGAGAACGGCGTGCTCGTGTTCGAGATCGAGAAGCGCGAATAGAATGGTCTATCGCATCGGGATATTGGCGGCGGCGGCCTGGATCGGCTTTGCCGGCTCGTCGGCGAGCGCCCGGACATAGCGCGCCGGAGACAGCAACAGCCGCTCAGCGATCTTGAGGTCGATCGGCCGGTCGATCCGCATCGGCGGGCACTGGGCCCGGAGCGCGATCCAGCCGCGATTGGAAAGGCCGGCACGCGGCACGCCGGGGACCGGCACGGCCGCGGCCACGCGCTTGACGCCGTCGGTGCAGACCACCGGCACGACGCCGTGATGATGGAGAATATAGCCGCCCGGCGGGATCAGTTTTGCCCAGGTCACGGTAAGCTCGCCATTGTTGGGCAGGCCGATCACGTCCTGTACCGTGCCTTTGCCATAGGACGAGGTGCCGACGATGATGGCGCGATGGTCGTCCTGGAGCGCCGAGGCGACGATCTCCGACGCCGAGGCCGAGCCGCCATTGACGAGGACGACGAGCGGCAGACGCTCGGCCGGCCGGTCGCGGGTCACGTCGAAAATCTGGTTGCTTTCGGGTACCCGGCCGATAGTCGAGACCACGAGACCATGATCGAGGAACATGCTGGCGACCCGAACCGCCTGGTCGACGAGGCCGCCCGGATTGTCGCGCAGATCGAGCACGAGGCCCCTGAGCCGCGTCCCCATGTCGCGATGCGCCAGTGCCAGCGCCGCCGCCAACTCGTCGGCGGTACGGGCATTGAAGCTCGAGACGCGCAGCGCCGCGACCTGGCCGAGTTCGCGCAACGCGACGCTCCGCACCACGATATGGGCACGGCGCAGCATGATGGTCACGGGATAGGAACCCTCCTCCCGCACCACGGTGAGATCTAGCGTGCTGCCGATACGGCCACGCATCCGGGCCGCGATCGCGCCCGGCGACAGGGTTCGGGTCGCGGTACCGTTGATCGCGGTGATCGCATCGCCGCCGTCAAGACCCGCGCCGGCGGCCGGGGAATTCGGCATCACCATGGCGATACGCACGCCGTCCCCGTCACGCTCGAGGGTGACGCCGATGCCGCCATAACCGTCGCGGCTGTCGCGATGCTCGGTCGCCTGCACTGGCGGGGCATAGCGGGAAAAGCGGTCGAGCAGGCCAAGGCTGCCGTCGATGACCGCGGTGTCGATGGCATTTGGAGGCTGCGCCAAAACGTCGCCCGAATAGCGTCGCGCGATATCGAGGAGGGTCGCGGTGAGCCGCCCCCAGGCCGCGGCATTGCCCGGCGCCGGGGCGGCATGCCGCCAGATGACATGGCGCCATTGCCGCAGCACGACATCGTTGTCGTCGTGCGAGACGGCGAGGCTCGAATCGATGTCGGCGAGCCGGGCGAGCCCGGTCATGGCCAGCTTTTGCGGCGTCAGCGGCTTCAGGTAATGATCCGCGATCGCCCGATAGGTCGCGCGGAACAGCGCCGCGTTGGCGTTGGTGCTGGCGTGATCGACACCGGAAGACGCCGCCCGCGACGACGCCAATGCCGCGAAAGCCAGAATCCCCACCATCACGACCGCCGCAAGGCGCCCCGAATAATGCCATCGCCCCATTTTGAGCCTCCGCGTCCCTATCATCGCGTGGAGAGCTTAAGGCGCGCAAGTGGAGATCGGGTTAAAAGCGACTTCGTCGTTGATTTTTCGACGAAATTCGCGGTTTTCCTGGTCTCTCCTCGCTGTCCGACGGGACGAAAGCGAGGCTTCCGGTCACGATATCCGCCTCCGCGAGGCGCACCGTCATGGCATCGCCGAGGGCGAAAATGCGGCCGGTGCGGCGGCCAACGAGGCGATGGCGCCGCTCGTCATGATGGTAGAAATCGCCGCCGATCGCCGAGATCGGCACGAGGCCGTCGGCTCCGGTCTCGTCGAGCGTAACGAACAGGCCGGCCCGGGTGACACCGTTGACCCGGGCTGGAAATACGGCACCGACCCGCTCGGCGAGGAACGCAGCCGTATATCGGTCGAGCGCGCTGCGCTCGGCGGCGGCGGCGCGGCGCTCGGTCATGGAGAGGTGCTCGCCGATGCTGGCGAATTCGTCACGATCCCAATCGGCCGGATCGGCCCCCGGCCAGCCATGGGCGGCGATGAGGGCGCGATGCACCAGAAGGTCGGCATAACGCCGGATCGGCGAGGTAAAATGCGCGTAAGAGCGGAGTGCGAGGCCGAAATGGCCGATATTGTCGGGGCTGTATTCGGCCTGGGCCTGGCTCCGGAGGACCAGCATGTTGATGAGATGCGCCTCGGGCGTTCCCGCCGCCCGAGCCAGAATCTGGTTGAGGTGCTTCGGCCGCATGACCTGGCCCTTGGCGAGGGTAAGACCGGGCAGCCGCAGTTCGTGGAGGAAATCGCGCAAGGCGGCGAGCTTCGCCGGGTCGGGCGCATCGTGGACGCGGTACATGCAGACGCGTTTCCGCTTTTCCAGCGTCTCGGCCGCCGCGACATTGGCGGCGATCATGAACTCCTCGATGAGCTTGTGGCTGTCGAACCGCGCCCGGGGCTCGATCTGTGCGATCCGGCCCGAAGGATCGAGCAGCACCCGCCGCTCCGGCAGGTCGAGATCGAGCGTGCCGCGCTTCGCCCGCGCCTTGACGAGCGCGTGGTAGGCACCGTAAAGCGGCCGCAGCACCGGCTCGACCAAGGGCCGCGTCAAGTCGCCGGGGCTGCCGTCGATTGCCGCCTGCACCTCGTCATAGGTGAGCCTCGCCGCCGAGCGCATCAGGCCACGCACGAAGCGATGGTGCCGAAGATTGCCGTCGCCGTCGATATGGAGATGGACGGCGAGGCAGGCGCGATCGACCCCGGGCTTCAGCGAGCACAGCTCGTTCGACAACGCCTCCGGCAGCATCGGCACGACGCGGTCCGGAAAATAGGCGGAATTGCCGCGCTCGCGCGCCGCCGCGTCGAGCGCGTCATCCGCGCGGACATACCAGGCGACATCGGCGATGGCGACGATGAGGTGCCAGCCGTCCTCTTCGCGATCGGTCTCGGCCCAGACGGCATCGTCGAAATCGCGGGCGTCGGCACCGTCGATGGTGACGAGCGGGATGCGGCGCAGATCGGTGCGATGGCCGAGCGCAACCGGCTTCGCCGCCTCGGCGATCTTCACTGCGGCGTCGGGAAAGCCGGTTGGGATGCCGTGGCTCGCGATGGCGATGAGGCTGTAGGCGCGGGGATCCTCGGAATGGGCGATCCGCTCCAGCACTTTCGCCTGCGGCAGGCCGAGACGGCGGCCGGCGAGCGCCTCGGCCAACACGATCTCGCCATCCTTGGCCCCGGCGGCATCGATTTTGGAGATCCGGAATTCGGTTTTCACCTTGCGGTCGGTTGGCTCGAGCCGGCCGTCATCCCGGTCGGCGCGGAAGATGCCGATGATCCGGTCGGGCGCGCCTTCGACGGCGCGGATGAGGCGCGCCTCGTAAGTGCCATCCTCGCGGCGGCCGAGGCGGGCGACCGCGCGCTCGCCCGTGCCCAGGGCCGGCATCCGTGGCGCCGGCACCACGATGATCCGCGGCGGCGGCTCCGAGCCGCGCCAGCCCACGGGCTGCGCCACCATCTCGCCGTCGAAATCGACTGCCGTCACCTCGATGACGCCGACCGGGGGAAGGCCGGTGATCGCGGCCAGCTTGCGTTTGGGACCGCGCTCGGCCGCGCCGGCGCCCTTCGGGCGTGCTCGGGATGAGGATGCTTTCCTTGGGCCGCGAGCCATATTGCCTCACCCGGCGCGCGTCGCCGGTCTTATTCGGCGGTGCAGTCGAAGGGTACCGGGCAAAGCTGCGACACCTACTCCGCCGCGCGTTTCTTGGGGGCGGATTTCTTGCGGACCGTCGCCCGGCCGCGACGCTTGACCTTGCCGCCACCCTTTGCCGCCTGCGCCGCCAGGAGCTCAAGCGCCTGCTCCAAGGTCAATTCTTCGGGAGCGATATCGCGGGGCAGGGTGGCGTTGACGCCGTCGCGGCTGACATAGGGGCCATAGCGGCCCTTATAGACCATGATCTTGCCGGCTTCGTGGTCGAAGCTCCGGACCGGCTCGCGCGTCGCGCCGCCGCGGCCCTGGCGCGGCTCAGCGAGGAGGCTGACGGCGCGATTGATGCCGACGGTGAGGACATCGTCGTCGGGTGCCAGCGAGCGGTAGCTCTCGCCGTGCTTGATGTAGGGACCGAAGCGGCCGAGCCCGGCCAGGATCGGCGTGCCATCTTCGGGATGCCGGCCGATCTCGCGGGGCAGCGACAAAAGGCCGAGCGCCTTCGCAAGGTCGATTTCGCCCGGCGCGAGGCCGCGCGGCAGCGAGGCGCGTTTCGGCTTGGCGCCGCTCTCGGCTTCGCCGAGCTGAACATAATGCCCGTATGGCCCCTTGCGCAGGCTCACCTCAAGACCCGTGGCCGGATCGATGCCGAGGATGCGCGGTCCGGCCTCACCGGTCTCGCCATTTTCCTCCTCCTGGCCTTCGACGCCGAGCTTGCGGGTATAGCGGCAGTCGGGATAGCGCGAGCAGCCGATGAAGCCGCCGAACTTGCCGAGCTTCAAACTGAGCCGGCCTTCATTGCAGGCGGGGCAGAGGCGCGGGTCACGACCGTCGGCGCGCTCCGGAAAGAAATGGCGGCCAAGACCACGGTCCAGGGCTTCGAGCACCTGGCCGATCGACAGATCCTTGGTGCCGCCGACGGCGGCGGAGAAGTCGCGCCAGAAATCGGCCAGCACCTGGCGCCACGAAATCTTGCCGTCGGAGACTTCGTCGAGCTGATTTTCGAGATCGGCGGTGAAGCCGTATTCGACATAGCGCTCGAAGAAATTGGCAAGGAAGGCGGTGACGATGCGGCCGCGATCCTCGGGGATGAAGCGCTTCTTCTCAAGCTTGACGTAATTGCGGTCCTGGAGGACTTGCAGGATCGAGGCATAGGTCGAGGGCCGGCCGATGCCGAGCTCTTCCATTTTCTTGACGAGGCTCGCCTCGGTATAGCGTGGTGGCGGCTCGGTGAAATGCTGGGCCGGGGTGACCTTGCCGCGACGGAGCGCGTCCTGCGCCGTCAGCGGCGGCAGCCGGCCGCCTTCTTCCTCGTCCGACGGGTCGTCGACATCCTCGCGATAGAGCTTCAGAAAGCCATCGAAGAGGAGGGTCGAACCGGTGGCGCGAAAGCGCAGGCTCTTGTCGACGGAATCGATGTCGGCGATGACCTGGTCGATGCGGGCCGATTCCATCTGGCTCGCGGTCGCGCGCTTCCAGACGAGATCGTAGAGCGCGCGGCCGTCGCCATCGAAATGTCTCGCGCTCGCGGGCTTGAGGTCCATATCGGTCGGGCGGACGGCCTCGTGCGCTTCCTGGGCGTTCTTGGCCTTGGTCGTATAGTGGCGCGGTCGGTCGGGAAGATAGTTCGGGCCGAAATCGCGTTCGATGAGGCGCCGCACCGCGGTGATCGCCTCGCCGGCGATGCTGACGCTGTCGGTCCGCATATAGGTGATCGCGCCTTCCTCATAGAGCCGCTGTGCCACTCGCATGGTGCGGGAGGCGCCGAAGCCGAGCTTGCGCGACGCTTCTTGTTGCAGGGTCGAGGTGGTGAAAGGCGGCGGCGGATGGCGGCGCACTTCCCTGCGCTCGACCGACGCGACCGCGAAGCCGGCGGCCTTGGCAATGCGGTCGGCGGCGGCCTTGGCCTTCGCCTCGCTGTCGAGGTCGAATTTATCGAGCCTCTTGCCGTCGAGATGCGAGAGGCGCGCGGTGAAGCGCTCGCCCTTCCCGGTCTCAAACTCGACCTCGATGGTCCAGTATTCGCGCGATCGAAACGCCTCGATCTCATCCTCGCGCTCGCAGACGAGGCGCAGTGCTACCGATTGGACGCGCCCGGCCGAGCGGCTCCCCGGCAATTTCCGCCACAGCACCGGCGACAGGGTAAAGCCGACGAGGTAATCGAGCGCCCGACGGGCGAGATAGGCGTCCACCAGCTCCCGGTTTACATCGCGCGGATGGCGGAAGGCGTCCTGGACAGCCTGCTTGGTGATCTCGTGAAAGACGACGCGCTTGACATCGACGCCCTTCAAGGCGTGGCGCTGGCGCAGCACGTCCTCGATATGCCAGGAGATCGCCTCACCCTCGCGGTCGGGGTCGGTCGCGAGATAGAGATGCTTGGCGCCCTTGACGGCGCGGGCGATGTCTTTGAGGCGCTTCTCGGCCCGGTCCTCGATCTCCCAGGACATGGCGAATTGCTCCTCGGGCCGCACCGAGCCGTCCTTTGCGGGCAGGTCGCGAACATGGCCGTAGGAAGCAAGAACGGCATAGTCCTTGCCGAGATATTTGTTGATGGTCTTCGCCTTCGCAGGCGATTCGACGATGACGACGTTATCCATAAGCTGCCGGTTGGCTTGAGGCGCGGAACATAGTGACGTGCCGGCGCTAAAGCAAGGCTACTTGATTTCCGGCTTGGCGTTCGATACGTCCCGCAAGAGTAAGTTCGAGCAGTACGGCTGCTACTTGGGATGGTGAGAGGTGAGTCATGCGCACTAATTCATCGACCGGCACCGGGTTGGGGGCCAGATGCTCGATCAGCATGGTACGGGCGCGTTCCAGATCGCGGTCGCTCAATTCCGCCATCGGCTCGCGATCGACGGTCGCTATCGCCGATACCGGCGCCGGCGTCGCCATGCCTGGCGCGATCTCGGCCAGGATATCATCGGCACTCTCGGTAAGGCGGGCGCCACGGCGAATGAGATCGTTGGTGCCGCGACAGCGCGGATCGAGCGGCGAGCCCGGCACCGCGAACACCTCGCGCCCTTGCTCCAGGGCGAAACGTGCGGTGATGAGCGAGCCCGACTTCAACGCCGCCTCGACCACCAGGACGCCGAGCGCGATGCCGGAAATGATACGGTTGCGGCGGGGAAAATGGCGACCCAATGGCTCGGTGCCGACCGGCTGCTCGGCGAGGACGAGGCCGCGTTCGGCGATCGTCTCGTGGAGCGCCCGGTTTTCGTCGGGATAGACCTTATCGATGCCCGTGGCGAGCACGGCGATGGTGCCCGTCTCGAGAGCGCCTTCATGCGCGGCGGCATCGATGCCGCGGGCGAGGCCTGAGACGACGACCAATTCATGCCGCCCCAATTGCAGGGCGACGTCGCGGGCGAAGCGCCGGCCGTTCGCCGAAGCGTTGCGTGCACCGACAATGGCGACGGCGCGGCGACGGGTAAGCTCCAGCCGGCCACGCGCCGCCAGCAGCGGCGGTGCATCCTCGATGGCGGCCAAAGCGATCGGATAATCCGCCTCGCCCCAGGCGATGAATTTCGCTCCCGCGCGGTCGAGCGCGGCCATTTCATGGAGCGCCTGCGCCCGGGTCGGAACCCGCAAAGGCCGGTTGCGGCCACCGCGACGCGCGAGCTCCGGCAAGGCGTCCACCGCGGCCTCGGCCGAGCCGTACCGCGCCAGCAACTGGTAGAAGGTGATGGGGCCGATATTCTCGGTGCGGATGAGGCGCAACCAGTCGAGTCGCTCCGCCGGGTTGAGCGTGCGTGTCGTCGCCATCGCTCAGGCTCGCCCGGAAAGCCGGATCTTGCCTTCCGTGCCACGCACGAGGCGGCGAATGTTGTCGGCATGACGGATCACCACCAGCACTGCGAGGATTGCCACCACGACAGTCCGCAGCGTCTCGTGCGCGGTAAGCCAGGCATAAAGCGGCGCCATTACGGCCGCGACCAGCGCGGCGAGCGACGAATAGCGCGTCGTCAGTGCGATGATGAGCCAGGTGACGAGCGCAAGCACGCCCACCGGCCAAAGATAGGCCAAGAGCACACCGAGGCCGGTCGCGACGCCTTTGCCACCCTTGAAGCCGAGCCAGACCGGGAATACATGGCCGAGGAACACGGCGACCGCCGCGACCGCCGCCATGATCGGGCCAAATCCGGTCGCGATCAGGACCGCGGCCGCGCCTTTCGCCGCATCAAGGATGAGGGTTGCCGCGGCGAGGCGCTTGTCTCCGGTGCGCAGCACATTGGTCGCGCCGATATTGCCGGAGCCGATCTTGCGGATGTCGCCATGGCCGGCGAGCCGCGCGAGGATCAGCCCGAACGGGATCGAGCCTAGGAAATACGCGATCACCGCGTCGAGGACGAGCCGCCAAATCATGACACGGTTCTAAAGCAAAACCCTGGCGAGGGGAAAGCCGGCTATTGCGCCACTGCCGACACTTCGGCCCGGGCTGGTGCCGTTAAGGCCACGATGAGGTCGCGGACGAGGTGCGCGGTGCGCAAATCTTCGTCGAATTCGGGGATGTACTCGACGATCTCGATCGCCCGCATCGCCGGATGATCGGCGAGCGTGCGCAGCGCGGCAATGGTTGGCTTGGCGCGGAGGCCGTCGGCGCATTTGAGGCCGATGCCGGGCGCGTCCTCGGGATCGAAGCCGTCGAGATCGATGGTGAGGCCGAAGCCCCGGGTGCCACGGGTTGCGATCGCGACCGCCTCGTCGAGGCAGGCGGCGATACCGCGGCGATGCAGCTGCGCCATCTCGATGATCCGTACGCCGAGCCGATGCAAGAGCGCCATCTCACCATCTTCATAGGAGCGTATGCCGATATAGCAGAGATGTTCCGGGCGGAGCGCGCCGCCGCAAATCTGAAGGAAGCGCGGATCGCCATGGCCCAGCAGCGCCGCCGCCGGCATACCATGCGGGTTCATCGACGGCGTCGTCTCCACGGTATGGGCGTCGAGATGGGCATCCATCCAGATGAGGCCGAACGGCCGACGATCGAGGCCGCGTGCGACGCCGCCCCAGCTTCCCATGGCGATGCCGTGATCGCCGCCGATCACGACAGGAAATCCGCCCTCCGCCAAGGTCTGCGCGACCTCATCGGCGAGCGCCGCATTGTGCCGCGCGACGAGATCGAAGATTTCGGCGATGGTCGGCTGCGCGCCGTCATGCCAACGTCGTTCGCTTTGGATCATGGCGCGCCACACGGCCTCGACGCCGTGCGCCGTAAGCCAGTCGGCAAGGCCGAGCCGATGCAAGGCGGGCGGGCCGTCCTCGGTGTGGCGGAAGCCGGCGCCCCATCCCGATGCGGCGCCGATCAATTGAAGCGCGTCCATCAGCTTTCCCGGAAGAAGATCGTCCGCCCGCCGACGATGGTGCGAAGCGCCATGCCTTGTACCGGCCAGCCGTCATAAGGCGAATTGCGTGATTTAGAAAGAAAGCGCTCGCTGTCAATGCGCCAAGGCTTGTCGAGGGAAAAAATCACGAGATCGGCGGGCGCGCCGATCGCGAGCCGACCGGCAGGCAGGCGCAGAATCTCGGCCGGCGCCAGGGTCAGCCTGTGCAGCACCTGGAGCAGGCTCATATCGCCATTGTGATATAGGCCGAGCGACAGGGGCAACAGCGTCTCGATGCCGACAATGCCGCTTGCCGCCGCGGCAAAAGGCAGGCGCTTCGAATCCTGATCGTGCGGGGCATGGTCGCTGGCGATCGCATCGATGGTGCCGTCGGCGAGGCCGGCGACCACCGCTCGACGATCCTCCTCGCTGCGCAAGGGCGGCGATACTTTGGCGAAGGTGCGGTACTCGCCGACCTCGTTCTCGTTAAGGGCGAAATAATGCGGCGCGGTATCAGAGGTCACTGGCAGGCCGCGGCGTTTGGCCTGGCGGACGGCCTCAATCGCGTGCGCGGTCGAAAGGTGGGCGAAATGGAGCCGCGCGCCGGTCAGCTCGACGAGGCGCAGATCGCGCTCGACCATGATGGTCTCGGCGATCGGCGGAATGCCAGGCAGGCCGAGCCGCGTCGCCACCTCGCCCTCGTTCATCGTGCCCTTTTCGGCGAGGCTTGGCTCTTCGGGATGCTGAATCAGGAGAAGGTCGAAGGTTCGGGCATAGGCGAGCGCGCGGCGCATCACCCGCGCATCGGCGATGGTGCGGTCGGCATCGGTGAAGGCGACGGCGCCGGCCGCCGCAAGGAGCCCCATCTCTGACAGCTCGCGGCCCTTAAGGCCCTTGGTCGCGGCGGCATAGGTGCGGATGTTGACGAGCCGGATGTCACGCGAACGCCGCGCCACGAATTCGACGAGCGCAACATCGTCGATGACGGGATCGGTGTTGGGCAGCGCCACCATGGTCGAAACGCCACCCGCAGCCGCGGCGCGGCCGGCGCTTTCCATCGATTCCTGATGTTCGGCGCCAGGGTCGCGAAGCTGGACACGCATGTCGATGAGGCCGGGGGCAAGACAGGCACCGTTACAATCGATCGTCTCGATGCCAGGCGCGCTTGGCAAGTCACGGCCGAGCGCGGTGATGCGGCCGTCTTCGATCATCACATCGCCGGTGCCGTCGCGGTTCTGCGCCGGATCGAGAAGGCGCGCGCGGCGCAGCAGAAGGCGCCCGCTCATGCGACCGGTGGACGGTTCGACAATTCGCGCGTCAAGGCGTCGAGGCACGCCATTCGTACCGCGACGCCGATCTCCACCTGCTGATGGATGAGGCTGCGATCGATATCGTCGGCGACGGCGGTGTCGATCTCGACGCCGCGATTCATCGGCCCTGGATGCATGATGAGAGCGTCGGGCTTCGCCGCCTTGAGCTTTTCGTAATCGAGGCCGAAGAAATGGAAATATTCCCGCACCGAGGGGACGAAGCTGCCCTCCATGCGTTCCGTCTGGAGCCGCAGCATCATCACGATATCGACATCGGCGAGGCCGCGGCGCATGTCATGGAACACCTCGACGCCGAGCCGCTCGATCGCCGCCGGCAACAGCGTGTGGGGGGCCACGACGCGGACATGAGCACCCATAATGTTCAAGAGTGCAATGTTGGAGCGCGCGACGCGGCTGTGGAGAATGTCGCCGCAGATCGCGACGTTGAGGTCCTGAAGTCGGCCCTTGCGCCGACGGATGGCGAGGGCGTCGAGCAGCGCCTGGGTCGGATGCTCGTGGCTGCCGTCGCCGGCATTGATGACGGCGCAATCGACCTTCTGGGCGAGGAGCTGAACCGCGCCCGATTCCGGGTGGCGCACCACCAGAACGTCGGGATGCATCGCCGTCAGCGTCATCGCGGTGTCGATCAGCGTCTCGCCCTTCTTGATCGAACTGGTGGCCACCGACATGTTGATGACGTCGCCGCCAAGGCGCTTGCCCGCGAGCTCGAACGAGGTGCGGGTGCGGGTCGAATTCTCGAAAAACAAATTGATGATCGTGCGGCCACGCAGCAGCGATTGTTTCTTGTCGACCCCTCGGTTCTGTTCAATATAGCCTTCGGCGCGATCAAGCAGATAACTGATCGCGGCGGCCGAAAGCCCGTCGATACCTAGCAGATGACGATGGGGAAACGAGACGAGCGGCGCCAATTCAGTCATTAAAACATGCACTATAGGGGGCGACCCGTCGGCCGGCAAGCGCGCCGACGACTCGCTCTGATCCGCGCCGCGCGAGGGGGCGAAGTTCGTGGCCAAGATACCATCTGGCGTACTGTCGGCGCTGCCTTAGACCTTCCTCCGCGGCGACGGCGGTGACCTTGTCTTTCGCTCGGCTATCGCCACCTGACGGGGGAAGGCCGCGCGGCGGACTTGCCAGTTTGACGCTTCTCCTGCGGTCCAAAGCGCTTGCTATCGGCCCAGTTGGGCCATACTTGAACCTCATTTGCCACCGAACATCTTGCCGGAATGCCGCGGAAAATCCGACATCCCCTGGTCGTGCTATCGCTCGCGGCGTTCGCTTTCGTCCTGTTAGGACGGCTCGCGATGGCCGCCAATCCACAACCTTATCGCGTCACCATTGCGGCCACCGGCAATGGCACGCTCGACACCGCGCTGAAAGGCAGCTCCGAGCTCGAGGCGCTGCATAAGAAGGCGCCCGTAGAACCGTTCGCGCTCGTCGTCCGGGCGCGGCAGGATGTCGGCAGGCTGAAGACCGTGCTCGAAAGCTATGGCTATTACGACGGCAAAGTGGAAATCACCCTGGACGGGCGGCCGATCAGCGATTCGGCCTTACCCCGGATCCTTGCGGCTGTGCCGAAGGGAAAACCGGTCGAGGCGCGGATCGCGATCGAGAAAGGGCCGCTCTTCCGTGTGGGTCATATCAGGCTCGCTGGCCCGGTGTCTGCCGCGGCTCGCGCGAAGCTCGATCTCAGATCCGGGGCGCCGGCGGTGGCATCGGCGATCCTGGCAGCGCGCGCCCGGCTGGTAGCAGCGCTCCAAGAACAAGGCCATCCGTTTGCCAAGGTCAGGCTGCTGCCGGCGACGCTCGAGGAACGCACGAAGACGCTGGACATCGTGTTCGAGGCAACGCCGGGACCGATCGCGCATATCGGGTCGATCCGGTTCACGGGATTGAAGTCGGTCAATGAAGGCTTCGCCCGGCGCCATCTATCGATCCATGAGGGTGAGCTCTACCGACCGGGCACTGTCGAGAAGGCGCGGCTTGCGCTCGCCGCCCTCGGCGTGTTCTCGGGCGTCGTCGTCCGCCATGCCGACCATCTCGGGCCTGACGGTCGGTTGCCGATCACCTTCGTCGTGACCGAGCGGCCGAAACACGCGGTCGGCATCACCGCGGCCTATTCGACCGATCTTGGCGCCAGCCTTACCCTGACCTGGTCCGACCGCAACCTGTTCGGCAATGCCGAGCAGCTCAATCTCTCCGCCTCCGGCAGCGGGCTGGCGGGCGACGCGGTCAACGGCCTCGGCTATGACGTCTCGGCACAATTCATGAAGCCCGATTTTCTCATCCTTCACCAGACGTTGGAATTCGATCTCGCGGCACTGAAACAGGATCTCGATGCCTATAATCAGCAGGGCTTCACCGGTGGGCTTTCGCTCCATCGCAAGCTGTCGTCGCGATGGAGTGCCGGGATCGGCCTTTCCGGCGAGGTGGAAACCATCCTGCAGGAGCATGTCACGCGCCGCTACACCCTCGTCGGGTTGCCTCTTTCGCTCAAATTCGACAGCACGGGTCAAATCAATCCGCTGCACGGCGCGACCCATGGCGTACGCGCGGCGCTGACCGCGGTGCCGACGGAATCGCTGGGCGGCGGCAGCGCCAGCTTCGCCATTCTCCAGGCCTCGGGCTCGGCCTATTACGATCTCGCGCATCTCGGCATCAGCGCACCGGGACGCAGCATCATCGCGGTGCGTGGCCTCGCCGGCAGCGTCGACGGCGCGAGCCAGTTTCAATTGCCGCCCGACCAGCGTTTCTATGGCGGCGGCAGCCCGACCATTCGCGGGTTCCGCTATCAATCGGTGGGGCCGCGCTTCGCCGACGGCCAGCCCGAAGGCGGCACCGCGATCGATGCCGGCACGATCGAATTCCGCCAGCGCATCCTCGATCATTGGGGCATGGCGGCATTTGTCGATGCTGGACAGGTCAGCGCCAATGCCGTCCCGTTCACCGGTCGCCTCGCGATCGGCGCCGGGCTCGGCGTGCGCTATTATACCCCGATCGGACCGGTGCGGCTCGATGCCGCCGTACCGCTCGATCCACGTCATGGCGACGATGCCTTTGAGCTCTATATCGGGCTGGGGCAGGCGTTCTGATGCGGCGCGCGGGGAGGATCTTCGGACTGACGGTCGGCATTCTGCTGGCGGTGCTGGCCGTCGGCATCGCGGCGCTTTACGGCCTCGCCAATACCGGCTGGGGCATGCGTTTCCTCGCCGGCGAGGTGCCTACGCTGACCGCCGGACAGCTTGCCGTGAGCGGGCTGTCCGGCCGCTTTCCCGATCGGCTGCACGTGGTCAGGGGCGAGTTGCGCGACAAGAATGGCGCCTGGGCACGGTTACGTAATGTGACGCTGGTGTGGGACCCGCTCGCCCTTATCCATAGCGATGCGCGGATCGATCGCTTGACCGCCGGCGAGGTGACCGTGCTGCGCCTGCCGCAATTATCATCGAGCAAGGGTGGAAGCTGGCCGGCACGGATCGATATCGGGCAGTGGCGTATCGGCAAGCTGGCCCTGGCGGCATCGCTGGTGAAGATGCCGGCGGCGCTCACCGTGATGGGGTCGGCGCATCTTTCGGCCGAGGGTGTCTTGCGCGGGAGTGCGACGGCGCATCGGCTCGACGGCGCCGGCGATTACCGCGTCGCGATCGATGACGGAAGCGCCGGGGTGACGGCGCATTTTGTCATGACGGAGCCGGCGCACGGCCTCGTCTCCGAGCTTGCCGGCATGCCGGAGTTCGGCGCAATCGATGTCGCTGCCAGTGTCACGGGCCCGAGGGGCGCCGAACGCCTCGAAGTGACGGCGCGTGCCGGCGAACTCCGCGCCACCGCGCACGGCACCATCGATCTCCTCGCCGATACCGCCGATCTTGTTGCCTCGGCGACCGCGCCGGCCATGTCGCCGCGGGCCGATCTCGGCTGGCAAGGCATCGCGGCGACGGTGACTTTCAAGGGTGAATTCGCGAAGCCCGAAATCGCGGGACAGGTGCGGATCAAGGGGCCACGGGCGAATGGCGCCGCGGCGCAAGAGATCGCGCTCGACGCCAAGGGCAGCGAGGGCGCCGTCCATGTAACCGGCAGCGTAACGGGCCTCGTCTTGCCGGGCGCACCCGACCTCTTTGCGCAGGCGCCGGTCGCCTTCGTGGCCGATGCGCGGCTCGACACCGCGCCGCGCACCGTCGAGATTACGCTCAATCATCCGATGCTTCGCGTCAGCGCCAATGCCGCGTTCGCGTCTTTGGGCAACATCACCGGCAATGTCAAGGCGAGCCTGCCGACATTGGCGCCGTTGGCGAAGCTTGCCGGAATGACGCTCGATGGCAGCGGCACCGTCTCTGCCGCATTCGCCCGTGGCGCCGCCGGCGACAAGGTGACCGCGACTGGCACGGTTGGGGTCACCGGTGGACAAAAGACTTTTGTCAATCTTATTGGTGCAGAGGGCCGGTTCGACTTCGCGGCGACGCTTGCCGGCGGCACCATCACCATCGCCCGCGCGCATCTCACGGGCGCCGGCCTCCGTGCGTCGCTTAGCGGCAGCGATCGCGGCGGAACGCTCGATCTCGCCTGGGAGGCGATGTTGCCAGATCTCGGGCGGCTCACGCCGAGGGTTCGCGGCGCCGTCACCGTCAAGGGACGATTGAGCGGCCTCATGAACAATCTCGCCGTGACCGCCTCGCTCGACGGCGATGTCGGCGGCGCGCACATCGCGACGGGACCGGTCACCGCAAGCCTCGAAGCGCACGGTCTCCCCGCGGCGCCGCAAGGCCGGCTCACGGCCGATGGCAGGCTCGCCGGCGCGCCGCTCAAGCTCGACATCACCGCCCGGCGCGGCGATGACGGCACGGTGCATTTCGCCATTGCGCATGCGGCCTGGAAGGGAACCACGGCGACGGGCGCGCTCCAACTGCCGGCGGGGGCGCGCTGGCCCGGTGGCAGGCTAGATCTGCGCCTGCGGCTTGCCGATTTCGCGGCATTTATCGCCGGTAAGCCCGCCGGCGATGTGGCGGCGCGGCTCGATTTCACCAAGACGTCCGGCGGGCCGCAGCTCGGCATCGCGGCCGAGGGGCACGGCATCGCGCTTGCGGGCGCCAGGATTGGCACGGCGCGGCTCGATGGCAGGGTGGCGGATGTGTTGGCTTCGGCGCCTCGGGCGTCACTCCATCTGAAGCTTGCCGGGATCGATGTAGGCAAGGTTGGCGGCGCTGCCGATGTCACGGCCGACGGGTCGATCAATGCCTTGGCGTTGCGCTGGTCGTCGCGATGGCAGAGCGGCGATCTCACCGCGGCTTCGGGCGGCTCGGCGACGCTTGATGCGAAGGCCAAATCGCTACGCCTCACCGCGCTCGGTCTGACCGCGCGGGGCGAGACGGCACGTCTTCTCGTGCCGGCCCGGATCGATTTCGCGAACGGCATCGCGGTCGACCGGTTGCGGATCGGAACCGGGCGGGCGGTGCTGGAGGTGCGCGGCCGCCTGACGCCGCGGCTCGACGCCACCATCGCGCTGCGCAATGTCACGCCCGCGCTGGCACATGCGTTCGTGCCCGGCCTCAAAGGCGGTGGCAGCCTGCGTCTCGATGCGACATTGAAAGGCAGCCTCGCCACGCCGCTTGGCACGGTGCATCTCGTAGGGCAGGGGCTTACCGTCCATTCCGGCGATGCCGCCGCCCTGCCACCGGCGCGGATCGAGGCGACCGCGCATCTCGACGGCACCGCCGCGCGGCTCGAGGCGCGGCTCAGCGGCGGACGCTCGGCGCGGCTCGTGGTAGCGGGAAGCATACCGCTGAAACCAGCAGGATCGCTCGCTCTGACGGCCAAGGGCACGATCGATCTCGCCTTGCTCGATCCCATCATCGCCGCCGAGGGCCGTTCCGTGCGTGGCACATTGACCCTCGACGGCCGGATCGAGGGCACGTTGGAGGCGCCGCGTGTCGCGGGCAGCGCCACGCTCGCCAAAGGTAATTTCCAGGACTATGTCCAGGGTATCCACCTCACTAATATCGCGGCGCGGTTCGATGCCACGAACGGCGTACTGCATATCGCGAAGCTCACGGGCCATGCCGGACAAGGTACGCTCGCCGTTAGCGGCACCGTCGATCTGACCCGGCCGACGATACCGATCGCTCTCAAAATCACGGCGAAACACGCGCGGCCGATCGAGAGCGATATTCTCTCCGCCAATCTCAACGCCTCGTTGACTTTGAAGGGAAACGCGCTCGGCAGTTCGGCGCTTGCCGGCACGATCTTTATCAATCGCGCCAACATCACCGTGCCCGACAAATTCCCGACCGAGGTTGCCGTCTTGAAGGTACGTCGGCCGGGTGAGGCGCCACCGCCGAAACGGGCCGTGCCACCGTTCAATCCGCGCCTTGCCATCACCCTCGACGCGCCGCAGCAGGTGTTTGTGCGCGGACATGGCGTTGATGCCGAGCTCGGCGGTAAGATCGAGATCGCCGGCACGGCGCGAAACCCCAAGATCACCGGCGCACTGTCGTTGCGCCGCGGGACCTTCGATCTCGTCGGCCAGACGCTCAATTTCACCAGCGGCTCCGTCACCTTCGACCAGGCCAGTCTCAAGCGGAAGATCGATCCCGCAATCCATTTCGTCGCGCAAAGCAGCGCCAACAATGTTACCGCAACGCTGACGGTGGCGGGTTACGCCAACGCGCCGGAGGTGACGCTGACCAGCAGCCCGCAACTGCCCGCCGATCAGATCATGGCGCAACTTCTGTTCGGCCAGAACGTGACGCGATTGAGCCCGTTACAGCTCGCCTCGGTGGCGCAGGGGGTGGCGTCGCTGGGCGGGATCGGCGGCAGCGGCGGCACGCTCAGTAAGATCCGCAAGACACTGGGGCTCGACCGGTTGTCGGTCGGCAGCGACACCAAGGGCACCGGCGCCGCGATCGAGGCCGGCCGCTATGTTACGCGCGGCGTCTATGTCGGGGCGAAGCAAGGCATCTCCGGCGGGACCCAGGCGCAGGTCCAGATCGACATCACCAAACATCTGAAGGCGCAGACGACGCTCGGCTATGGCAATGGCGCACCGGTCACCGGCATCACGCCGCAGAACGATCCCGGCAGCTCGGTCGGACTTACCTATCAATTTGAGTATTGAAAGATGACCCGCACCGCGTCCCGATCGTTACATTCATCGGGACGCGGTGCCGCAAGCAAGCGCGAGCGCGCGCTGCACGGCGAAGCCAGTGCGGCATGTTGGCGATCGGCGTCGCGAAGCCCGAGAGGGTGATGGCCGGGAGAGCGAGCCCCCGGATCGATGCTCAGACCTTAACGGTGCCAGTGATGCCCGCCGCCGCCGTGCCAGCCATGATGCCAGCCCCCATGCCAGCCGCCATACGAACCGTGACGCCAGCCCCAATTTCCGCCCCAGCCATAGCCGACCGAGACGCCGGGATAGTAAGAATAGTTCGGATACCCGTAATAGTAGTTATTATAGCCGTATGGATAGGCATAGGCGTAACCTGGGGCGTAACCGGGACCGTAACTTGGGGCGTAACTTGGGGCGTAACCGGGATAGCCGTAATAATAGGTATAGGGAGTGACATAGGCCTGGGCATCTGCCTGCTGGGCGCCGACGATGGCCAGCGGCGCGGCGGCAATGGCCGCGATTGCCAGGAACTTGGTGATGCGCGTCATCGGGCTCTCCTGTCATGATGCCGATGCTGAAATATAGGTCGGCAGACCCCGCAACGTTCCCGCGGTCTCGCGAATTTAATCTTGTCGGCATGCGCCATGTCGATCATTCCCGGGCGAAGCGCACCGCCTCTTCCGCCGCGACGAAGAGGGCGCGCATCTTGTCGAGCGCTTCTTGATATTCGGCGGCGGGCACCGAGTCGGCGACGACACCGCCGCCGGCCTGCGCCACCATCACTTCGTTCTTGACGATCGCGGTGCGCAGGACGAGGCAGGTATCCATGCTGCCGTCGCCGGCGAAATAGCCGATGGCGCCGCCATAGAGGTTGCGCCGCTCGATCTCGAGCTCGTCGATCAGCTCCATCGCCCGCACCTTGGGCGCGCCGGAGAGCGTGCCCGCCGGAAAGCCAGCGATGAGGGCGCCGAGCGCGTCATAATTGGGGTCGAGTTCGCCTTCGACATTGGAGCCGATATGCATGACGTGGGAATAACGCTCGATGATGAAGCTCTCGGTCACCTTGACCGTGCCAATCTTGGCGACGCGGCCGACATCGTTGCGGGCGAGATCGACTAGCATCAGATGCTCGGCGCGCTCCTTGGGATCGCCGAGCAGTTCCGCCTCGAGCGCCTTGTCCTCCGCGGCATTGGCGCCGCGCCGCCGGGTGCCGGCGAGTGGCCGGATCGTGACTTTGCCGTCGCGCACCCGGACCAGGATTTCAGGGCTCGATCCGACTACGCAAAAATTGCCGAAATCGAGGAAGAACAGGAACGGCGACGGGTTGAGGCGCCGCAGCGCGCGGTAGAGCGCGAACGGCGGCAGGCGAAACGGAATCCGCATTCGCATCGAGGGCAGAATCTGGAACGCCTCGCCGGCGCGGATATATTCCTTCGCCGCTTCCACCATCGCCATGTATTCGGCGCGCGTCATGTTGCCGACGGGGTCCGGCAGCTCGCGCAAAATGTCGGCGCTTTCGCGGCGATGCGGCAGGCTGCGCTCGAAATCGGCGAGCACGTCGGCGAGGCGCTCCCGCGCCTGGTCATAGGCGGTGCGCGCCGGCACTTCCGCGGTGGGCCACGCCGTGGTCACCAGCGTCACCCGATCGGCGATATTGTCGAAGATCGAGATCACCGACGGCCGCAGGAAGAGGCCGTCCGGAATGTTCAAGAGGTCGGGATTGCGGTCGGGGAGGCGCTCCATCAGCCCGACCATGTTGTAGCC
>JBOHLV010000278.1:0-17699 GCA_050729815.1 Allostellaceae bacterium
GCCTCATCACCGGCGGCGATGCCACGGTGTCCGCCGCCGGCGTGATCAGCCTCACCGCGACCGGCGTCACGACAGGCGCCTACACGCTGGCCGATATTACGGTTGACGCCAAGGGCCGGGTGACCGCGGCTTCAAACGGCAGCGTGGCCGTGCCCGCGGCCGCCAACCCCACGGCTTCGGCCGGTCTCAGCGCCGTGGACGGCTCCGCGACGACGTTCATGCGCAGCGACGGCGCGCCGGCCATCGACCAGTCGATCTCGCCGACCTGGACGGGACGGCACAGTTTCACGGGCGTCACCGACCTGCCGAGCATCATTTTGGACAGCCCGAGCGGGGAGCATTATAGCGGGATCGAATTGCAGGGGGATGCTGGCACCTATGAAGGTGACTTGGCGTCCGACGCCAGCTACGTCTACCTCAATTCCGCGGGTGGTATCGAGTTCCGCGTGACGTCGGATGCTTATGTGCATGGTACGGCCGCGCTCTCAATCTCTTCTGCAGGTAACATCGCAGTTGGCAATCAAACACCCTCATCCGACGCGGTTTTTACCTTTGGGGGGGTGGTCGAGGCACGTCAGCTTTTGCTCTATGAGAATGTGTCTTCTCACGCCTATTACGGATTCGGAATCCAAGGCGGCGAGATGCGCATGTTCTTCCCGAATACCGGGCATTGGGCGTTCGGGACCATCAGCCAGGATTCGAGTGAGACCTACGCCGAGATCGCGCGCCTCACGGGGGGCGGCGCACTCGGAATCGGGACGACGCCTTCCACAATGCTGGACATCGCCGGAGCCTACCGAGCGGTGCCGACGACGGTCGCAGCCCTGCCGACCGGCTATGACGGTGCCCGGCACTTCGTGACCGACAGCACGGTGGCCGCGAGTGGCAATTTCGGCGCGGCCGTCAGCGGCGGCGGCAGCTACCATGTCCCCGTCTATTACGACGGCGGCACATCGGCTTGGCGCATTGGCTAACGGGCTTCTCGATGCTTCATTGGCCGCCGCTGTCTCCTTCGCGTGCTACGAGCCCGCTCCAGCCGGTTATCTACGATCTGGGCGCGCCGGCAACGGTGAACAGCATTAGAGGCGTCCCATGGTCGTCCTGATCTTCATGGCAAGCGACTCCTATACCTTCGGCATTGGCACCATCGCCAGGCGATGACCATCTAGGCGATTGCTCCGACGACAGCGCGTTTCCTTCGGCAGCGACACCGATACCGGCGAGCCTAGTGGCGCCAGGATACGATAAGGGGCGTGCTCTTTCGCATCTTCAAGCCGACCGTCTTTTGCAATGCCAACTCCGGAGGAGTCAACGGGGAACCAGTGATGGGAAAGAGGGCTCAGTCCGGTCGTATTACCGCGCCCGGCATCGGTGATCGCGGCACCCAGAGGGCGACGGCGCTTCGGACACACGAAGCCGTTTGCGCCGAACGCTATGGCAACCTGCTGTCTCTCCTCGAATCGACGATCGTACGCGTCGCGCGCCTGGAGTTACTCGTGGTCATCGTTGCCGGCTCCGTAATTTGCGGCATGGGCGGCATCATATTCACCCTTGCCCTTAAGTTGAGAGCCAACTGAGACGGCAAGGCAGTTCCAATTGTCGCCAAGGTGGCGGCTCAAATCCCAAGGAGACATCAATGCTGCAATACCTTCTGGCGAGGGCCAAGGAGCCTTCGTCATACGCCGGATTTGCGACTCTGTTCGGCATGCTTGGCATATCAGTCACGCCAGCCGAGTGGCAGGCGATTGTCGCGATCCTTACTGCAGGAGCGGGACTGATCGCCATCCTACTTCCCGAACTCGGGGTCAAGCCCACCCAATCCAAGAGCTGAACCGGAGACACGCCATGCGCTACGAATGGGTGAAGCTGGGCATCGTCGCGATTCTATGTCTTGGAATCGCCGCGTGCTCCGGGGTTCAATCGGCGGCCAACAATGCGGCAGCGGTTGCATCGGCGGCACAGACCATCTGCAAGAACCTTGTCCCCGCCGCGGAGAAAACTGCCAATGCCATCGCCAAAGGAAATACACTGACCAAGGTGCAAGATACCGAGACCAATTATATCGATCCGGCCTGCGCGACGGTCATCAACCTCACGAGCGCGGGCGCGGCGGCCACGTCCGGAACCGCGCCGGCTGCGCAATCCCAGAGCAAGTGACTCTCGTGGACGTGCCGCGGATGACCGAGTTGGGCGGCGATCTCAAAAGGAAGAGACATGCGTATACTCATTGTTTCAAGCATGTTGTTTCTTGGCGGTTGCGCGGCGGTTACATCGACGATCCAGCAACCGACCTTGTCGTCATCACAAGAGACAGTCGTCGGCCTCGAGCTCGAATACGTGCAGAAATTCCTCGTTCCGGCGGCGGCCTACACCCTGTTACCGCGCTGTCCACAGTCGGCAGCGACCACATGCAGCGATCCGACCATTGTTGCAGGACTTCGCGCCGCCGAAATCAAGGTACATAACGCGATCTATGCGCTCCGCGATCTGAGCGATGCCGCCCCGTCTGCCGACGCGTCGTCGCTGATCGCCAATGCTCGAGCGGCACTCGATTCCGCCGAGGCGATTCTGCCAAAGACCGGAGGCGCGCCGTGACTCTCGCATTGACCATTTTGGGTCTCCTGGCAAAGTATTTGCCGCTCGCGATTACCGCGATCAATGCCGGTGTCGTGACGTTCGAATCCGTTCATACCACGATGACGAACATGCAGGCGGCGATGCTCCATCCGACGGACGATGACCGAGTTGCGGCCGAGACGGAAATCGGAAAACTCGAAGCGTTGCTTAATGGCGGCGTCCCTTCGGCCTGACCGACCATTCCGGCTACGGCTCACCGACGCAATTGATGACCTGGCCGGTGATATAGGCCGCATCATCGCTTGCCAGGAACGCAATGGCAGCGGCTTGCTCGTCGACTTGGCTCTGGCGGCGCAGCGCGAGTTGCGCAAGATTGCGCGATTCCGCGATATGGTCGGCCGTACCTTCCGCCGGTTCCGCGATCTCTCCGGGGCGCAGCGTGAGCCGAGAAGTGACACGATCCGGTACGGCGGTGCTGCCTGGGGCGACTGCATTCACACGGATGCCGAGCGGGCCATATTCGTTGGCGAGCACCCGGGTCAAGGCTTCGACGCCCCCCTTCGCCGCGGCATAGGGGGCGCGATAAAGTCCGCCCCGGACCACGGCGGAACTCAGATTAACGATCGATCCGGATTCCTGCGCGATCATCGCAGGCAGGACCGCCGAGCAGCACCAAAGCGTTGGATAGAGCGAGCGCTCGAGCTCAAGATTGATTTGCTTCTCGGAATAGCGGTGATAGGGCTGCCACCAGATGGTTCCGCCCACAACATTGGCCAAAACGTCGATCCGGCCCCATTGGGTACCCGTCTGCTGCATGAGGCGCCGCGCCTCATCAAACTGGCCAAGGTCGGCAATGATCTTGATGGTTTCGACGCCAGCCGCCGAAAGTTGTCGCGCGGTTTCCGTCGCACTTTCATCGACGCGATCGGCGACGACGACTTTGCCACCTTCCGCACCAAAGCGACGCGCCGTCGCGCGGCCGATGCCCTGGCCGGCACCGGTAACGATACAGACCTTGCCGTCAAGGCGCCGTGCTCCCGCAGCTCGCGGATCCAGCGCGGCGGTGTCATTATTTGCCATTGTCGGAACCACACACCAGCGCGGAGCAGGATTGAGCTTCATCCAGCCGCGAAAGGCGATCGAACAAGGCTCGCGCGTCTGCCTGGCCGATCCTCGACACGGTGCATTCTTCGAATTTCCGCCATAGACGCTCGCTCGCCACGGGCCGGCGAAAATGGCCGACGGGATAAACAACCCGCGGTGATGTATAGACGCGCCCGTCGAGCAGCCTCACCGATACACGATCGTAGGGTGAATGTTGCGGCTCATCGGGGTGCTTCTCCGTTAACGGCCTCACACCCACACGGGCCATCACGTCCCTGACATCGGACCGCTTGATAAATCCATCCGTCAATTGGGCCATCCCCAAACATCCCGAGACCACGATCGCCGATAGACCGAATTCGATACTGAACTTGGCTTCAAGTGGGGTCGTCGGCGAATGGTTGCGCAGAATACCCGCCTGAGTATCCCCCAACTCCACCTCTATTGCCGCGATGTCGCCAGGAGCGAATCGATGCTCCGCGCACAAATCTTCCATCGCATCAAGTGATCGGTGCATCGCATAGCATACCGGGTAAAGCTTCACATTCAATCCATGGCGCAAAATTTTCCAGTCAAGCCCGAGCGTTGCCGGCGATGTTCGATCAACCCGGCCTCGCGGCGAGATTGCCTGAAGGAACCCTGCCTCATGTTCCAGCGCGTCGCGCGACGCGGTCAACCCGGCAGCCGCGAGTCGCGTTGCCTCAAGGCCGGCCCGTGCCGCACGGCCAAGCTGAAACGGCTTCATCATCGAACCAAAATTGCCGACGATTCCGGCCGCCATCGAAGCGGCGATGCCGATGGCATGACGCGCCTCCGTCACGCTTGAGTGGCGCAGGACGGCCGAAGCGGATGCCGCGGCAATCGGCCCGAAAACCGCACTCGGATGCCAACCCTTCTGATGATGCGGATCTTGATCGCGCGCCACGAGCTCCGCCCAGACCTCATAGCCGGCAACGTAGGCGGCGATCATCTCGCCACCATCTGCGCCGGTAGCCGATGCCTCCGCAAGAACGGCGGGCACCAGCACCGCACTCGGATGACCGGCAAGCGCGGTATCGTCGTAATCGAGCGCATGCGCGGCGGTTCCGTAAGCGAGCGCAAGATCGGTCGGCGCATTGGCGATTGAGGTGAAGGGTGATCCTCCCGCGTCATCACATGTCAACGCCAGCGTGCCGCGCACAACTCGCGATACGCTCTCCTCCCAGCCTGCGATCATGACGGCAATACAATCGACGAAGCCGACGCGCACGATCTCCGCCGCGCCTTCGGGAATTTGCCCCGGGCGCAGTTCGGCCAGAAATGCCGCAACCTCTTCAGTCAGCCCAAGGCTGCTCATATCCCTCACCTCGCAAGGCGAGCGCCCTAAACATTGAGGTGGCGCCGGGAAAGCCGCCTAAAAGACCTATTCAAGCTTTAGCGGCTGCCCAAACAAATCCTCCGCCCGCTCGACGTTCAACAGAGCGGCAAACCCCTTCTTATCGGGATCCCACTTCTTTTCCCCGGGGATCAACCGTTCCCACACCTTTTCGTAGACCGGCCCCGATTTGTGGACCGAGATGGTGCCGAAGAAGCGCGCGATTCCGCCAATCGGCAACACCCCCTCACCGCGAAGCTTCAGCTTGCGAAAGAACACCGCCAGCTTGACGCCGTCTTTCAATAATTGATCGGTCGTACCACGTCCCCGGATCCAAAACGAGAAATGCTCGTCGTCATAGACCTGGGTTGAGCCTCTGGGTGTGACGTGAACATAGCCATCGGGAAGTGCAAAGCCGATCAACGGGACTTCGTACTCTTCCTCATAGGCATTATTGATTTCCGGCTGCAGCCGCTTCGGAATATTCACCTCGCATCCCCCAGATTATCAGCGATAGGTATTGTTGGAATGGTGGTCTCCGGACAGCCACCGTTTCAGCTCCGAATGCGCGTCGGCAAGGCGATCCGTATTGATCTGCTCGACATTGGGGGCATCGTGCGTCAACTCGACGATCATGCCGTTTGGATCAGTGACATAGACCGACCTGCAATACCCGTGTTCGAGAACGTAGGCTTGCGGCTCCGTGAGGCCCGCATCTTTGATCCGCTTCTCGATCGCCGCCTGTGCCGCCCCATCGACCTTAAGCGCAATGTGATGGAATGGCGAAAACGGCATCTGCGGGCCGAATTGTTCCTGATCCCCTGAATCCGCAAATTGGAAGAAGGCGAGCGCGCCACCATCGCCGATACCGAAGAAGCAATGGCAATAGGTTCGCATCGCACCAAAGAGCTCGTCTGATTCGCACCAGGTCGCGAGGAGCGGGAACCCGAGGATGTCCTCATAGAAATGCCGTGTCGCCTCCATGTTGCGCGTGACATAGGCATTGTGATGTAGCCGGCTGGGCAGACCGGCGCGCTTTTCGGTGGTCGAGCCAATTCGTGTCGCGGTAGCAGTCGTCATAACATTGCCTCCGATGCCTGATGGGCCTCCAAGCGGAAGGGAACTTTCATGATTGAGGATAATCCGCCAGAAAATATTTTTCCAGCGTCAAGCGATCGGTTAACTTAAGCTGGCGGAATGGAGGGGGCCACATGAAATTTGGCGAGCCGGTGCTGTCTACAAGCCTGGACCATGTCGCGCGAACTCAATCATCCGCGCTGGTCGAACGGGTGCGCGCCGACATCGTTGCCGGGACCTTGGCGCCCGGCAGCCGCCTCAAGCTCCCGGATTTGGCCGAGCGGTACGAGTCGGGGGTCAATCCGCTGCGCGAGGCGCTGGCCCGTCTTTCGGCAACTGGGCTCGTGCTGTTAGAGGACCAAAAGGGCTTTCGCGTGTCTCCCGTGTCGCGAGAGGACCTTCTCGATTTGACTCGGGTACGTTCCGAAATCGATTGCCTCGCGCTGCGTCAGTCGATAGCGGCCGGCGATGTCGAATGGGAGGCCCGCATTATTGCGGCGCATCACCGACTCAGTCGCATGACTCTGACCGCGCCGGGCGATCCGACGAAGCTGTCCGATGCCTGGGAAACAATTCATCAGGATTTCCATCTTGCCTTGATTTCGGGCAGCGGTTCGCGCTGGCTGGTTCATTTCCACAATGTGATGGCGGAACAGAGTGCCCGCTATCGCCGGCTCGCGATCAGCTTTACCAAAGCTCAGCGCGACATTACGGGCGAGCATGCCGAGATCGTGCACGCGGCCCTGGCCCGCGACGCCGACCGCGCCTGCGACCTTGTCACGGCACACTTCTCGCGAACCACTGAGATTGTGCTGTTCGAACCTGTGGAATCGCAGACCACCGTCACGACGCGCCGCCAATCGAATTTTCGGTGATGCCGCAGAACATGACATTGAAGGTCATCGGCGCCGGGCTCGGCCGCACCGGAACCGTCTCGCTGAAGCTGGCGCTGGAACAGCTCGGCATCGGCCGCTGCTATCACATGATGGAGCTGATTACCCATCCCGACCATACCGCGCTGTGGCAACGTGCGGTCGAGGGCCGGCCCGATTGGCCGGCGCTGTTCGCGGACTATGCGGGCACCACCGATTATCCAGCCTGTCTCTTCTGGCGCGAGCTTGCCGATTTTTATCCCGACGCCAAGGCGATCCTGACGGTGCGCGATGCCGAGAGCTGGTTTCAATCGACTCAGGCGACCGTGTTTGCGCCGGGCCGCTCCGAAAGCCTGCCCGATCCCGCGCTCGGCGCCGCGTTCCACATGATTGAGCGGCTGCACCGGCAGATCCATGATCATGATTCGATGGTGGCCGATTTCCGCCGCCACAACGAGGCGGTAATCGCCGGCATCGCGAAGAACCGCCTCCTCATCTATGAGGTGCGCCAGGGTTGGGAGCCGCTCTGCGCCTTTCTCGGGGTGCCGGTCCCCGACGCGCCCTTTCCCCGGGCCAACACCCGCGAAGAGATGAAGGACATGCTCGCCCAGGTTCGGCGTGCCGGCAAGATCGATGCCGCCTCGATGCGCGAGGCGATCGGCGCCCGGCTCGCCCGGCTCGAGGCCGGCATCCGCAAGCCCAAGGCTTAGACGATGAGTTCGCCGGCGCGATAGCCCTGAAGATAGAGCAGCGCCGTCAAGTCCGAATGGTCGATATGGCTGCGGATTTGTGCTCGGACATGAGGCTTGGCGTGATAGGCGATGCCGAGCCCGGCGGCGCCGAGCATCGGCAGATCGTTGGCGCCGTCGCCGATCGCCAGCGTCGCGGCCGGATCGATGCCCCATTCTGCCGCGCGCTCGATGAGATGCGTCCGCTTTGCCGCGGCATCGAGGATCGGCTCCCGCACCCGGCCGGTGAGCCGCCCGGCCTCCGTCATCAGTTCGTTGGCATAGGCGCGCTCGAAGCCCAGCGTCTTCGCCAGCGCGCCGGCGAAGACATGGAACCCGCCCGAGACGAGGATGGTCTTCGCCCCTGCCGCATTCATGGTCTTGACCAGCGTCGCGGCGCCGGGGGTCACGCGGATTTGCCGCGCCGCGTCTAGGATGAGGTCGACAGGTCGGCCCTCGAACAGCGCGACGCGCTCGCGCAGGGACTGGGCGAAATCGATCTCGCCATTCATCGCCCGCTGCGTCACCGCGGCGATGCCGTCGCCGAGGCCAGCCAGCGCCGCCATCTCGTTCAGCATCTCGTTGGCGATGATGGTCGATTCGAGGTCGGCGACGAGGAGGCGCTTCTTGCGCCCGGCGGCCGGCTGTATCACGAGGTCGAACGGCGCCGCCGGCGGCAGGGCCGTACGCGCCGCCCGCGCCGCGGTGGCGACGGGAATCCCGTCGAAGGCGATATCACACGCGATGCCAGGTGCGAGCCAGTCGGGCGCACTGGGCCTAGCGCCGCCGGCCGCGAGTGCCGTTGCGACCGCGGTCACCGCCCGATCCGTATCGGCGCGGGCGTTCTCGGCGACGATCAGCGTCAACACCAGCGCGGACATGGCTTGTCGGAATTTATCTTCTCGTATCGCGCGAAAAGCAAGCGGCGGTCCTGCTTGCGGTGGGTTCGGTTCGCAACCGGACACGAACAGGGTTTTTCCGGTCGCCGCACCTCAATACCAATAGGCGATGGTGCGGAACTCGATCGATTCGCGGGTGATGGTGCCGGTTCGCGCGGCATCATGGAACGCGGTATGGGCGGTGAACCAGGCGCGGTCATGATTGGAATCATGGAGCTTCAGCAGCACGACCTCGTCGCGATTCATATCGGGATAGTAATACCAGCGCTCATCGGGGTGATAATGGAAGATGGTCGCCGCGGGAAGCTCCTGCTCATTGGCGATCGGCGCCTGCATCGCGGCCGGATCGGGCCGCGCGGAGAGGCGAACCAGCCGGTTGGGGATGCCATTTGCTTGCGAGATGCTGGTGCCGTCGCAGAGGGCGAGCGGCCAGTCCTGCGGCGGCGGCGAGAAGGTGCGCCAGAAGCTCGAAGCAATGAAGCGGCGATAGGTCCGGTCCTGGGGCGCATGTTCCGCGAACAGGCCTTGCCCGATGCGCGGCGCCGAGGCCTGCGATATGTCGACATGGACATCGGAAGCCGGTGGCTGTTTGGCGCCATTGCCGGTTTCGTTCGCGTCGCGCAGGACATAGCCCATCGGCACCACAAGATCGGCGCCGGTAAGGTCGCGGATCGCGGCCATGACCTCATCCGGATAGACGGCGTCGATCTCGGCACGGTCGCGGAAGTTCTGCACCCGACTTTTGTGGCCGAAGAGCTCGAATCCCATGGTATCGAGCGTTGGCCGTGTCGAGGCCCGGCGGGCATTGCGGATGGTGACGCGATGCGGCACGAAGCGGCCGGTATTGACCTCATTGCCGGGAAACACGAAGCGACGGCTCTCCCGGCAATCGGGCGCGACATAATTTAAAACGCCCTCGACGCTCGCGCCGGCCGCGTCACGGGTCATGTCTTCATTGAGGCTCACGGGCGACCTCCCCTCCCACGCACGTTCCCGCCACGCTATCGACCGGCGCGGCGCACGGCAAGCGGGAATGGGTTCTCCTGGGGCTCCCCTTTTCTTCCGGAAATATGCCACCCAGCCGCGCGATTCCCGGGCCATGGTGCGATCCATCCGATCTTATCAATGCCAGTTTCACCCTGTTCTTCTGCCGCGATGACGGCTTTTCGGCGCTGTGGCGCAAGTTCGTGCGTTCATTGAAGCCGGGCGGGCGGTTCGCCGGACAATTGCTGGGCGAGCGGCGAGGCCAAGCACTGGCACCTCTATCAGCTGGTCCTGCGCAGGCCTTGAATTCGATTTTAAGGGTGGCGACGGCCGACAGCTTCTGATCAAGTGCGCCGCCGAAAGAATATTTCCATGGACGATACCGCCCAGGCCCTCGAACCCGCGCTCGCCGTCGCCGAAGAAAAGGTCGTGCCGAACCGGCCCTATGTGCTGGTCTGCCTGATGCTGGCCCTCTTCATGGCGGCGGTCGAGGCGACCGTGGTCGCGACCGCGATGCCGAGCATCATCGGCGCGCTCGGCGGCTTCGCGCTCTATAGCTGGGTGTTCTCGGTCTTCCTCCTGCCACAGGCGATCACCGCGATTCTCTACGGCAAGCTGGCTGACCTTTATGGCCGGCGGCCCGTCCTGGTGTTTGGCATCATCCTGTTCCTGTCGGGCTCGATCGCCTGTGGCTTCGCCCGATCGATGCCGGAGCTGATCATCTTCCGCCTGATCCAGGGTTTCGGCGCTGGTTCGATTCTGCCGATCGCCACCACCATCGCCGGCGATATCTATCCCGGCGCGGAACGGCTGAAGGTCCAGGGTTATCTGTCGGCGGTATGGGGCTTTGCCGCGCTGATCGGGCCCTTGGTTGGCGGCATCATCGTGCAGGTGTTTTCCTGGCGTTGGATCTTCTGGATCAATGTCCCGTTCGGCATTCTGACGGTAGCCGGGCTCTTGATCTATTACCGCGAGAAGGTGCAGCACAAGGCGGCGCGGCTCGACATCGCGGGCGCCGTCTATTTCTCCATATCAATCACGGCGCTGCTCTTGATCCTGATCCAGGGCGGCCAGCAATGGGCCTGGGATTCATGGCAGATCTTCGGCCTCGTGGCCGCGTTCTTCCTCTGCCTTGGCCTGTTCCTGTGGCAGGAAGGCCGAACCCCGGAGCCGATCGTTTCCCTCGGCCTGTGGCGCCAGCGCCTCATCGCCGTCGCCAATGCCGCGACCATGATCGCCGGCATGGGCATCATCGGCGTCTCCGCGATGATCCCGACCTATGTCGAGGGCGTGATGGGCGACAACGCGATCGTCGCCGGCTTTTCCGTCACGGCGCTATCGGTCGCCTGGTCCCTCGCCTCGATGGCGCTAGGCCGCATCACGCATATTACCGGCGCCCGCGGCGCGGCTCGGCTCGGCGGCCTCTCCTGCATGCTGGGCGGCATCGTGTTTTATCTCCTGGCGCCGGGCCAGAGCGCCGCGGTGCCGGGTTTAGGCTCGTTCCTCTTCGGCTTCGGCATGGGGCTGCTCACCACCATCTCGACCGTGCTGATCCAAGCCAATGTCGATTGGACGGAGCGCGGCAGCGCCACCGCCTCCAACATCTTCTCGCGGCTCCTGGGCAGCACCCTCGGCGTCGCCATCCTGGGCGGCGTCCTCAACAACAGCCTCCAGAGCCAGCTCGCCGGCTCCGGCCTCGGTCATGTCAGCCTCGACAGCATGCGCCGGCTGCTCCAGGCCAAGGCCAAGGCCGAGATTCCGCCGCACAAGTATCACATCCTCCAACACGCGCTCGATATCGGACTCCACCACTCCTTTCTTGCCGTGGTGATCGTCGCGACGCTGGCGTTTGTGCTGACACTGTTCCTGCCGCGCAACACCCAAGGCAGCTATTGAGCATGGGCGTAGGGCAACACCTCCTCGGCCGCGGCGTCGTTGGCGGCCGGCGCCCGCAGTGCGATCTCGCCCGTCAGGACATGCGATACCGTGACGGTGCCATCATCGTCCGGCGGCAATAACGGCGCCGGGCCAGGCGCGGACAGCCCGTCGCGGTGCTTCAAGGTCCGCTCCAACCAATCCTTCCACATTCTCACCTCCCGTCGCGGCAATCCCGGGAGGGGCCAATAAAAAAGCCGCCTCGCGGGGTCGCTGGCGGCTTCGTGTCCGGGGTCTTTCCCCGATCTCAAGTTTCGGGTTCGACTCCATTACCGAAGCGCGCCGGCGTTACGCCGTGCCAACGCTTAAGACAGGTCATGGTGTCGATTCCAATCATGGCCGAACTATGCCGTATTTTTGGCAATCTCGCAATTCCCCAATAACGATTTCGTGCGCCCGCCGTTATCGCCAAGTTGGCGCATCATTTCACAAGACGCGGCGATGCCGGGATCGGCAATTCCTCCGCTTCTTCATCGAGCTCGTCGCTGCCGTCGGCGGCTTCCAGCGCGAATTCGGTGTCGAGCAGCGCGGTTGAATCCGCCTGCGAAATCTGTTCGACATCCCGCAGCCTGCGATTCATCACACGCGTTCGCGTGCCGAGCCGCTGAACCGATTCCGACGCGGTGTTGAGCTGCTTCGCCAGCCGCCGCACGACGCCATCGTATTTGCCGAACTCTGCCTGAATCGCGCCCAGGAGCTTCCATACCTCGCTCGACCGCTGCTCGATCGCGAGCGAGCGAAATCCCATCTGGAGCGCGTTCAAAAGTGCGGAGAAAGTGGTGGGGCCGGTCAGGGTGACATGGCAGTCGCGCTGGATCGTCTCGAACAGGCCGGGACGGCGCAACACCTCGGCATAGAGGCTTTCCGTTGGCAGGAACAGAATGGCGAAATCGGTAGTCCGCGGCGGATGAATGTATTTCTCCTGGATGCTCCGGGCAAAATTCTTGATGCGCTGTTCAAGCGCTCGCCCCGCTTCCTCCACCGCCGCGAGATCGTCCTTTTCGGCCGCCGCGAGGAGGCGGTCATAATCCTCGCGCGGGAACTTTGCGTCGATCGGCAAGAGTACCGCGCCCGTCGCGTCATCGCGTCCCGGCAGCTTCACCGCGAAATCCACCCGCTCCAGGCTGTGTTCCTGCACTTGCGCATTACGGAGAAATTGCTCCGGCGACAGGAATTGTTCGAGCAGCGCCGCCAGTTGGTTCTCGCCGAACGTGCCCCGGACTCGCACATTTGACAGCACCTTTTTAAGGTCGCTTACGCCCGCTGCGAGCGACTGCATCTCGCCGATTCCCTGGTGAACCAGCTTCAGTTGCTCGACGACGCGGGTGAAGGATTCGCCGAGCCGGGTTTCGAGCGTCGATTGCAGCTTCTCGTCGACCGTGGCCCGCATCTGGTCCAGCTTGGCGGCGTTGTCGTTGCGGATGGCTTCAAGCCGGCCTTCAACGGTCTGGCGCAACGTCCCCTGGCCCTGCTCCAGCCGCGTCGTCAGCGCCCCGAGCGCGGTCGTGACATTTTCGAGCCGCTCGCGCTGATGTTGGCCGAGTTGGTTCAGCGTCTCCCGCTGCTCGGCCCCGGTGCGCTGAAAGCTCTGGGAAACCTCTTCGCGGATCTGCTGCGCGCCGGCATCGAGCCTTCGCCCGATGGTCTCTGTTTCCTTGGTCATGGCCGCGATGCCGCTGTCGAGCCGGCCACCAAGCACGTTCGTAAGCTCCAGCCGCAGGCCGCGCGCCTGTTCGTCGAAATATTGGCGAACCCGGTCGCCTTCCGCCTGTGACGCGCCTCTGCGCCCGACCAAGAACCATGCCAGCGCCACCACTGTCACGAGCAGGGCGGCGCTTACCACCCCTAAAGCGATATCCAATCCCATGGCGCCATTCTAAGACACGATTCGGCCGAGCGGGAAAGGCGCTGTGCCTTGCGGCAAGCGCGATGCGCTACCCGTGTTTTGCTGGCGATCGACGGGGCAAACATCATATCATTGCCATAACAAGCTGGCGGGAGGATGGCATGGCGGCGAACCGGGCGACGCGTCCTGAAAACGAGCCGAGAGGTGTGATTACGCCGCCGGAGCCGGACCTGACCCCGGCGGAGATGATCCGCCGCGCCGCCGCGATGCGCCCAATCCTGCGTCAGCGCCAGGCCGCGTGCGAGGCGAACGGCGCGATCCTGCCAGAGACCAACGACGAATTCATCCGCGCCGGCTTCTATCGCATCGTCCAGCCGCGCCGCTTCGGCGGCTATGAATTCGATCCCGTCACCTACTTCAAAGTGATGATGGAGGTGGCGCGCGGCTGTCCGTCAAGCGGTTGGGTGCTGGCGCTGGTCGCCGGGCACCCCATCATGTTCGCGGTCTTTCCCGACGAGGCACAGTTCGACGCCTATGGCATGAATGGCGAATTCCGGGCGCCGGCCGTCGGCTCACCCGCTCATGCCGAGCCGGCCCCCGGCGGCTGGCGCGTCAGCGGCGCCTGGGATTATGCCTCCGGTTGCGATATCGCGACCCATCTTATCGGCGGGGCCGAGCGCACGGGGCCCAATGGCCACCCGATCCATATGCACATTCTTGTGGAACGCGGCCAGTTCACGATCATCGACAATTGGCGGATGGTCGGGATGCAAGGCTCCGGCTCGCGCCGCGCCGTGGTCGACAACATCTTCGTGCCGGCGCATCGCGCGGTCGATTGGACGATCTGGATGGATAATCCGCCGATCGACATGGCGAACCGATTGCTTAAGAACCCGGTCTATCACGGCCGTAAGCCGACCTTCTTCATCGCCGAGGCGGTCGCGGTCGCGGTCGGCATCGCACGCGGCGCGCTCGATCTCTATGAGGAGGTGCTGACGAAGCCGCCGCGGGCCGGCTTTCCCGGCGCGACGCGAATGGCGGTCGCCGAATACCAGGAATATTGGGGCCTGGCCCGCGCCTCGATCGACACCGCCCAAAACGCCTTGTTGCAGGTCGGAAGCGACTATACCGAGCATTGCCGCGCTTGGGTCGAGGACGGCGTGCCCTTCACCGACGCCGCCGATCGCGCCATGATCCTCGTCTTGCAGCATTGCGTGAAGCTCGCCTGGGAGGCGACGGATTTGCTCTTCAGTACCGCCGGCACCTCAAGCGGGCGTCGCGATTCGGCCCTCGCCCGCCATTTCCGCGATCTCGCTGTGCTGCGCACCCACGGCACCATGCGCTATATGCGCACGGCGCCGAACCTGGCGCGGCTCCAATTCGGCCTCGCCCCCAACTCGCCGATCTGATTCCGCCGGCCGGCACAAATAACCGTCGGAACCGTTACGCGGTACCCGATGTTGTAGAATACATTCGCCGCCCAGGGGCCGCGAGCCCGTGTTTCGGAGGACCGAATGCTGAAATGGGCTCTGATCTTCTTCATCGTTTCCATCATTGCCGGCGTCTTCGGCTTCACCGGGATTTCCGCCGCTACCGCCGGGATTGCCAAGATTCTATTTATCATCTTCCTCGTCATCTTCGTCATCTTCCTCATCATCGGCATCACCGCCGGTGGCGCGTTCCTCTAACGTCGCGATCGATCCTCTCCGGGGACCTCCTGGCCCTTCATCTCGTCGGAGCATAGACTTGCCGCGGGCGGCACCGGCAAGGAACGAGAATGGCAACGGAGCGGCTGGGATTCATCGGGCTTGGCGTCATGGGTTTGCCGATGGCGGGTCATCTCGCCAAGGCAGGCTATCGGCTGACCGTTCATGACCGCGATTCTGCGCGGGCGGCGCGGCTTAAGGCGGACCATCCCGGCATCGCCGTCGCCCCGACGCCCGACGCCGTCGCCGCCGCGGCGGATATCGTCATCACCATGCTGCCCTCGGGCCGCGAGGTGGGCGAGATCGCCCTTGGCACCGGCGGATTGATCGAGGGGTTCGGGCCCGGCGCGTTGCTGCTCGATACCTCCTCGGCGGAGCCGTGGCTGACGCGAGAGACGGCGGCGCGGCTTCACGAGGCCGGCATCGCCATGGTCGATGCCCCGGTTTCCGGCGCAGAGGCAGGCGCCAAGGCGGCCGAGCTCGTCTTCATGGTCGGGGGCGCCACGGCCGATGTCGCCCGGGTGCGGCCGATCCTCGACATCCTCGGCAAGAAACAATTCCATCTCGGCCCGACCGGCGCCGGCCATATCATGAAATCGCTCAACAACCTCATTACCGCCGTGACCCTGATGGCGACGACGGAGGGACTTATCGCCGGGACCCGGCTCGGCCTCGATCCCGCCGTGATGAACGACGTGCTCGACCAATCGACCGGCGGGTCCTGGGTCGGCGCGACCCAGTTTCGCCGCCATATCTTCAACCGCCGCTATGACGATGCCTTCCGCCTCGCCCTCATGATGAAGGACATCGATATCGCCGGCCGCATCGCGGAGGACGCCGCGCTCGACCTGCCTTTGTCGCAGACGGGGCGGCGCCTCTGGGACGAGATCGCTGCCGCGATCCCCGCTGGCGCCAGCCTTAGCGAACTGGTGCGTGCGATGGAGACGCGATCTGGCGTCGCCTTGGCGCCCAGTTCTGCCGCGGCCCTCAGCGCCGGATAATCGGACGGCCGAATGCTCTGCGGCTCCGGCCGGCTCGCTCAGCGCCCCCGAGCGCGCCGTGTGCGCGCGATGTCCGGTTCTCCGGGCTGGTCTTCCGGATCAGAATTGGATGATCAGCCGTCCTCGGGTACCACCCGCCTCCAGTCGACGATGGGCCTCGGCCGCCTTCTCCGGCGGATAGACCGCTGCCACGCGAAGCGTAATCGTGCCGGCCTCGACCTGTTGCCGAAGCCGGTCGAGCTTTTCGAATTCCTGCACGTAGGCGCGCACCATGGTTGCCGTGAAGTGGATATCCCGCTGCGGGGTGCCCTGGAAGCCGCGGACGGAGGTGAAAGCACCGCCGTCACGGACGGCGGCGATGGCAAGCTCATTGAGCACCGCGCCGTCTGCGAGGCCGTCGACCCCTTGCGGGAAGTGGTGGCGAAAGCGCGATGCGACATCATCGCCCCGCCGAACGACGATGTCGGCGCCAAGCGACGCAACCAGCTTTTCGTCTTTTTCGGACGCATCGGCGATGACCGTCAATCCATCGGCTTTGGCGAGTTGGATGACATAGCCGCCATAAGCACCCGCCGCGCCGGTGACGGCGACAACCTGACCCGCAGATAGCTTGAGCAGATCGAGCGAGCAGCGCGCCGTCAGCCCGTTCATCGGCAAGCTGGCGGCTTCGGCATGGGACTTTCCCGCGGGGGCGCGCACGACCGATCGGGCATCGAGCACGATTTGCTCGCGATACGCACCATGGCTGCCTTTCGGCGCGACGATCGCCATGACGGCGTCGCCAATCTTGAGTCGGTCAGGAACGCCGCTCCCAACCTCATCGACGATGCCCGCCACCTCCATTCCCGGCACGTAGGGCGGGGGATCAGCCTTCTGCTGTTCGGCGCGCGTGCCGTTGCGGGCCCCGACGTCGGTCGGGTTGACCGTCGCCGCATGGACGCGGATTCGCACCTGACCCGGGCCGGCGTGAACCTCCGGTACGTCAACGAGTTGAAGAACCTCGGGGCCGCCATGCGTGAATAGTCCAACTGCGCGCATCGTTTTTTCCTCCACCTGATAGCATCGGTCTTCTACCGGTCGTGACTATATCGGGACCTTTTGCCCGGCGAGCAACCGATACCTGACGCGCCGCGATCATGTTTCCAATTGTCCCCGATTCAGATTGCCCACCTTGAAGCGCGGAATTTCATATTATGTCCCCGGAATACCATGTCCCCGGAATACCGCGTCTTGTTCATCGCGGAAAAGGGCGGGGTAATTATTAATTTTACCGAACGAAGCCGATTTCTCGTGGCGCCGCAACGATCGGAGGGCGAAGAACGAAGCCGATTCCGGCGCGGTCGCCGCCGCTGGCGCCCGAGTCGGTTCCGGCGCTAGAATGCGGCCATGGTCGAGTTTCAGAAGAAATCCCTCGATGACTGGCGTGCGCTCGCGGCGAAGGAGTTGCGCGGCGCAAGCCTCGACTCGCTCGATTGGGCGACACCCGAAGGCATCCTGGTGAAGCCGCTCTACACCGCCGCCGATCTCGAAGCCTTGGAGACGCTGGGCGGCCTTCCCGGCTTTCCGCCGTTCCTGCGCGGGCCGCGCGCCACCATGTATGCCAACCGGCCCTGGAC
>JBOHLV010000279.1:0-27655 GCA_050729815.1 Allostellaceae bacterium
CCTGGAAAATCGGACGGGGGGTTAAGGTGTATTCCGCCGTGTAACGGAGGGATACGAGATGACGACGAGACGGCGGTTTACGAGTGAGTTCAAGGCCCGCGTGGCGCTTGAGGCATTGCGCGGGGACCAGACGATCCAAGAGATCGCGTCGCGGCACAAGGTTCATCCGAACCAGGTGAGCACCTGGAAGCGCCAGGCGATCTATGGCCAGTGACAGAGGCGTATAGGCTTGTCGCTGGACGTGTATCGAAATTTCCAGCGCCGCACGCGCATTCTGCTCCACAAGAAGACAGGCGACGCCTGACCGGCCGATCTCGACGATCTTGGCGAAGACGGTATCGGCCATCACGGGCGAGAGCGAGGCCGAAGGCTCGTCGAGCAGCAGGACCTTCGGTTCTGCCATGAGGGCGCGGGCAATGGCCAGCATCCGGCGCTCGCCGCCGGAGAGAGGCTGCGCGTTTTGGCGCCGAGGCGCGGTGCGAGGCCGGGGAACAGCGCGACAACGTGGTCGTGGGCGCCATCGAGGCTCCCGCCATGTCCGAGCCATCCGATCTCGATATTTTCCCGCACCGTGAGAGACGGAAAGACATTGTCGATCTGCGGAACGAAGGCCATACCGCTCGCGACGAGAGCGCTTGCCCGAAGGGCCCTGATGCTCTGACCACGCAGCAGCACATCGCCGCGGTGGACAGAAACGAGGCCGAAGATCGCCTGTCCTCTCCATGGCTTGGTGATACCGCGCCCCGGTCGAGGTCAACGGACACGGTTACGGTATTCTTCTTTCAGCAACCCCAACCGCACCAGAACCTCCCGGTCCGATGTAATGAACAGGCGCGCGCCTCTTTCGCTGCGATGCGCGATCCAATTCCCTTGCGGCAGGGTAAGGATGTCGCGGGGACGCCATGACAGGGTGGTGTCGCCGATCACGCTGGTGCCGTCGCCCTCGACCACCGTGCAAATTGCGTTGCCGTTGCTGCGAAAGGGGAGGGTTGGCTCGCCCGGTTCCAATTGTACCAGTTGGCAATCCATAAGCGCCATCGCGGCGCCACCATTGGTGGGATTGACGTAATTCACCCGTCTTGCGCCATCGCGACCGCGCGGCGCGACGGTCACCGCCGCGGCGGCATCGGCATAGGGATAGCGGAAAACGGGCGAATGCGGCGCGGCCGCCCCGCCCGTGTGCGGTAGAATATTGGCGACGGCGAAAGTCGCGTCCGGCAGCGTCACCGGCAGATCGTGGATCGGCCCCGGCTCGAATTCCGAGGTGCCAAGACCGAGATGGAGTGGGACATCGAGCGCATCAAGCCAGATCATCGGCCCGTCGCCCCGATGGCGATGCTCGTGCCAGCACCAGCCCGGCGTCAGGATAAGATCACCCACCTCCATCGGACAGACCTTGCCGTTCACGATAGTCTCCGCGCCGCTGCCTTCGAGCACGAAGCGAAGCGCATTCATCGAATGGCGATGCGGCCGCGCCGTCTCCCCGGGCAACAGCATCTGAATCGCGGCGGCAAGATTGCGCACGGTCTTTTCGTCCTCGGGAGTACGCGAATGAGGGCTGACGAGCTGCAAGACGCGGCGTTCGACTATGGCGGGGGAGCTGATATTCATCGTTTCTGCGAGCAATGGCCGAATCGTCTCCCAAGACCAAAGATAGGGCGCATCCGGCCCGGAGGATGGCTTGTGCGCGGTTGGGCTTTCCCAAAGCGGTACAAGATGCTTTTCACGCCATGCCCCGCGAATCGTGCCAAGGTCGGGACTGCTGCCTGCCATCTCACTTTGCCCTTTAGGTCGGCCTTTCTCGACAAATCATCAGCTTACTGAAATTCGATCGCCGGTCAATACGGGATGCCGAGCCTTTCCAGGTCCCGATAGTCCAGGCACCCCGTCTTCGCGGCGGCGTGCCACGAGCTATAGGCCGGTGCCAGGTTGGGCCGCCGGCCGCGGGCGCATCCCGGCCGACGATCCTTTCGCGGCGACGCCAAGGTGGCGTTCCAGCAAGGCCGTGTCCGATCGTAGCGCGCCGCTCCTTCCCTGATGCACCACCGCGCCGCGTTCAAGGATCAGCGCCCGGTCGGTCGCGTTCAGGATCTGCTGGGGCCGCTGTTCCACGACCAGGGTCGATATGCCTTCGTCATGCATGATGCGGAATAGCACTTTTTGAATTTCCGTAACCAGAATCGGTGCCAGACCCTCGGTCGGCTCGTCCAGCAGGAGAAGCCGGGGATTGACCGCCAGCGCCCGGCCGACCGCCAGCATCTGCTGCTCGCCACCGGAAAGTTGGCTGCCCATATTGGCGCGACGTTCCTTGAGGCGCGGGAAGAGTCCATAGATTCGGTTGAGCGTCCATGGTCCCGCGCGCATCACCGCGGTGAGGTTTTCCTCGACGGTGAGGGAGCGGAAAATGTTGCGCTCCTGCGGTACCCAGCCGATTCCGGCGATCGCGCGCCGTTCCGGGGACAGTCGGGTGATGTCCCGTCCGCGGAACGTGATCGTGCCGGAAAATCGATGGGTAAGGCCGATGATGCTGGCGATCAAACTGGTCTTGCCGGCGCCGTTGCGTCCCAGGACCGCGAGCGATTGTCCTTCGTCGAGCATGACCGAAACGTCGTTCAGCACGATGGCGCTGCCATAACCCGCCGACAGATGGTCGATCCGCAACAGCTCACCCATCGCCGTCTTCTCCAAGATAGACGGCGCGCACCCGCGGATCACGGGCGATCTCCTCGACCGTCCCTTCGGTCAGCAACGCGCCATCGGCAAGCACCGCGATGCGATCTGCGAAGCGGAACACCAGATCCATATCGTGCTCGATCAGCAGGACCGTGATGTCGCGCGGCAGCGCGGCGATGGTGGCCAGGATTTCCTCGCGACCAGCCTCCGGCACGCCGGCGGCCGGCTCGTCGAGCAACAGCACCCGCGGCCGGCACGCGATCGCCAGCGCGATCTCCAAAAGGCGCCGCTTGCCATAGGATAACACCGCCGTCCGATGCCCCATGACGTCGAGCAGCTCGAATCGCGCGAGGATGGCCGCGACCTCGTCGATCGCCGCAGCGCTTCTGCCGGTCGCGCGCCACCACACCGCGCCGTCGAGGCGATGCGCGACCACGAGGCCGACCGCCTCAAGCGGCGTCATGTCCGGGAAGAGCTGGTTGATCTGAAAGGTGCGGGCCAGCCCCAACCCCACGCGCCGGTCGGTGCGCAGGCGGGTGACATCGGTGCCATGAAGCAAAATTCTCCCCGATGTCGGACGCAGCACCCCGGTCAGCAAATTGATCAGGGTCGTCTTGCCGGCGCCGTTCGGCCCGATCAGGGCATATCGCGCGCCCGCCTCGATGCGCAGCGACACCGCGTTGAGCGCGGCGATGCCGCCGAAGCGCCGGTTGAGGCCGATGGTCTCCAGCGCTAGGCTCATCGCGATACCGCGCGCGACGCAGCCCGGGTACTGACCGCGCGCGCCAGCAACCGAACGAGGCCGCGGCATCCGGCCGGCAATCCGGTCAGCCGTTCGCGTCCGACAAGGACCAGCAGAACCAGCAACAACCCAATCCAGAACGTCCAATATTGCGGCGTGATCGCCGACAACCGGTCTTGCATCAAGGTAAAGATCGCGGCGCCGATGATGCCGCCATAGAGATAGCCGACGCCGCCGATCATCAGCATCAACAGAATGTTCGCGGAGCGTTCCAGCGTCAAGACGTCGAGCGAGACGAATTGCGTTGTCTGGGTTAGCAACGCGCCCGCCACGCCGGCATAGGTGGCGGCCAGCGTATAGATGGCGACGAGCCGCACCGTCACCCGAATCCCGACCAGGCCGGCGCGCAGAGAATTGCCCTTGATCGCGCCCAGCGACCAGCCGAACGGCGAATGCACGATCACCCGCGCAACCAGGAACAGCAGGAAGAGGACGCAAAGGCTGTAGGCGCAGGCGGTGTTGCCGTAAAGGTCGAAGGAGAATACGCCGAGAAGCGGCCCCACGGTCACGCCTTCAAGGCCGTCAGCACCGCCGGTCAGCCAGCCGAGCTGGTTGGCGATCGCGTGCAGCACGAGAACCACGCCGAGCGTCACCATCAGCCGCGTCAAATCGGACCCACGCAGGACGAGAAAGCTTGTGAGCAGTCCGAGGAATCCGCTCGCCGCGGCCGCGATCAGCAAGCCGAGCAGCGGATCGGTGACGCCGAATGTGGTGATGATGCCGGCGCAATAGGCGCCCATGCCGAAGAGCGCTGCATGGCCGAGCGACAAGATGCCAGCATAGCCGAGGATGAGATCAAGCGACACCGCGAACAATCCGGCAATCGCCATGGCGTTCAGCAGCATGCGATGGTCGGGGAAGACGAAATAGCTCGCCGCTATCGCTATCCAGAAGACATATTCCCCGGCATGCCAGCGCGACAGTTTCCGGAATTGGGCCGACACCGCCGCGTCGGGGGTCGGTAGCGGCGCCTCGTCGTTCATCGCAGGGTTACATGGCCAAAGAGGCCGTGCGGCCGCCAGATAAGCACCGCAATCATGACGGTGTATATAATGAAGACTCCGGCCTCGGGGATGTAGTATTTGCCGGCGATGTCGGCGACGCCGAGCAATAGCGCCGCGAGGAACGGTCCGATGATGCTAGTCGTGCCGCCGACCGCGACCACGATCAGGAAATAAATCATCACCGTCAGCGGGAAGGACGGTACCAGCCCCAGCACCTCCGCGCCGAGCGCGCCGCCGAGGCCCGCCAGGCCGGAGCCGGCCGCGAAGGTCACCGCGAAAATGCGATTGACGTTGATGCCGAGTCCGCGTGCCACCTGATCGTCATCGACGGCGGCCCTCAACTGGCTGCCGAAGCGCGTGCGCATCAAGACATATTGCAGCGCAATTGTGAGAACGCCGCACACCGCGATGACAAAGAGCTGATAGCTGCCGACCCCGACGCCCCAGATACGGTATCGCTGTTGCAGGATGGGGGGAAGGTCGACGAATTGCTGTTGCGATCCCTGGGTATAGTCGACGACCGCTACCGCCATGAACACCAGGCCGAGGGTGAAGAGCACCTGGTCGAGATGGCTCTTGCGATAGACGCGGACATAGAGCGTGCGCTCCAGCACGCTGCCGATCAGCGCGCTGAGCACGAATGTAAGCGGCAGCGCGGCAAAGAACGGCACGCCGGCGCGATTGACGAGACCGACCGCGATATATCCGCCGGCCATGGCAAAGACGCCGTGCGCCAGATTGATGAAATTCATCAAGCCGAGCGTGACGGCCAGCCCCGACGCCAGCACGAACAGCAGCATGCCATAGGCAACGCCATCGAAGAGATTAGTCACCACGGGCGCTGTCCGTGCGTGACGCGGCCGTGCCTACCCGCCGTCATCGATCGCCTCGACGGGTGGCGGCCGTTGGCGCCGGGGCGATTGCCGGCATCACCGGGGGGCGGGATCGACGCCCTTATAAGTCGCGATCACCATGTTCGCGGCGCGGCCATGGATATTCTTGAATTCGCGAACATAAACATTCTGGATGATGTCGCGTGTCTTGGGATCGATCCGGATCGGGCCGCGCGGGCTGTCCCATGACATCCCCTTCATGGCGTCCACCAATTTGGTGCCGTCGGTCGACCCCTTGGTCGCCCGGATCGCCTTATAGATGAGGTTCATGCCGTCATAGCCGACGACGCCGAAGACGTTGGGCGGCACGCCGTCGGCGTGCTTCTCATAGGCGGCGACGAAGGCCTTGTTGACGGGCGTGTCCAGTGTCGGCGTATAGACCTGAGACGTGATCACGCCGAGCGCGAATTGCGCCTCGCCGGCGGCGACCGCCTCCTCCGACGCGAAATCGCCGGAGCCGATGAATTTGATGCCGCGCGCGGGAAGTTTGCGGTCGTTGAATTGCTTGATCAGCGCCGCTGCCGGCCCCTCCGGGGCGAAGACATAGATGGCCTGGGGCGATGCGTCCGCCGCCTTCTGAAGGAATGGCGCGAAATCCACGGTCGAGACCGGAAACCGAAGGTTGGCCAGCACGTCGCCACCATTTTCCTTGAAGAAACGGACAAATGATTTTTGCACATCGTGTCCGGGACCGTAATCCGCCACCATCGTCACGACCTTCTTGATCCGGTGCCGCGGCGCCCATTGGCCCATGGCCGATGCGACCTGCGCCATGGTCTCGAAGACACGGACGGTATAGGGGGAAATGCGGGTCAGGTGGGCCCCGGCGGCGCCCATCAGGATCTGTGGCACCTTGGCCGCGGTGGCGATGGTTGCCGCCGATGCCGCGCACGGCGTCAGGGTGAAGCCGGCCAGGGCGTCGACCTTGTCGTTGACGACGAGTTCCTGAGCGAGGCGCCGCGTCACGTCCGGCACGCCGCCATCATCCTTGAGGATGATTTCGATCTTCTTGCCGGCCACGGTTGTGCCATGCGTTGCGAGATAGGTCTCGACCCCATCATAGGTCTCGGTACCGGGCGGCGATAGGCGACCGGTCATCGGCAGGATCAAGCCGATCTTGAACGTGCCCGCGGCCGAGGCCTGGTTGATAAGCGCCCAGGCAATCAACCCGATCATGAGCGACAATTTTCCGGTCTTCATCGACGCGCCTCCCTTTTTCTTCGTTTGCGTTTCCGAACGGCGGTGCGCCGTCACCCGGCGACGGTCTCCGGCGCCTGGACGGGCATTTCGGTTGCATGCAGCAGACGGCGCCATTCCTTGGTCGGCTGGCCGTTGCGGATCGCCGCCATTTCGCGCCAGCAGATCCGCCGCAGCAGCGCGACGCCGAGATCGGATTTACCGAGATGCTCCTGCGTTCGGTCCACGATCGTACCTTGCCCCATTGCCGCGACATAATCCTGGGCGCTGGTGAGTTGCAGGAACGTGTCTTCAGGATATTTGCCGCGCAAGAACAGATCATCATGGTGATCGGCGGGGTTGTAGTCGCCGTACTGGTCGAAATATTCGGTGATCCGCCGATGAATTTCCGGGCTCGCCGCCGGCACGGCGTAGAGCACGGTCCTCGTCGTCGTCTCGTCGTCGTTCGGCACCACCCAATGGCCGATATCAATCCAGGGATCACCCGGAATGTGTGTCGGCTGGATGATGTGATTGCTGTTGGGGAAGGTCCAATCGCTGACCCGGACATTGTTCTTGCCGCGCGTCGCCGTCTGCCGGATGCCGGCATCGGTCTCGATATAGTCTAGCTCCGGGATCGCCGCCGTCACCGCCTGGCCGAACGTGCCGACGATCCCGGCTTGATGGACGAAACTGACATGGGTAGCGTCGAGCGAGTTCTCCACCTGCTGGAACCAGTTGCACTGCCAGCGCTCGGTCCGCGTGAACAACAAGCCCCCGGGGCGCTCGAACGCGTCCTTGCGCGGCAGGTCGAATGCCGGCGCCGGCCCGGCGCCGAGATAGGCGAAGACCAGTCCGCCATATTCATGCAAGGCATAGCCGTCGATGGTGATGTCGGTCGGCAGCTTGTCGTTTTCGGCGGGACGCTCGGTACAGTGGCCGGCGCCGTCATACCGCCAACCGTGATAGATGCAACGGATTTCCTCGCCCTCTACCCATCCGGTATGTATCAGGGTAAGGCGATGCGCGCATCGTCCGCCGATCAGATAGGCGCGCCCGCTCGCGCCGCGATAGAGCGTCAGGTCCTCGCTTAAAATCCGCACCGGCATCGCTGTTCCCGGCTTGAGCAGCGCGGATCTGGCGATGGGGTGCCAGAAGGTGCGCAACAGCTTGCCCATATCGGTGTCGCGCGCGGTCCGGGATAGCGCCTGCAAATTGTCCGTCGTCGCAAAGCGAGGCGAGCGATCGGTCATCGGAACTCCTCTTTGTCGTCGCCATTCCGGCCGTGCGCGGCGTCGCCGGTCGTAAGCTTGCCACGTGCTTCGCCGTATTCGGTGCGGTCGATGGCGCGGGCATAATCGGCGATATTGACCCCGGTGAAGTCGCCCGGCCGCCAGGTCGGATATTTGAAGCGCAGACCGCCATCTACCGGAAGATCGACGCCGGTCAGAAAGTTCGCCTCGTCCGACGCCAGGAACACCGCCGCCCAAGCGAGATCCGAGGCCCGCGGAAACCGTTCGAGCGGAATCATCTTCAGATAATCGTCGCGCGAATAGAACGACCGCCGCTCCGGAGGGACGAAGTTCGGGTCGAAAATCTCGTCGCGCATCGCCGTCCACAACTGATGTTCCATGGCACAGGGCGTGATGGTGTTGACGCGAATTCCGGCATGCGCCAAATCCATCGCCGCCGCGCGGGAGAAATTGAGGAGCGCCGCCTTCGACGCGCAATAGGCGGCGCCGGCCGCCTCGCCGAAATGTGCCGCCGTCGATAGCAGGTGGATGATGCTGCCGCGCCGGCCGCCCGCGATCATCGCCCGGGCGGCGTGCTTCGTCGTCAGCATGCCGGCGGTGGGAAAGCTCAGTACCGCCTCGTTCCAATCGGAGAGTTCCATGTCGAGTACCGAGCTCCAATGAACCTTGCCCGCCATGTTGACGACGATATCGATCGCGCCGTAATGCGCGACGGTGTCGACGACGATCCGCGCCACATCCACCTCGTCCATGGCGTTACCGACCAGCGCGATGGAATCCCCGCCGTGGGAGTCAAGGAACGCGGCAGTCGCCTCGGCCGCAGCGGCGTCCTGGTCACTAACCGCAACTTTGGCGCCCTCCCGCGCCAGGAAATGGGCGATGGCGCCGCCAATATTGGGGCCGGCGCCAAAGACGATCGCGATCTTGCCCTCGAGTCGTTTCATGCGCCCATCTTCGAATCTAGCGGGAGCCACGTTTCCTTGCCGAACTCAGGCAGAGTTATGTCGCCCGCCAGCGAGGGAATCACGAGCGTTTCCTTCGTGTCCTGTTCGAAATCATATTACTGATAAGAACCTCCACGATCAATTGCCGATCGGAGACCGAATTCGCATAATAACCTTAAGGCGGGACGCTGATCATGGCCTCGGGTGGATCCATCCGGTATCGCATGGCAAGGGATGGTTTTTTTATCGACGTTGCCGAACGTTAGGTGCGCGGTGCGGGGCAGGTCAGGGCGATCTCCGCGCGCCGCTGGGTGGAAATGCTTCATGGTAGCAAGGTGCTTCAAGTCCATGACGGACAGTATTATGAATATCGCGATGGATGGTGCCGTAGAGCTGAACGGTTTCACGGGGAATGGTTGTGGGCGCCGAGAAACATGCTGGCCGAATAGCGCGCATTGCCGCCGGTCGTCGGCAGCTTTTCGCACAGACATACGGTGGCACCTTGCTCCCGGGTGGCGAGGGTGGCCGAAAGCCCTGCGATGCCCTCGCCGATCACCACGACATCATACCGTTCGTCCATTTTCGCTCCCTCTCATTCCGCCCGAAATCACCCGTTAGGGCAGGTCGGTTGTGCCGATCTTTTCGATGAGCCGCCGCAGTTCCTCGAGCTCGGCATCGTTCAGCGCCGCCAGGATCTGCCGCGCTCGCTTTTGCGCCTTCGGTTGCAGGCTTCGATAGAAGGCGCGGCCCGCCGGGGCGATGCGGACGTTGAAGGTCCGGCCGTCGCCGATCTTTTTCTCCCGGATGACGAAACCGCGCGCTTCGAGCCGCTTCAACGCCCAACTGATGGTGGATTTGTCCTGGGTTCCAAGGCGGCGGATCTCGACCGGGGTGAGCGGTCCGCTATCGGCGACGATCGACAGGACCTTCCATTCCTGTACCGTCAGGCGTAGTTCCGTGACGCACAGATCGGCACCCGGTAGGGAGAGATGGTGCGCCAGCAGCGACAGCCGGTAGGGCAGGAAATTCCGAAGGGGTCCGGCATCACGCGCCGAACGGTCGTTGTTGCCGTATCCCATTCCGTCGACCGCCGTCGTGCTGCCCGATCCCGCCGACACTATCACGCCCGGAAAGACACCGGCCAGCGCCGCGCCGCAGCTGTACTGCGGGGGATGAGGCAATGACGTCATCTGTTGACCCGATCGGGAAGGGAGAATAAATTTAGTCTAATCTTAGACGAAGTTCGGAGCAAGGCTCTTTTCGGGAAGACGGCCGGCTCTCGGATGGCTATCGCATGATGCATCATCGGGAGGGCAAGATGTTTCTGCTGAATCACTGGTACGCGGCGGCGTTTTCGACGGAGCTGACGGATCGGCCGCTAGCACGCACGATTTGCGATATTCCGGTGGTGATGTTTCGTACGGCGTTGGGCCAGGTGGCTGCGTTGCAGGACCGCTGTCCCCATCGCTACGCGCCGCTGTCGGCCGGCATTTGCGGGGGAGAGACCATCGCTTGCGCCTATCACGGCATCGAGTTCGACGCTTCCGGCGCGTGCACGAGGATTCCGCATCAACCGACGATCCCGTCGGGCATGCGGGTCCGCGCCTTTCCCTTTGTCGAGCGTTGGGGTTGGGCGTGGATCTGGCTCGGCGATCCGCGGCGCGCGGAGGTCGAGACGATTCCCGACTATCATTGGCTCGGTGCGTCGGGCTGGCACAGCTTTCAGCGCCTCTACCACATCATGGCCAATTGGGAATTGTGCGCCGACAATCTCCTGGATTTGAGCCATACCCCCTTCATTCACCGGAAAACCGTCGGGGTGGTGGAGATGGCAACCATTCCGGTGAAGACTTGGGACGAAGGCAACTGCGTCTTTCAAGAGCGCGTCATGACCCAGGTGGTGCCCAGCCCCTTCGTCGCCGAATGGGGTAATTTCAAGAGCAAGATCGATCGCCGCGCCACCGTCATATGGGAGCCTGCGGCCAACATGAATGCCGAACTGGTCTATTTCGATGAGACCAACAACATCACGCTGCGGCTGACCAATCCGAACACGCCGGAAACCGAGCGCAGCACGCATGTCTGGTTTGCCTGGTCGCGAAACTTCGGTTCCGATTCGGAGGACGATGCGATGGCCGTGCGCTTCAAGGAACAGAGCTTCGCGGTGATGGCGGAGGATGTCAGCTTCATGGAAATTCAGCAGGCCGGGCTCGACCGGGGCGGCGATTTCCATCCAGTCGCGATCAAGGCGGACGCGACGCTGATGTTGGCGCGGCGCATCGTCGAACGGCTCCATGCCGAGGAGCGGGAGCGGCAGCGGCAGTCTCAACAGGCCTGACCGCCGATGCCCAGATAACGTTCCAGGATCGCGTTATCGCGGGCGAGGGCGGCGCTTTCGCCGTCATAGACGACCCTCCCTCGTTCCAGGATCGCGGCGCGGGTTGTAAGGGCCAGCATTTGTCGCGCGTTCTGCTCGACGATGATCACGGTCATGCCTTGGTCCTGGATGATCGTCCGGATCACGCCAAGCAGTTCTTCGACGATGACGGGGGCCAAGCCTTCGAGCGGTTCGTCGAACAGCAGAAGCGCGGGATTGGTGATAAGCGCACGTGCCACCGCGAGCATCTGTTGCTCGCCGCCGGAGATCTGAGTGCCGCCGTTCCGGCTTCGCTCGGCGAGCCGTGGGAAAAGCTGATAAAGCCGCGTCAGAGTCCACAGTCCGGGCCGCGCCACTGCGGTTAGATTCTCCTCGACCGTCAGCGACGGAAAAATATTGCGTTCCTGCGGCACCCAGCCGATTCCGGCGCGTGCGCGGCGATGGCTTCGCATCGCGGTCAGATCCCGGCCGGCGAGCCGGATGCGGCCGGAGAACAATCGGGTTTGTCCGACGATGGTATTGATCAACGTCGTCTTGCCAACCCCGTTGCGCCCCAGCAACGCCATGGCCATTCCCTCGCCCAGCGCCAGCGACACGTCGTGCAGGACCAGCGCGCCGCCATAGCCGGCGTTGATTTTTTCCATCGCCAATAGGTCGGTCATCTTATCCGGCCCCGAGATAGGCCTCGCGGACGCGATGGTCGGCGGCCACCTCGGCCGGCGGCCCTTCGGCCAGAACGGCGCCGGCGACCAGCACCGTGATGCGTCGGGCGAAGCGAAAGACGAGGTCCATGTCGTGCTCGATCAACAGGACGCTAATGTCATCGGGGAGCGCCGCGATGACCGACAGCACCTCCTCGCGTTCCTCGGCGGCAAGACCGGCCGCCGGCTCGTCCAGCAGGATCACCCGCGGCCGGCATGCCAGCGCCAGTGCGATTTCGAGAAGTCGCTGCTTGCCATAGCCGATCGCGCCGGTCGGTAAATCCTGCACCGCGGCAAGATCGAAGCGCGCCATCAGCGTGGTTGCTTCCTCGATGGAGTTGCGACGGGCTGATACCGGCTGCCATGCCTGCCAGGCGAAACCGTCGCGCTCGGCGATGGCGGCAAGCACCGATTCAAGCGGAGTGAGATCGTGGAAGAGCTGGTTGATCTGAAAGGTACGCACCAGACCACAATGGACCCGCCGATACGGCCGCTCATAGGTGATGTCGCGACCTTCGAGAAGGACCTTGCCACGGGTCGGTGGCAACACGCCGGTCAGAAGATTGACCAGCGTGGTCTTGCCGGCCCCGTTCGGACCGATCAGGGCATGGCGGGCGCCACGCTCGACTCGCAATGATACGTCGTTGATTGCAACAATGCCGCCGAAGGTGCGCCGGAGATCTTGGGTTTCGAGGACGACAGTCATCGTACGGCACCCGCTTCGCTCGCCAAACCGCGGCGTAGCGCGTCACGCGCGGTCGCGGCGAAGCCCAGAATCCCGTTCTGCGCGAACAGCATTAGGACGACTAAGGCCAGACCTAGCCAGAAAGTCCAATATTGCTGGGTAATGCCCGAGAGCCAGTCATACATCGCTTCATAGACGATGGCACCGATAAGCGCGCCGTAAAGCCGTCCCGCGCCCCCGATGATGAGGACCAGCAATACCTCGGCCGAGCGGTTGAAGTTGAGTACGTCGAGCGAGACGTATTGCGTCGTCTCCGCCAAGAGCGCGCCGGCCACGCCGGCATAGGCGGCGCCGATGGTGTAGATGACGATGAGGCGGCGGTTCACCGGGGCGCCGATCGCCCCCATGCGCAGGCGATTTGATTTTGCCGCTCGCAACGATAAGCCGAACGGCGACGCGACGAGGCGACGTGCCACGATGAACAGGATGAAGAGAATCACCAGCGTGTAGACATAGGCGGTTCGGCCATAGAGACCAAAACCGAAATAGCCGAGCACCGGATCGATCTTCATACCCTGAATGCCGTCGGCACCCCCGGTCAGCGATCGCAACTGGTTTGCCAGTTCGAGCAGCATCATGGCGACGCCGAGCGTTACCATCAGCCGCGTCAAGTCGCGGCCGCGCAACACCAGAAAGCTGGTGACGAAGCCCGACACCGCGGCGGCGACCGCGGCGACGACGAGGCCGGCAATCGGTTCGCCGATGCCGTTCGTGGCAAGAACGCCGACCGTGTAGGCACCGATTCCGAAGAACGCCGCATGGCCGAGCGAAACGATGCCGGCATAGCCAAGAACCAGGTCGAGCGATAGTGCGAAGAGACCGAGCGTCGCGATCGCCGTTAGGAGCGGCAGGCGATCGGGAAAGGCGAAGTAGCCGGCAATGGGAAGGAGCCAGAACAGGACCTCCAGCCCGTTCCACCAGTTCGCACGCCGCAACGACGCGATCCGGGTGAGCCGGTCGGCGGCGCGGTCGGAAGAAAACGGTGCCCAAATCATCGGGCGTGGCCAAATGGTCGCTGAAACAGCCCTTCCGGCCGCACGATCAGAACCGCCACCATCACTCCATAGATCACAAATGCGCCGATCACGGGCACGTAATAATTCGCGGTCAGATCGGCAACCCCGAGGATGATGGCGGCGACGAAGGGACCGGTCATCGACGAGGTACCGCCCACGACCACGACGATCAGGAAGTAGATCATGTATTTGATCGGGAAAGTCGGATCGATGCTCAACATGTTGACGCCGAGAGCGCCGCCCAGTCCGGCAAGGCCAGAGCCGAACGCGAAGGTCACGGCAAAAATGCGATCGACATCGATCCCGAGGCCGCGCGCCGTGCCTTCATCGTCGACCGCGGCGCGCAGGCGGCTGCCGAACCGCGTGCGCGACAGCACGATCTGGAGCGCGATCGCCAGCAGCAGGCAAGTCACGATGATGAAGACTTCATAGACGGCGAGCGAGGCGCCGAGAAATCGGAACCGGTAATTCAGAAAGGCCGGAAGATCGATGAGTTGGGTCGAAGCCCCCATGAAATAGTCGACGGCCGACGACGCCATGAAAACGAGGCCGATCGAGAACAGAACCTGATCGAGCGCGCTGCGCCGGTACATATGGACGTAAAGGGTACGTTCGAGCACGGCGCCGATCGCCGCGGAGATGAGAAAGGCGGCGGGCAGACAGGCAAGGAAAGGCACGCCGTACCGGTTCATCAGCACGACCGTGACGTAACCGCCCGCCATCGAAAAGGCGCCATGGGCGAGATTGACGAAATTCATCAGCCCAAGCGTTATCGACAGACCCGCCGCCAGAATGAAAAGAAGTAGGCCGTAGGCCACGCCTTCCACTACGATGGTCGCCATCGTGCCGCCCTCGCTTTGTCCCCGTCGGCGGCTTGCGCAACTGACGGTCGGTTTCCCCTTCGATGCGAATGATGATTGCCGTGCTGCCCGCTTTGTCGAGATAGCCGATCCTGGGTCGGATGGCGAGCGTTCGTCCTATCCTCCGTCAAGCTCGCCCGCTCGTACCATTACGGGTTGCCGCGCGGAACCTTCCGCGTCGCCTGCCGACGCGACGCGGGCGTGGCGGTGCCGTCGGAGGTGAGCCGCGCTGCCGCGCTCCTGCCCGCGAGCCGTCCCGATGTGAATGCCCAGCCGAGCCCGTGACCGTGACCCGATAGATCATGAATCCCGCCTGTCCGGCATTGCCAGCGGAATAAAGGCCGGGAATCGGCACGCCAGTTTCCGTCAGGGCTTCCAGTCGCGTATTGACCGCCAATCCGACCGGCGCAACCAGCACCCAAAGCTTGACCGGGCCCAGCGCATAGAACGGACCCTCGACCAGGCGGTTGTCCTCGGGCCGCGCGGCATTGGCGGCCGCGACCGCCGCTGCCAGCCGATCCGGCGAGGAGCGGAGCCGCCGCGCGAGATCGTTCAGGCTGTCGGCGCGGTGGAACGGGTCCGGCCGCGCCGTGCGGTAATCATCGATGAAGGCGAAAGCGATGTCCGGCGCGGTCGAGATGAAATGCGGCCAGCGCGAGAATTTGCGGGCAAAACGCTCATCAAAGATGATATAGGCGATCCCGTCGGGTTGGTTTGGAATCTTCAGGTTCGCCCCGGCGATCTCATCGGCGAAGCGATCGCCCAATTTGTTGACCAGGATCGCGCCTTCCTCATAGACCCCGCGGTTGGGGCCGAGCGTCGTTGTCAGAAAGCGCATCATGAACGGCCGGACGAGCCGTGACGGCAGGATCGCCATCGCCCGCACTATTACCGCGGTGAGCCAGGGATCGGGTGGAATCCGCTGCAGCAAGGACGGCTTCGGCCGGACATGCGCAGCGATCGCCGCCGGCAGATCCTTCCGCGGCACGATATGCGGGCCGATGGCCGCCGCGATGCGATGACCTTCCCCGACATTGAGGGGATTGTAGACCGCGATCCCGTCAACCCAGCTTTTCATATAGCGGTGCATGATGGCGTTGTCGCCGCCAATATCGCCGGAACTCATTACCACCGCGGCCCGTGCCATCGCGCGCAGCCACCGACCGCCGTCGGTCACGGCCTCGACGACCCGGCCCGCATCCGTCACGAGCCCGGCCGCCCGCGTATTGAGCCGGATCTCGCCCCCGTGCTTGCGGCAATAGCGGCCGAGCCGCGCGATATAAGCGCCGGAAGTCGGCATCACCTGGTGAAGTCGTGACGCGGTATGGGGCGGCTGCGGCATCGGCCCGAGGAAATTGATGCCCATCAAATGCAGAAATTCCAAGGTATCCGCTACGTTCTCGGTCAATAATTGGCGCAAGGCGGGATCGTCTTCGGCCGTCATGGCGTGTCTGATGTGATCCAGATCCCGCGCGTGCGCCGCGGGCGTATCGACGATGCCGGCGCGCCGCTGCTGACGGCTTCCTGCGGTCATGATGGACCCGACCGACAGCGCCGTGTTGCCGCCGAGCCGGCCCGCCTTTCCAGCACGACAACTCGCGGGCCGAGTCGCGCCCCTTCCGCGGCGGCAGCCAGACCGGCCCCCGCCGACGACGAGGTCCGCCGCAATTTCCTCGACGGTTTGATCTTCCGGCATCGCCCGCTCTCCGGCTTTCTTCTCCGACCGTTCCTCGGCGACGATTCGCCACTCATGATGGCCGATCACCCATTCGGCAGTCAATCATAGGACTGATGGTTTGAGAACCTCAAAGTGGTGAGGGCGCGATTTACCGAAAGCAGGACACCTCGGCGCCGACTCAGTTGCGATCCGGCTTTTCGATAGGGATGCGCCGCGCGCCACGCCGCTCGAAATTAGAAATTAGACTGAATCGTAGGCGCTGACCGCCAATGCGCCTTGCAAGTTGGCGTACCGGTTTCCATGCGACCCGATCATCAGCCAACTGCCTCCCCTCCGTGTCACGGATCAACGCTTTGATCTTGACAGGCCAGCGGGGGATCGGCCAACGTCCGAATGGACAAACTGTCGTCCGCGCGACACATCTGGGGTACGCCGGTGCCGTGTCGTTCGCGGAAAAGCCGCCTGCGAATCTCGCTTTCACCCCGGCCACCCATATCTGGTTTAGCCACGACGGAAAACACTGCGATGACGACGAAGGCACCGCGCAAGAGCGCCTCGGCGGCAACGAAGCGCATCGAAAAGGCGACTTCCGCAGCGCGGCCGTCACGCCGGGCGCGATCAACAACCTTGATGGAACATCCGCAAGCCGTCGGCGTGACGACTTCACCCGTGGCGCGGCAGCTGGAGATTTTCGATCACCCTGGCCATTTGATCCGGCGCCTGCACCAGATTTCGGTCTCCGTCTTTCTCAACGAGGCTAAGCCCTATGGCTTGACACAAGTCCAATACGCCTCGCTTCAAGCGATCGAATTCTATTCGGGCATCGATCAGCGGCGGCTTGGCAAGGTCGTGGCGCTCGATCGCCAGACGGTCAGCAATGTCGTCCAACGGTTGTGCGAAAAAGGATTGGTCGACCGTAAACAAAAGGATAAGCGGACGAGCGCCCTCTATCTGACGGGCGCGGCCAAGGCGCTCCTTGAGGTCATGCGGCCACGCATCGAGGTGGTGGACCAAATCATTCTGGCGCCCTTGGCGGAATCGGAGCGCACGACGCTCATGTCCCTTCTCAACAAGCTTGTTGATCTCAACAACGCGCTGAGCCGCGCACCCCGCGAAGCCTTTTGACGTCCGCGCGAAGCCGCGGTCGGTTGGCCGAGGCGGCTTGCGCAAGTCCCCAATTGACAGTACAGTGATATTCTAAGATTGATGTCCGCCATCCTTGGCGGCGAGGACGGTGGCGATGGAATTCGGCGTACAGTTCTTTCCAAATGTGATTCCGGCCGAAATACCGGCCGACCGGTATTTCAGCCAGTCGCTGGCCATTGCCGAGGAAGCGGAGCGGCTCGGCTTCACCCATGCCCGGATCGTTGAGCATTATTTTCACCGCTATGGCGGCTATAGCCCGAATCCGCTGATTTTTTTGTCGGCGTTGTCGCAACGCACGCGCACGATGCGTCTCGTCACGGGGGCCGTGCTGCCGATATTCAATCACCCGCTGAAGCTCGCGGGCGAGATCGGCATGGTCGACGGTATTTCCCATGGCCGCCTCGATGTCGGCTTCGCGCGCGCGTTCCTACCGCACGAATTCCGCCGCTTCGGCATTTCGCCCGACGAATCGAACGTCCGGTTCCGCGAAGGGATGGCGCAGGTCGAATTGCTCCTGACCACGGAAGAAGCGAGCCACCACGGCCAATTCCACAGTTTCGATAAGATCACGTCGTTGCCGCGCCCGACCCAACATCCGCGGCCGAAATTCTACGTCGCGGCCACCCAGACGCCCGAGACATTCGAGTTCGCGGGTCGCAAGGGCTATTCGCTGATGGCAATCCCGATGGGTCCCCGCATGCGCGGGCTTTTCGGCGTCTATCGCGATGCGTGGCGCGCGGCGGGCCATCCCGGCGACGGTGAGATCATGATTGCCTTCCATATGTTCTGCCACGAGGATTCGCGTCAGGCGCGCGACATCTGTCGCGATGCGTTCAATACCTATTTTGCATCGCTGGCGGAAGTAACCCATGATTGGGTCGCCGGTCTGGCCTCGAGCGATTATCAGGGTTATCGCGAATCCATGGCGCGGATGGAAGCGGCGCGGCTCGATACGCAGATCGAGGGCGGTAGCGCCTGGATCGGTACCCCCGACGAGATCGACGCCATCATCAAGCGCAATATCGAGATGATGGGGCCGTTTGAACACGCCTCGCTGCAAATCAATTTCACCGACCTTGATTTTGGGGAAAGCCGCCGTTCCATGCGCCTCTTCGCCGAAGAGGTCATGCCACGATGGCGTGCCGGTGCGGCGATGGAACATTCGCTTCCCCGACAGGGGCATCCAGCAAAAGCTGTCTAACGTCATTGACGCCGCCGGCGCTGACATCGTGGATGCGCTGGCGGATGGTGAGGTCTTTGGAGCCGGATTTATCGTCTGCAACCAAAATCCTAACGGCAGGGAGTGATACGTGATGAAGATCATTAGGGTAATGGCGCTGGGTTGCGCACTGTCGGCCATCGTGCTCGGCACGGCCTCCGCCGCTGGCACGTTGAAGGTCGGCGTGGTCTTGTCGATGACGGGTCCGTTCGCCTTGGCCGGTCACGAAATGAGGGCAGGAATCGAGACCTACCTCGCAATGCACGGCGACAAGGTCGCGGGCAAGAATGTCGAGATCATCTACCGGGACGATACCGGTCAGGCCGATGTCACGAAGCGCCTCTCCCAGGAACTCGTCATCCGCGATCACGTCAACGTCCTGACGGGATTCGATTTGACACCGCTGGCGGGCGCCGCCGCGCCTATCGCGACCGAAGCGAAAATCCCGATGGTGCTGATGTCCACGGCCGGGTTGGAGTTGCCAAAGCGCTCGCCCTATATCGTACGGGTGTTCCAGACCTTGTATCAGCCATCCTATGGTATGGCGCGCTGGGCCGCCGAGAAAAAGATTAAAAGGGTGGTGACGCTGGTGTCCGACTACGCCCCAGGCATCGATGCGGAAGTCGCGTTCAAGAAATATTTCACGCGGTCAGGCGGCACGGTACCGTTGTCGCTGCGCGTTCCGCTGAGCAATCAGGATTTCACCCCGTTCCTGCAACGCGCCAAGGACGCTAGGCCAAACGCGATCTTTGTCTTCGCGCCGCCGGGCCCGGCCGACAATCTCATGCGGCAATTCAAGTCTCTTGGCTTGACGAAGGCAGGGATCCAGTTCATCGGTGCGGGCGATTTCGTCCCCGAGGCAGTGGTCTCGAAGGGCGATGCGCGCTTCGCCTTCGGCGTGATCTCGGCGCAGACTTACGATCCGCTGCTCAAGAACCCGGCGAACCAGGCTTTTTCCAAAGCCTATGAAAAGATCAGCGGCGGCATCACGCCCGATGTCCAGCCTGTCAGCGCCTATGACGGCATGCTGGTAATCTATCGCGCCTTGGAAGCAACCAAGGGCAATACAGACGGCACGGCGCTACTCGATGCCATGAAGGGTATGAAGTGGAACAGTCCGCGTGGCCCCGTTTCGATCAATCCGAGGACGCGCGACATCACCCAGAATGTCTATGTCCGGCAATTTCAACTCGTCAATGGTAAGGTTGCAGAAGTTCCGATTGCAACCTATGAGGCGGTCCCGCCGGATCCGAAGTGACCGTCGGCGGCCGGCTGTCACGGTGCGCGGCCGGCCCGTAGATCGGCCGGCCGTCCGGTTCAGCATTGAAGGGAGCACGTCGATGAAAATCGCCTGGTTCAATGACAAACGGCTTGGACTGGTCGAAGGGGACCGCGTTCACGACGTGTCCGCGGCGCTGACAAGCCTGCCGGGCGAGACTTATCCCGGCCCGTGGGGCGACCCGCTGATCACGCATCTCGACCTGGTGCGAGACGCGATTCGCGCTGCGCGCGCTACCGCGCCCTCGATCGCGCTTACCGAGGCCTGCTTTCACAGTCCAGTGGCGCGGCCCTCAAAGATCATCGGTACGCCGGTCAATTATCTTAAGCATGCCGAAGAAGCCGAGCAGAACCGCGATGTCTTCGCCCATCGCTATCAGGGCGGAATCGAGGAGCAGGGTCTGTTCCTCAAGGCGGTGAGCGCGCTGATCGGCCCCGCCGATGGCGTGCGGGTTCGCTTTCCCCAGCGCCGTACCGATCATGAAATGGAACTCGGCGTGGTGATCGGCCGGCCGGCAGCCGATATCACCGAAGCCGACGCGCTGAACTACGTCGGTGGCTACGCCATTGCGCTCGACATGGTGGTGCGCGGCCCGGAAGATCGCAGCTTCCGGAAATCGGTCGACAGCTATGCGGTGCTGGGCCCCTGGCTCGTCACCGCCGATGAAATTTCGGACCCCGGCAATCTCGATTTCAGCCTCGCGGTGAATGGTACGGTCCGACAGCAATCGAACACGCGATTCATGATCATGAGCATCGCCCGTCAGATCGCCTGGGCCTCTTCGTTCTATACCTTGTGGCCGGGCGATATCATCATGACCGGCACCTGCGAAGGCGTCGGTCAGGTGCGGCCAGGCGACGGCATGCATTGCGCCATCGCGGGCATCGGCGAGATGGATGTCCCGGTTCTAGGGGGCGAGCGCCGGTCGGAGGCGTCGCCATGAAGTTCGCGCATTTTTCTCATGTCTGGGCCAAGCCCGGGATGACGCCGCAGCAACGGTATGAACAATTGTGGCGCGAGCTACGGCTCTGTGACGAGTTGGGATTCGATTACGGATTCAGTGTCGAGCATCATTGCCGTCCCGATGAAAGCTGGATGTCGTCGCCGAGCCTTTACACCGTCGCCGCCGGGGCACACACGAAGCGGCTGCGCATCGGTCCCATGGGCTATATCGTCCCGCTCTATCATCCCCTGCGGCTGGCGGAAGAGATCGCAATCGTCGATCAGATGCTGGGCGGAAGGATGGAATTGGGCCTCGTGCCGGGCATCAATGCTGATTACTTCAAGCCGTTCGGCATCGACTATGAATTCCGGAAGTCGCCAACGCTAGAATTCGTCGATTATCTGCGCGCAGCCTTTGGCGAGGAGCAGCCATTTTCCTTCCACGGCGAAATCCATTCGACGGAAAATATCGAAATTTCCGTGCCGCCGGTGCAACGCCCGCATCCGCCGATCTGGATGATGAGTCGCGACCCCCGGACCCTGGAATTCTGTGCCAAGCACGGCATCAATTCCGGCTATTTCCTGTCCTATCCGCGCGGCGACGCCGCCCCGCGCTACCGCCGGTTCATTGAGGATTGGGGCAAGGCTGGCTGGTCGCGCAAGCCCAATCTGGCGTACTCCACCGTCGTTTATGTCGACGAGAGCGATGATAAGGCGCTTAATGTCGCGCTCAAACGGGCGAGCCGGGCATACGAGGGATTTCTCGCCCCGCCAAAGGCGGGCGAAACCTTTGAGGACCGCATACGTGCCCATGCCAACAAGTTTATCGGCCGAGGCGAGGCGGGCGCGGCCGAGATCATGGCCAATATTTTCGACCCGGAATACCTTATAAAGAACGATCTCGTCTTCATCGGCTCGCCGGAAACGGTGGCGCGCAAACTGTACGAAGCTGCTCAATCCGGCCTATTCAATAGCTTTTTTGGCGAGTTCAATTTTTCGGATTTGCCGGAAGCGGATTTGATGCGGTCCATCCGATTGTTCGGCGAGAAGGTGATTCCCGCGTTACGTCAATTTGAGCCATTTTGACTTGGAGCTCAGATTAAGGCGCCGCAGCTGCGGCGCCTTAATGGTATCCGCCGTCGCGGTGAGCAGCGCGCGCACCCGGGCGACGCTCAGATCGTCGGGGCCGCCGAAGCAGGCGACGCCGAGACTCGCCACCACGCTGCGCCGCGGATAGCTGGATATTGCGGTCGAGGTCGATCACGGCCGACCCCGGCACATAGGCGTGGGAGCCTTCGATCGCCTTCGAGCAGATCGGATTTGACGAGGGCGCCGAGTTGGCGATAGGCGGTGCTCGGCTCAAGGCGACGCCCGAGGAGACCATCCTCATCTTCACGCCAGACAAACATCAATATCGTGGTCGCCGACGGCGAGACCCGGGGCACGCGCATCGAACACTCAAAAAACGGGTGTGGTTAACTTTGCAGTGGCAGCCTCGTCCACTTGAGATCCTCTCGATCGCCGGCATGCCACCAAGTTCGATCGATCCCAGCGCTCGAGTTCCTCGACCGGACAGAGAGGCACTTTACCAACTTTGATAAACGACGGTCCGATTCGCACGGAGCGCCAGTTGCGGAATGTGCCCTCGCTGATTTGGCCGCGACATCGTTCTATAACCTCGTCAATTGTCAAATAGGAAGGGCTCGACACGGAATCTCCTTGTGGCTGCAATTGTGCAACATCCGGTTGCACAATTGGATCGATCGTCTCGAAGGACGGAGCGCCGTAAGGTTGTCACAGGAGGGAAGACGGCTTGCCTCACATGCGGGCTGGTCAGCTAAGATTGGCGGGATTGACGTGGCACTTGGATCAGACCTTCGGCGTCTGACGCTCGGAAGAAAGGCGCGGCTCTTTGCCGGTTCGGATCGCGTCGGCGCGTGTGTGGCGTTCATGTATGGCCTGACGCCGTCGCCGAAGCCAGCCGCAGCACCAACGACGGCGAACGCGTAGGCACATAAGGGCTTTTCAGAGCACGTTGGATCATCAAAACTTTTATCGCATGTGGAAGATTCCCCAAACGTCTGCTGCGACAGCCTTCTCGGAAAGTGGACCCACGTCCGACACGCGTGTGAATGGCGAGAGTCCGCCAACCGCGCAACTTCCTGATTCGGGTGCCATGGCCTAGAAGAGACCGGCCAGGGTGATATCGATCGCGATCTCTCCCGCCGTCTCAACCCCAGGTTCTCTTCGGTACCGTAAAAGTCGTAATAGAGGCGGCGAGCCCACGGTATCCTCGTCTAATGACGAAGGACAGGTGGATGCACCATCTTAAACGTCTTGACGAGCTTCATCTCCATCTTTCCGTTCACGCGCTCGGCTTTGCGAAGGTACCAGTTCTCAATAATCTCGCCGGAATTGTCGAAAGCGATCGGACCTCGTGGGCTCACGAATTGATGGTTATCGAGCAGCGCCATCGTCCGCTGTGGGTCGACCTTGCCGTGTTGCTCCTCGACCACTTGGCGGATGGTGGTGAGGGCGTCATAGGCAGCGAGTGCCACGAAACCCGGATGCTTGTTGCTGTGCGTGACGGCCCGGAACGCCTTGATATAGACCTGATTGGCGGGACTCGGGTTGTCGTCGACATAGAAGGACGCGGTGTAGACACCGTTGACGTAATCACCAAGGGTGTTGGTCGGCTGGGTCTCGCTAAGATCTCCGGTCATCAGATGGATGCCATCTTTCTGAAGACCAGCTTCGTAAAAGGCCTTGGCGAAATTCTGCGACATGAAGCCGATGGGAACGGAGAGCTGAACGACTTGCGGGCGCGCGTTCTTGATACGTTGCACGTAGGGCATGATATCGGGATTGCCGACGGGCATGCGGACTTCGCCCACGATCGTGCCACCATGGACCGCCATCCCCTTCGTGAAGGCATTTGCCGCCGTCGTGCCCAGAACGTAATCCGCGACCGCGTTATACCCCTTCTTCCAGCCATGCGCCGAGGCCCATTCGCCGATGATGTAGGACGGCACGTTTAGCGACAGACTCAGCCGTATCATGTACGGCGATTGCTGCGGAATACCGGGGGTGGCTGCCACCAGGATGAAGAAGGGAACCTTGGCGGTATTGACCACCGGCACGGACGCAAGTGCATTGGGGGACCAACAGCCGCCCAGAATCATGGCGACGTGATCTTGGACTACGAGTTCCTGCGCTTCACGCTTCGCCACGTCGGGACGAAGGCCGGTATCGTCCTTCCGAACAATTTCGATCTTGCGTCCGGCAATCGTGTCGCCATGGACCTTCAAATAGGTCGCGATGCCTAAATCCGCTTGACGGCCATTGAACGCGAAAGGCCCCGAATAGGTCATGATCACGCCTATCTTGAGCGGGGGTTCGGCGGCGCGTCCAATGCCAGATGTCGCCGCGACGATGAGGAAGCTGGCGGCGGCCACGGCCAGGATCTTCCGTTGCGCGCGGCGACTTGTCCGTGCAACGGCATTGTGCTGTTGCTGTCTTCTATCCATTCAAAATCTCCCTCTTACCTTCTTTGTTCGAACGTTTTGTTCCTGCCCGGGACCTGGCGTCACCATACCAACCGCCTTCACACGGTCTCGCCGACCAATCGCGCCCCCTCGACCAGCGCGCGCAGCTTTGCCCAGCCAACTTGCGGATGAGCGCGACCGCCAAGGCCGCAATCGACCCCCGCAATGATGCTTTCATGTCCCAGGATTTCGGCAAAACGGTTGATTCGATATCCGACTAGCTCGGGATGTTCGATTACCGGCGTCGCATGCGAGATCACGCCGGGAATAAGAATTTTGTCCTCCGGCAGCTTCACCCGCTCCCACACTTGAAATTCATGCTCGTGACGAGGATTCGCCGCCTCGATCAAATAGGCACCCGCATTGACGCGGAGTAACAGATCGGCAATGTCCTCGAGCGGGAGGTCGAACATATGCGGGCCGTGCCAGCTACCCCAGCAGAGATGATAGCGCACGCGATCCGGTGGGATGCCCTTCAGGGCATGGTTCAGAACCTCAATGCGCAGCGCGCAATAGCGGCGGAAATTGTCGAGACCCATATCGATGCCGATGCGGTCCCACAGCGCCGCGAGCCAGGCATCGTCGACCTGAACGATGAATCCCGCATCCACGATGAGGCGATACTCGACATGCATCGCGTCGGCGAGCGCGTAGAGAAACTCCTCCTGTGACTTGTAATACTCATTACGGCGATAGGGCTCAAAACTACCCGGCGCGGTCGTGGTGAGAAATACCTCTTCGTCCCCGGTCAGATTGGCCTTAAAGGCCTCGATGGCGCGCGACATCTCCTCGTGGCCGGTATATTGGATCGGGGCCGTGCAGAGCCAATTGCGGCGACCCCGCGGCCGTCGCGCGGCGGCAACCGTCTCGGCAAGCGCGGCATCGTATTGCCGGTAATATTCCGCGAAGACCTCGCGGTCGCGGCCCTCACTGATGATCGTGTGGCCGACGGGCTGCGGCTCGGATCCGGCGAGCCGTGTTTCAACGTAGCGCAGCCAGTCGCCGCCCTTGGTATGCTCACCCTCATTGATGACGTCGAGGCCGATTTGTTTTTGCCGTTGCACCGCCTCGCCAATGGCGTGCGACAAGGCCGTCGGGCCGTCATGGACCCTGCCGATGTCGGGAAGGCTGCCGACGTGTGTCGTCAGGATTCTGTCTTTGGTGCTTCGTCTCACCGTTGATGCCTCTCTTCGCGCGGCGTCAGTTCCAGACCTCACGCGCGAGCTCACAGACGAGCTCGAGCTTCTGCCATTGCGTCGCTTCGTCGAGATGGGCGCCGTCACGCGCGGCCGCGCCCTGAAAGCCGCATTGCGACGTGAGGGCGAGCTGGTCGATCGAACAGAACTTCGTTGCGTCATCCAGGCGGCGCAGCAATTCATCCCGCGTCTCGACGCGCGGGTCCTTCGTGGAGACGAGGCCCAGAACGGCGACCTTGCCCTTCGGCAGGAAGCGCAGCGGTTCGAACCCGCCGATGCCCGAGGTGTCGTATTCAAGGAGAAAGCGATCGACATGAAGCGCGTCGAACAGGCGCTCGGCAAGCCAATCATAGCCCCCCGTGCCCGTCAGCCACGAGACGCGGCTGCCGCGGCAGATATGAATGGCAACCGTTAGCTGGTCGCTCCGCACCGCGTCGTGGCAGACGTTCTCTGCCGTGATGTCCCCCGCCAAATCTTGCTCGGCGGCTGCCCGGTCCTTGCCGGCGGAGCCAAAGAGATGATGGGTGAACCCCTCATCAAGTTGGATATAGGCGGCTCCGTTGCCGACGAGGGCGCTCATTTCATCACGAACGATGGCAGTCGCATCCAAGAGCAGCGCCTCCCGATCGGGATAGACGGAAGGATCGGTCACGCCCGGTCGAAAACCACCGCGCGCGATCGTGGCGGGGCTCGGCAAGGTGATCTTGAAGGAACCGGGTGCATAGCGCTTCAGGTAGGCGGCGTCGCGCTGCGCAAGCCTTCCGACTGGACGCATTCTACTGCGCACCGCCTTGGTGTGGAGCTGAACCGGAACTTTGATGCTGTCCGATCGCGCCAACTCGGCCACCGGATAGCGCTCGACAAATCCGTCGACCGCCTGGCTGAACACCGTCTGCCAGGCGTCGCGCCGCATCTCGCCGTCGCCGAAAATAGGCATCCCGATGCGCTGCTGCTGGGCCAGCACTTCGTCGACGGCCGCGTCCTCGGCGCGCCAGAGCGCCGCCTGATCGGCTCTTCCGGCTATGTGGGCGTCCCGCGCATCGAGGAGCGACGCGGGCCGCAGAAGACTGCCGACTTGGTCCGCTCGAAAGATCGGTTTCGCCATGTCTCCGCCCGTTTCAATTGTGTGCATATGTATACATGCCCGCATAATCGGGGTCAACGAAGCTTTCGATTGAATGGCTCTTGCCTGCCGTGGCAAGTTTCCGCGTCACTCACCTGAACGAGCGCGGTATGAGCGATCTCATTTCGATGGTGGTCGTCGAATTGCGGAAGATGATCATGAACGGCGGCTTCGGCGCCGGCGAACGGGTTGCGGAAGTACCGTTGGCCGACCGGCTAAGGGTCTCGCGAACGCCGGTGCGGAGCGCGCTCAGCATTCTGGAGCAGGAGGGTCTCCTCGCGATGTCGCCGACTGGCGGCTACACCGTACGCTCCTTCACCCTCGCGCAGATCGCCGACGCAATCGACGTTCGGGGTGCTCTCGAAGGTCTTGCCGCGCGCCAACTCGCTGAGCATGGGCTTTCGCGCCATGTTGCCAATGGCCTCCGAGCCTGTGTCGAACTCGGCGACGAACTCATCAGCGCCGGCAAGCGAACACCTGAAAACCATGGCCGCTACGCTGAGATGAACCAGCGATTTCATACCATCATCGTCGAAGCGTCCGGCAACGCCGCCCTGGCTCGTGCGCTGAAGCTCAATGATTCGGTCCCGTTCAGCTCTGCCAATGCCGTGGTCTCGACCGCCAGCGACCCGCAAGAGGAGTTTCACCGCATGGTGTTTGCCCAGTTCCAGCATCGGTACATTTTCCAAGCGCTCGAAAACGGGGAAGGGATGCGGGCGGAAGAATTGATGCGCGAGCACGCGAACCGCTCGAAGGAGGTCGTCGCGCGCATGCGTGAAAGGAATTACGACGCGACGATCCCCGGCGGTCGTCTCATCGAAGGTTAAAGGGATTTAAGGTCCACCAAGGGTGGATTCGTCCGCCTCTCGGCAATGAGACGGAACGAAGCCTCGCCGGGGAGGTGCATCGGCATCTCGAGGCGAAGGGATTGAAGGTCGCCACCCGCACCATCGTCGATGCGACCATCATCAATGCTCCGTCCTCGACCAAGAACGCCGACAAGGCCCGCGATCCCGACATGCACCAGACCAAGAAGGGCAACCAGTGGTACTTCGGCATGAAGGCGCATATCGGCGTCGATAG
>JBOHLV010000280.1:0-7423 GCA_050729815.1 Allostellaceae bacterium
GCGTCTCGATGCCGCCGCGGCCCTTCAGCGTTCGCGCCAAGACGCCGTCGCGACAGCCGAGATCGAGCGCCAGCGGAAATTTCCGCTTCACATCGTCGAGCCGGTCGGCGAGCCGCTCTGCAACCTCGGCGACGAGAAAATCGGCCGCGCCCCAATCCCGCGCCGCCCTGGCCCGAAAGCGCCGCACGGCGCGCCGGTCGAAAAGCTGCAAGGGATCGATCTCGGGTTTCATCGCCATCCTGTTGTTAGCACGGCCATTGACAGATGGGCATGGGGCGCGCCCAGAATAACCCATGCCCAGCCTGGTGCTCGTGCCGGTGCTGAACCGGTTGGCATCGTCGGTCGTCGATGTGCTGTTGCCGCCGCGCTGCCTTGTCTGCGGCGAGACGGTGACGACGGCGGGGACGCTCTGCGCCCGCTGCTGGCGCGGCATCACCTTTCTCGGTCGCCCGTGCTGTGCGCGCTGCGGCCTGCCGTTCGAGTTCGATCTGGGCGAGAGCGCGCTGTGCGGCGATTGCATCCGCGAACCGCCGCGCTTCGACCGCGCCCGCGCCGCGATGCGCTATGACGAGGCGAGCCGGCAGCTCATCCTCGGCTTCAAGCATGGCGACCGGCTGCATCTCGCACCGGCTTTCGGCCAATGGCTGAGGCGGGCGGGCGGCGAGCTTCTGCGCGAGGCCGATCTCGCCGTGCCGGTGCCGCTCCATTGGACCCGACTGTTCGCCCGGCGCTATAATCAGGCGGCGGTGCTGGCCCATGCCTTGCGGGCGGCCGGCGGACCGCCAGTGATGCCGGATGCCCTCAATCGCATTCGCCGCACCCCGCCCCAAGGCACGGGCAATCGTGACGCAAGGCGCCGCAATGTCGCCGGCGCGTTCGCGCTCCAGGCCGGCCGCGAGGTCGCGGGTCGGCGCATCATCGTCATCGACGATGTCCTGACCACCGGCGCCACGGTATCCGAATGCGCCCGCGTCCTGAGGCGGGCCGGCGCCGCGCGGGTCGATGTGCTGACCCTGGCCCGCACCGTGCGCGACCATGGCTGATGCCGCCTGATCCGGCTTGATCCGGGGGCCGCACCTCCTACATGCTAAGGCAGTCGGGGGATGCAGCCGGGGGATGAGGAACGGATGATGGCCAGAGTCGAGCTCTATACGACCATGTGGTGCGGCTATTGCGCCCGCGCCCGCGCGTTGTTGAAGCGCAAGGGGGTTGCCTTCACCGACATCGATGTCGATCTCGATATGGCGAAGCGCGAGGAGATGGTCGCACGTGCCCAGGGCGGGCACACCGTGCCCCAGATCTTCATTGATGATGAACATATCGGCGGCTCGGACGAGCTCCTGGCGCTCGACCGGTCGGGCGAACTCGACCAGAAGCTCGGCATCGCCGCGCCATGAGCCGGGACTTCACCGCCGCCTGCCTCCAGCTCACTTCGGCGCGTGAGGTCGATGCGAACATCGCCGCGGTGCGCGATCTCGCCCGGCAAGCCCGCGATGCCGGCGCCGACCTCATCATGACGCCCGAAGTCACCGACATGATGGAGCCGCGCCGCGAGGCGGTGTTCGCAAAGGCGCGGCCGGAATCGGATCATGCGATGCTCGCCGCCTGCCGCGACCTCGCACGAGAGACCGGCGCCTGGTTCCTCCTCGGTTCGGCGGTGGTGAAGCTCGAGGACGATCCGCGCGTCGCCAACCGCTCCTTTCTCATCGCACCCGATGGCGGGATCGCCGCGCGCTATGACAAGGTTCACATGTTCGATGTCGATCTGCCGACCGGCGAGAGCCATCGGGAATCCCGGTCCTATCGCCCCGGCGACCGCGCCGTGCTGGCCGAATTGCCCTGGGGCCGGCTCGGCATGACCATCTGCTATGATCTGCGCTTTGCCGACCTCTATCGTGCCCTGGCGCAGAGGGGCGCGTCGTTCCTGTCGATCCCGGCGGCCTTCACCGTGCCCACGGGGCTCGCCCACTGGGAGGTGCTGATGCGGGCGCGGGCAATCGAGAATTTCTGCTTCGTCTTCGCCCCGGCCCAGGGCGGCGAGCATGCCGAAGGCCGCAAGACCTATGGCCATTCGCTCATCGTGGCGCCGTGGGGCGAGATCCTGGCCGAGGCCGCGGGCGATGCGCCCGGCGTGATCACCGCCCGGATCGATCCGTCGCTTGTTGCCGAGGCCCGCCGCGCGGTGCCGTCGCTCACCCACGACCGGCCGTTCGCGCCGCCGGCGCTTTCGGCGCGGGCGGCAGAATAGTCGGTCCTCGATCCGGGTTTGCCTTGATCGGCGCCGCGGCGGCGGGCAGGCTTGCGCGAACCATGATATAGTATAAGAAGAACCAAGGATTTGTGATGCGATGATCCTTTATTCCCTTCGCTGCGACGCCGGCCATGAGATCGAAGCCTGGTTCCGCGACGGCGCGACCTATGAGCGCCAGCATGCGCGCGGCCAGGTGGTCTGTCCCGAATGCGGCTCGAACGCGGTCGAGAAGGCGCCGATGGCACCGCGGCTTGGCCGCCCGCGCGCGGCCGATCCGTCGCCACCGCCGACCGAACCCGCCGGGCCGCCTGTCCCGCCGTCGCCGGCCGAGCTGCGCCGCGCGCTGCAATTGCTGCGCCGGCAGGTCGAGGCGACTTGTGAGCATGTCGGCCCGAAATTCGCCGAGGAAGCCCGCAAAATCCATCGCAACGAGGCCAAGGCCCGCGGCATCTACGGCGAAGCGACGGAAGCGGAATCGCGATCGCTCGCCGATGACGGCATCGAGGTCGCGCGGCTTCCCTGGGTTCCATCGAGCGACGCCTGACGGTCCTTGGATCACGGGGGGGGGAAGATGACGTGCCTCGGTTAGCGACCATGGACGGGCTCGAGGTCGCGGGCAAGCGCGTCTTGTTGCGCGCCGATCTCAACCTGCCGATGGCGGCGGGCACGGTTACCGACACGACGCGGATCGACCGGCTCGCTCCGACCATCCGCGAGCTTGCGGACAAGGGCGCCCGGATCATCGTGATGTCGCATTTCGGCCGGCCGAAGGGCAAGCCCGATCCCAAGGCGTCGCTGCGCCCGGTGGTGCCCGCGCTCGAAGCCGCCCTTGATGGCCGGAAAATCGCCTTCGCCGCCGACTGCATCGGGCCCGAGGCGGAAAGGGCCGCGGCGGCGCTTGAGCCCGGCGAGATTCTCCTGCTCGAAAACACCCGCTTCCATAAGGGCGAGGAAGCCAACGATCCCGACTTCGTCAAGGCGCTGGTGCGGCTCGGCGATCTTTACATCAATGATGCCTTCTCGGTGGCGCACCGTGCCCATGCCTCGACCGAGGGCGTCGCCCGTCTCCTTCCCGCCGCGGCGGGCCGCGCGATGCAACGGGAGCTCGAGGCGCTGGGCCTGGCGCTCGAGACGCCGCGCCGTCCGGTCATGGCGATCGTCGGCGGCGCCAAGGTCTCGACCAAGCTCGACCTGCTCGCCAATCTTCTCGCCAAGGTCGATATCCTTGCCATCGGCGGCGCCATGGCCAACACCCTTCTCGCGGCCGGAGGCGTCGCGGTCGGCCGCTCGCTCGTCGAGCGGGAGATGATCGGCACCGCCCGGGATTTCCTTGCGACCGCGAAGGCGAAGGGGAAGCCGCCGCTGCTGCCGATCGATGGCGTGGTGGCATCGGCGCTCGAAACCGGTGTGGCGAGCGAGACGGTGGCGATCGGTGGCGTCGCGGCCGACCGCATGATCCTCGATATCGGCCCCGCCACCGTCGCGGCGATCGCGGCGAAGCTCGGGAACTGTCATACCGTCCTCTGGAACGGCCCCGTCGGCGCGTTCGAGGTGAGGCCCTTCGAGCGCGGCACGGTCGAGCTCGCCCGGCGGGTTGCGCGGCTTACCCGCGAGGCCGGGCTCATCAGCATCGCCGGCGGCGGCGATACAGTGGCGGCGCTGGCCGCGGCCGGCGTCGAAAGCGACCTCACCTATGTCTCGACGGCGGGCGGCGCGTTCCTCGAATGGCTCGAAGGCCACAAGCTGCCCGGCGTCGCGGTGCTGGAGCGGGCCTGATCGCGCCGTCAGGCTCATGAGATGAGGCGAGGGAGAGCGATGCGTCTCGCACTGCGCATTGTGCTGGTCGTGATTTTCGGCGCCGGCTACTGGTTCACGCTCGACGGTCCGCCGGCGCTCCTGGTCGAGATTCCGCACCGCCGCACCATCGACGCCATCATCGGCACCCTGTTCTGGCTGGCGCTGGCCTGGCTCGTCACCGAAATCCTGCGCCTCTTCGTCGCCTACCGGGCGCGCCGTGACGGCCTCGAGACGCAATTGCCGCGTCTTCTCTTCGATATCGGCGGCATCGTGATCTTCTTCTGCGCCGGGCTCATCATCGTCTCGCAAGTGTTCGGGCTGGCGCTGTCGGGCCTGCTCGTCACCTCCGGCATTATCGCCGCCGCGGCCGGCTTTGCCCTTCAGCCAACCGCGACCGATCTCATTTCCGGCATTTCGCTCAATTTCCGCGAAGGCACGATGAAGCTCGGCGACTGGATCCAGATCGCAGGCGGCGTCACCGGCAAGGTCGTCCAGATCACCTGGGCCGATACCCATTTGCAGACCCTCGACGATCGCACCGTGGTGATCCGCAACAGCCGGCTCATCGAGCAGCAGATGATGAATTTCAACGCGCCGACCCGCCCGTTTCAAAACCGGCTGCGGATCGTGGTCGGCTATGAAGCGCCGCCCGACCGCGTTGCCGCGATCCTCGAAACCGCGATGCGAGCCGTGCCGCAAATTCCTGCCGAGCCGAAATCCTATAAACCCTATGTCGTGATCGAGGAGTTGACCGAGAACGGCGTCGCCTATGCGCTCTATTATTACTGCACCGATTACCCTGATTTGCAGTTCGTGACCCATGCGGTGTCGGTGAATGCGCTGAAATTCCTCGATCAGGCGGGGTTCGCGCCGGCCTATGCCAAGCGCGAATTCTATAATGGCCGCGCCCCCCGGGCCGAGCGCGGGATCGAACGCCGGATCAACATCGCGGCGATCCTGCGCCGGGTGCCGCTGTTCGATTCGTTCGGCGCGCCGGAGATCGACGAGTTGGCGCGCGGCCTCGCCTTGCAGCCGGCGAAGCCGGGCGCGGTGATCGTCACCGAGGGCGATCCCGGCGCGTCGCTGTTCATCGTGGTCTCGGGCCTGCTCGACGTAATGAAGCGCACCGAAAGCGGCGAGGCGCGGAAAGTGGCTCTGCTCGCGCCCGGCCAGGTGTTCGGCGAATGGTCGCTTTTGACCGGCGCCGCGCGCAGCGCCACCGTCATCGCCGCCGCCGATACCGGCCTTCTCGAAATCACCAAACAGGAACTCGAGCCGATCTTGAGCCGGCACCCCGAAATCTTCGAGGAATTGAGTCGGATCGAGGCCGAGCGGTCGAGCGCCAATGTCGCGGCGCTGGCCGCGACCCCGGCCGAGCGCCAGGAGCTGGCGCGGATCGGCGTCGCCTCGTTTCTGCGCCAGAAGATCATGCGGTTCTTCTCGGTTTCGGTATCGTGATGCCTCGGGAATTCGATTACATCATCGTCGGGGCCGGTTCCGCCGGATGCGTGATCGCCGATCGGCTGACGGAAGATCCCGACATCTCGGTTCTCGTCATCGAGGCGGGCGGCGCCGACCGCCATCCACTGCTGCGCATGCCCTTTGCCTGGCCGATCGCGGCCTGGCACCCGCGTTTCAACTGGAGCTACGAGACCGATCCGGAGCCGCAGCTCGACGGCCGGCAATTGCCGGTGGCGCGCGGCAAGGTGCTGGGCGGCTGCTCGACCATCAACGGCATGGGCTATAAACGCGGCCATCCCAGCGACTACGACCATTGGCGCCAGCTCGGCCTCGATGGTTGGGGCTATCGCGACGTGCTGCCCTACTTCAAGCGCTCGGAGCATTCCTGGCGCGGCGCCAATAAATTTCATGGCACGGGCGGCCCCTTGAATGTCCGCAAGGGCGGCGCGCCGCAATTGCTTTATGAGCCGCTCGCCGCCGCCGCGGTGGCCGCCGGCCATCCGATCTGCGACGATATTTCGGGCGACGCGCCGGAAGGGTTGTTCGTGACCGAGCTCACGGTCGGCCCGGGAGCGCGGCGTCATTCGACCGCCCGCGCCTTCCTTTATCCGGCGCTGAAGCGTCCGAATCTCAGGGTCGCGACCGAGGCGCTCTCGACGCGGATCGTGGTCGAGGGGGGCCGCGCCGTCGGGGTCGAATATGTCCAGGATGGCAAGTTCCAGCGCACCCAGGCCCGGCGCGAAGTGGTGCTGTCGGCCGGCGCCTATAACTCGCCGCAGCTTCTGATGCTGTCGGGGATCGGCCCGGCGGACGAGCTTAAAGTGCACGGCATCAAACCGATCCTCGATCTGCCCGGCGTCGGCCGGCATCTCGAAGAGCATGGCTCCGTGCCGGTGATCATGGCGGCAACGCGGCCGACTTTCCTTTCGGAGCTGCGGATCGATCGCGCGGCCTGGTGGACGATGCGCTGGGCGCTTCTCGGCGACGGCCCGTTCGCCTCGAACGGCAATACCGCCGGCATCTTCGCCCGCACCCGGCCGGAACTCGAACGGCCCGACATTCAGCTCACCTGCAACACGATCGGCCTCATGGACCGGCCGTGGTGGCCGTGGCAGGCATCGCGCCAGCGTTACGCCTTCAACTGCATCGTCTCGGTGATCCATCCCGAGAGCGAGGGACGGGTGACGCTGCGTTCCGCCGATCCTGCCCAGAAGCCGCGCATCCATCTCAACATCTTCGGGGCGCAGGCCGACATCGATACCTGCATCCACGGCATCGCGATGTGCCGCGAGCTTTACGCCACCGAGCCGCAGAAGAGCCTCATCGCCCGCGAAATCCTGCCCGGCCCCGAAGCCACGAGCCGCGATGCGCTCGCCGGCTATATCCGCCGCATGGCGACCACGACTTCGCATCCGGCCGGCACCTGCCGCATGGGGAATGACGAAGGCGCCGTGCTCGATGCCAACCTCAAGGTGCGCGGCATCGACGGCTTGCGGGTCGCCGACGCCTCGGTGTTTCCCTCGATCCCCGGCGGCAACATCAATGCGCCCTGCATCATGGTCGGCGAGAAGGCGGCCGATCTGCTGCTCGGAAAACGATTGCCGGCGGCGGAATTATAGCGCCGCCACCCTTCGCCGCGTTTGGTTACGGCCCGAATCGGCTTCGTTTCCCGGCAAAATCGGCTTCGAATTGGGTTCGTTTCACGCCATCGGCCTTTGATTTGCCGCGAAGAATTGGGTTCGTTCGGCAAAATTCATATTCCGCCACCAGCCTCGCCGCCGGCACCGACCAGCCCTATTCGATATATACGCAATCTCCGGCATTCCGCGTTATGTCTCCAAACCCAACTGGCCAATGAAAATACGACGCACTCGTCCAGACATGGCCTGCTCCATAAGTTGAACAAAGATACGC
>JBOHLV010000281.1:0-23684 GCA_050729815.1 Allostellaceae bacterium
CCGATACGCTCGCGCGTCATCGCGAAGCTGACGTCGCGCACGACGTCATGTCCGCCGATGCGGACGGATAAATTTTCGACGGCGAGAAGATCGCTCATTTCTGTTTGGGGTCCAGCCAGTCGCGCAACCCGTCGCCGAGCAGGTTGAAGGCGAGGCTCAGCACCGCGATGGCGATGCCGGGCATCGCCGCGACCCACCAATGGTCGAGCATGTATTGTCTCCCGGTCGCGATCATCGCGCCCCACTCCGCGGTCGGCGGCTGCGCGCCTAGGCCGAGGAAGCCGAGACCGGCGGCGATCAGGATCACGCCCGCCATATCGAGACTCATCCGCACGATCACCGACGGCAGGCACAGCGGCATGATGTGGCGCAGCACGATGCGCCATCCCGACGCGCCGGCAAGCCGCGCCGCGTCGATGAATTCGGCATGGCGCAAGGTCAGGCTTTCGGCGCGGGCGACACGAGCGTAAGGCGGCCACGACACGATGGCGATGGCGAGCACGGCGTTCTCGATTCCCGGTCCGAGCGCCGCGACAAAGGCCAGCGCGAGAATGAGGCGCGGCAACGCCAGGAACACGTCGGTAACGCGCATCAGCACGGCCTCGATCCAGAAGCCGAAATAACCGGCGACGCAGCCGACCAGCAGGCCGACCGGCGCGGTGACAATGGAGACCAGCGCGACAATGCCGAGCGTGACGCGCGCGCCATAAATCAGGCGCGAGAGAATGTCGCGGCCCAGCTCGTCGGTGCCGAGCCAGTGCGCGCCGCTCGGCGGCTGCAATCTGTCGGCAAGGTTCTGCGCATACGGCGCATAAGGCGCAAGTAGCGGCGCGGCGACCGCGACCAGCGCCGCCACGACGACAATGGCTGCCCCGAAAATCGCCATCGGCGGAAAGCGGCGTGACGGCGCCTCGATTGTCGCTTCCACGGTCATCGCGCGCGCGGGTCCAGTGCCCGGTACAGAAGATCGGCGATCAGGTTGACGGCGATGAACATGGCGCCGATCACCAGCGTGCCGCCGAGCACCGCGTTCATGTCGATGGAGAGCAGCGAGTTGGTGATGTATTGCCCGATGCCCGGCCAGGAAAACACCGTCTCGGTCAGCACCGAGCCTTCGAGCAGTCCCGCATAAGCCAGCGCGATCACGGTGATGAGCGGCAGGCGTACGTTGCGGAACGCATGAACCCACAGCACGCGCCGCTCGCCCAATCCCTTGGCGCGAGCGGCAACGATGTATTCCTGACCCAGTTCCTGGAGCATGAAGCTGCGCGTCATGCGGCTGATATAGGCGAAGGAGAAATAGCCCAGCACCAGCGCGGGCAGGACGAGATGCGACAGCGCGCTGCGGAACGCTTCGCCATCGCCGGCAAGCGCCGCGTCGATCATGACGAAGCCGGTGACATGCGGCACGAAATCCTCAAACGCCGTGTCGATCCGCCCCGGCCCCGCCGCCCAGCCGAGATCGGCATAGAACAGCACCAGCGCCATCATGCCGAGCCAGAACACCGGCACCGAATAGCCGAAGAGGCCGAGAAGGCGCAGAATCTGATCGGTCAAGCGGCCACGCCGCGCCGCCGCCCAGACGCCCGCCGGCACGCCGAGAAAAATGCCGATCAGAGTCGCGGTCGTCGCAAGCTCGATCGTCGCCGGGAAATAGCGGCCGATATCCTCGGTGACGGGATCGTGGGTCAGGGCCGAGCGGCCGAAATCGCCTTCGGCGACGCTCCTCACATAGCGGTAGAACTGGACATAGAGCGGCTGATCGAGGCCGAGTTCCCGGCGCACCTCGGCATAGCTCGAGGGCGAGGCGCGATCGCCCAAAATCGATAGAACCGGGTCGATTGGCACTACCCGCGCGATGAGGAAGGTTACGACGAGCAGGCCGAACAAGGTGATCGCCGCGCTCGCCAATATGCGCGCGATGCGGGTGAGCGGTATCATCGGCGAGAATCAATAAAACGTGAACCACCAAGACACAAAGACACCAAGTTTTTATTCCCTGCGCGCCTTGGTGTCTTGGTGCCTTCGTGGTTCAAAATTTTCTGCTCCCTATTTTTTGACGATGCCGGCATAGCGGTCGAATTCGGAAGTGATGCCGAGCTTGAAGCCGCCGACATCGGCGCGGTGCGCGGCGACGGCGATCTTTTCGAACAGCATGACATAGGGCGCGCGCGCCATGAACTGGCGCTCGAGCCGGCCATACATCCGGGCACGCCGCTGATCGTCGGGCTGGATCAAGGCCGCCGCCACCTCGCGCATCATCGCAAGGTCCTGCCAGGAATTGCGCCAGGCGGGTGTCCGCAAACCGGCACTCGCGCTATTGTCGGGATTGACGATGAAGCCCTCGGCATTGGAATTGGGATCGGGATAGTCCGGCTCCCATTCGCCGAGGAAGATGTCGTGGTGCCGCGCGCGATATTTGGTCAGCACCTGCTTCGCGTCGCCGGGAATGATCTCGACCCTGATGCCGGCCTTGGCGAAGCCGGCCTGAAGCGCCTCGGCGATCTCGATATCGGGCGAAGCGTCGCGCACATCCATGGTGACATGGAAACCATGCGGCAGGCCGGCCTTGGCCAGCAGCGCCATCGCCTTCGCAAGGTCGAAGCCGAACGGCTGATCGGCGATCGAGCCGAGAAAATTGATCGGCTCGAAGCTTTGATGGACGATCGCGGTGCCGCCCAGGATGGCATGAGCGATGCCGTCGTAATCGACGAGATATTTCAACGCCTCGATCACATCGGGCCGGCGCAGATCGGGGTTCTTCCGGTTGAGGGCGAGATAGATGATCGCGCTCTCGATGCCCTTGTCGAAGCGGATCGCCGGGTTCTTCCGGAGCGCCGCGATCTGGTCCTTGTCGAGATTGCGGGCATAGTCGATATCGCCGCGTTCCAGCATCAGGCGCTGGGTCTCGGCGTCCTTCACGTCGCGCACGATGATCCGCGGCGTCTTGGGCGGCGGACCCCAATAGGCGGGATTGGCTTCGAGCGCGTAATACTCGCCCGGCCGCCACACGACGAGACGATATGGCCCGGTGCCGGCCCAGTGGCGCGCCAGCCACTCATTGCCCCGATCGTGGCCCGCCTGATGCGCCATCACGGTCGCCTCATCGAGGATGCTGGCCACGGTGCCGGTGAGGCAGAGATAGACGAAGCTCGGCGCGAGCGGGCGTGGCAGCCGCAGCACAAGCGTACTCGGCCCGGCCGCGACGACATCGCGCCCGGCATTGGCGCGGGTGAGGCCGATCGCGTTCAGCACCACCGCCGGCGCCCGGTTCATCATCACCGCTCGGCGGATCGAGAACGCGGCATCCGCCGCCGTCATTGGCCGGCCGGTGATGAAATGTACGCCCTGGCGCAAGGTGAAGGTGAAGGTCCGGCCGTCGGGCGCGACCCGCCAACGCGTCGCCAGCTCGCCCTTCACCTTGCCTGGCGTGCGCGCATCGTAATCGAGGAGCCGGTCATAGAGGTTGCCGATCACCTCGGCGCTGGAGAGCTCATAGGCCTCGCCAGGATCGAGCGAGACGATATCGTCGATTGTCTTCGCCATGATGATGGTATCGCGCGGCGTCACCGCCTGCGCCGCCGTCGCGCCGACGATCCCGAAGGCCACCGCGCCGCAGGCCAGGCGAAGGAAGAACTTCATCTCTCCGCAATTGTGCGGGGCCGACTCCGGCGAAGTCAACGCGGGAACATCACCCGGCCGGCAGGCCGAACGCCGCCGGCACCTGCGCGGTGACTTGATCGCCGGTCGCCCGAGCATGTAGTGTCGCCGGATCATGGAATTCAAAGACGGCTTCATCGAAACCATCGGCGCGACCCCGCTCGTCAAGCTGCGGCGCGCCTCGGAAGAGACCGGTTGCACCATCCTCGGCAAGGCGGAGTTCCTCAATCCCGGCGGCTCGGTGAAGGACCGCGCCGCCTGGTACATCATCAAGGATGCCGAGGAGCGCGGGATGCTGAAGCCCGGCGGGATCATCGTCGAGGGCACCGCCGGCAACACCGGCATCGGCATCGCGCTCGTCGCCAATGCCCGGGGCTATCGCGCGGTCATCGTCATGCCGGAGACGCAGAGCCAGGAAAAGAAGGACATGCTGACGCTGTGCGGCGCCGATCTCAGGCTGGTGCCGGCGGTGCCCTACAGCAACCCCGATAATTACGTGCACTATTCCGGCCGGCTCGCCGACGAACTCGCCAAGAGCGAGAAGAACGGCGCGATCTGGGCCAACCAGTTCGACAATATCGCCAACCGCCGCGCCCATATCGAGACCACCGGCCCCGAAATCTGGGACCAGACCGATGGCAAGGTGGACGGCTTCACCTGCTCGGTCGGCACCGGCGGCACCCTCGCCGGCATCGCTATCGCCCTGAAGGAGCGCAATCCCAAGGTCCATATCTATTGCGCCGATCCGATGGGCGCCTCGCTCTATAATTACTATACGCACGGCGTCCTGAAGGGCGAAGGCAACTCCATCACCGAAGGCATCGGCCAGAGCCGCATCACCAAGAACCTCGAAGGCGCGCCGATCGACGGCGCTTTTGAGATCACGGATGAGGACGCCCTTCCCGTGCTGTTCGATCTCGTCATGGAGGAAGGGCTGATCCTCGGCGGCTCCTCGGCGATCAACATCGTCGGCGCCATCCGCCTCGCCCGCGAGCTCGGCCCCGGCCACACCATCGTCACCATCTTGGCGGATTACGGCACCCGCTATCAATCGAAGCTCTTCAATCCCGATTTCCTCAAATCGAAGAACCTGCCGGTGCCGAGATGGCTCGACCGGTCGTGAGCCCCGGTTTGCCGTCCCCGGCGGCGAGGTGGTGATCCATGCCCTACGCCCATCCCGAAGCGCTGGTTACAACCAAATGGCTCGCGGCGCATCTCCATGATCCCGGCCTTCGGCTCCTCGACGGCTCGTTCAAGATGCCGGGCGTGACGCCGGTCGCCGCCGCGGATTACCGTGTGCGGCACATCCCCGGCGCCCAGTTCTTCGACATCGACGCGGTGTCGGACCACGATTCCTCCCTGCCCCACATGCTGCCCGACGAGGCCGGCTTTGCCGCCGCCATGGACCGGCTCGGCATCGGCAATGACGATCGCGTCGTCGTCTATGATTCCGCCGGCCTCGGCGGCGCGGCGCGAGTGTGGTGGATGTTTCGCGCCTTCGGCCATGACCAGGTCGCGATCCTCGATGGCGGCCTGCCGAAATGGCTCGCCGAGGGCCGACCCGTCACCGACATGGTGCCGCAACCGGCACCGCCAGCGCGTCCCTATCGGGCGCGATTCCGCCCCGCTCTGGTGCGTGGCAAGGCCGACCTCCTCGCCAATCTCGACACGAGGCGCGAACAGGTGCTCGACGCCCGCACCCGGGACCGGTTCGAAGGTACCGCCGCCGAGCCTTGGCCCGGCCGCCGACCGGGCCGCATCCCCGGCAGCCTCAACCTGCCATACGCTCGCCTCGCTGATCCAGTAACCAAGACCGTAAACCAAATGGAAAAGCTGCAAAAAGAATATGATACGGCTGGTATTTCACGCGACAAACCGGTCGTGACCTCGTGCGGCTCCGGCATCACCGCCTGCGTCCTTGCCTTCGGCCTCTATCTCACCGGGCGCGAGGATGTCGCGGTCTATGATGGTTCCTGGTCGGAATGGGGCCTGCCCGGCGAAACCCCGGTCGCGACCGGCCCCAAGGATCGCCCATGACCACGGACTCGAAGAAGCCCGACACCCTCCTGACCCATGCCGGGCGCCATCCCGAGGATAATTTCGGCGTCGTCAATCCGCCGGTCTATCACGCCTCGACCATCCTTCATCCCAACGTCGCGCATTGGGAAGGCACCGAGGCGCGCCGCTTTGAGGATGTCGTCTATGGCCGTCTCGGCACCCCGACGCAGTTCGCGCTGGAAGAGGCGATGGCGGCGCTGGAGGGCGGCTTTCGCGCCGTGACGGTGTGCTCCGGCGCGGCCGCCTGCTTCACCGGCCTGCTCGCCTTCCTGAAGGCCGGGGATCATGTCCTCATTCCCGATTCCGTTTATGGGCCGGTGCGCAATTTCGCGAACGGCTTCCTCGCCCGCTTCGGCGTCGAGGGCGAATTCTACGATCCCCTCATCGGCGCCGGGATCGAGGCGCTGATCCGGCCCAACACCCGCGCCATCTATCTCGAAAGCCCCGGCTCCTTGACCTTCGAGGTTCAGGACGTACCGGCGATCGTCGCCGTCGCGAAGCGACGCGGCATCCCGACCATGCTCGACAACACCTGGTCGTCGCCGCTGTTCCTGAAGCCGCTCGCCATGGGCGTCGATGTCGCGATCATCGCCGGCACCAAATACGTCGTCGGCCATTCCGACGTGATGATGGGTATCTGCGTCACCACCGAGGAAAGCTATTTGCCGGTGAAGCGCGCGGCGATGGAACTCGGCTATCATGCCGCGCCCGACGATGCCTATCTCGCCCTTCGCGGCCTGCGCACGGCCGGCGTGCGGATGCGGGCACAGGAACAGACGGCGCTTCGGATCGCGCATTGGCTGAAAGGCCGACCGGAGGTGGCGCGCGTACTGCACCCCGCGCTCCCCGATTGTCCCGGCCATGATTTCTGGCGCCGCGACTTCACCGGCTCCTCGGGCCTCTTCAGCATCGTCCTCCGGCCCGAGACGCCGAAGCCGGCGATCGACGCCATGCTCGATGGCATGGAATTGTTCGGCCTCGGCGCGAGCTGGGGCGGGTTCGAAAGTCTCATCGTGCCGGCGCGGCTCGCCCGCACCCGCTCGGTGAAGCCGTGGCCGGACGGGCCGGTCTTGCGGCTCCATGTCGGGCTCGAGGATGAAGGCGACCTCATCGCCGACCTCACCCGCGGGTTTGAGCGGCTGAACCGGGCGCGGTCCGGCGCATGATCGAGATCGCGGTCGAGAAACGGCTCGGCCCGTTCCATCTCGACGCCCGCTTATCCACGCCCGGCACCGGCATCATCGCCCTCTTCGGCCGCTCCGGCATGGGCAAGACGACGCTCGTCAATGCCATCGCCGGCCTCGTCCGACCCGATCGCGGCCGCATCGCCATCGATGGCGAGGTGCTGTTCTCGAGCGCCGAGCGCATCGACCTGCCGCCGCAGCGCCGCCGGGTCGGCTATGTCTTTCAGGAAGGCCGGCTCTTTCCCCATTTCTCGGTGCGCGGCAACCTCATTTATGGCGCGCCGCGGCGCCGCGGCAAGGTGGCAGGCGGCGCCATCAAATTCGATACCGTGACGCGCCTTCTCGGCATCGACAAGCTGCTGGACCGCCGGCCGGCCGATCTCTCCGGCGGCGAGAAGCAGCGCGTCGCCATCGGCCGCGCGCTTCTGTCGCAACCGCGCCTCCTTCTCATGGACGAGCCGCTCGCCGCGCTCGACGAGGCGCGCAAGGCCGAGATCATGCCGTTCATTGAGCGCCTCCATGGCGAGCTCAGCATCCCGATCATCTATGTCAGCCACGACATGGACGAGAACATGCGCCTCGCCGACACGCTGGCGCTGATGGAGGCGGGCCGGGTGGCGGCGGTCGGCCCGATCGAGGAGCTGACGAGCCGCCTCGACCTGCGGCCGCTCACCGGGCGCTACGATGCCGGCGCGGTGGTGCGCGCCACCGTGGCGGGCCACGATCTCGCCTTCGGCCTTACCGAGCTCGTCTTTCCCGGCGGGCGTCTGCGCGTTGCCCATCTCGGCCTGCCGCTCGGCACGCCGGTGCGGGCCCGGATCCGGGCCAACGATGTCGCGCTCGCGACCGTGCAGCCGAAGCAGATATCGATCCGCAACGTGTTGCCGGCGACGGTGATTGAGACCGCGCCCGACCAGGAAAACGCCAATGTCGTCGATGTGCGGCTCCGCATCGGTACCGCCGAGCGCGGCACCGTCTTGTGGTCGCGGGTGACGCGTCGGGCGAGCCGCGAGCTCGAGCTCGCGGTCGCCAAGCCGGTTTTCGCCCTCATCAAGGCGGTCGCCCTCGACCGCGATTCCTATGCCCATGTTGCGTCTGCACAATCTGACGCCAATCAATCCCTGTGAACCGGAATGCCCACTTATCGCCCACCGCCATGCGTTTCTAGAAAGACCGCATTGCATTTGCCCACTTTGAATTTCAGGCAGAATGGCTTACCTATTGTGCGACGCAACAAGACAGTGGGGATTCCACCATGCTGGACTTCATCGGACAGGCGCTGCACAGCGTCGGCGAGCGGATCGACGAGTGGCGCAAATATCAGCAGGCCTATCACGAGCTATTGCGGCTCGACGATCGCGGCCTCGCCGATATCGGCATCACCCGGTCGGACATTCCGTTCCTGCTGTCGCATATCGACGACCCGAGCCGGGTTAGAGCCGTGCCGACCGCCAACGAAAATCGCAAGCGCGCCGCCTGACGCCGCCATCATTCTCATCGACATTCACGCCAAAATGTCGATGTGGGACGGCCCGGGTTAGGGTTTCGGCGACGGGATGACGGCAGCGGGCGGGATTCCGACGGGGCGCCGCGATCATGAAGATCGCCGCCCGCCGGGCCTGCCTCCCGCCGATCTTCACCACGATCACCACCATCATCACGATCATCATCATCACCAAATCGCACCGGGCTTGGGCCTCGCCTTCGCCGTCGCGGCGGCGCTGAACCTCGCCTTCGTCGGCGGCGAGGTGGCGGCTGGCCTTCTCGGCAATTCCGTCGCTCTCCTGGCCGATGCCGGCCACAATCTCGGCGATGTCCTGGGGCTGCTCCTGGCCTGGGGGGCGAGCCGGCTGGTGGAGCGCCGGCCGACCCGACGTTTTACCTATGGCCTCGGCAGCACGTCGATCCTCGCCGCCCTCCTCAATTCCATCATTCTCTTCATCGCCGTCGGCGGCATTGCGGTCGCGGCGATCCAGCGCCTCATCGCCCCGGCGCCGGTCGCGGGCCTCGTCATGATCGGCGTCGCCGCCTTCGGGATTCTCGTCAACGGCGTCACCGCCTGGCTCTTCGGCGGTGCCGGGCAGCGCGCCGATCTCAATCTGCGCGCCGTCTTCGTCCATATGGCGTCGGACGCGGCGATTTCGGCGGCCGTGGTTGCGGTCGGCATCGCCATCTATGTCACGAATTTACGCTGGCTCGATCCCGCTTCGAGCCTCGCCATCGCGCTGTTCATCCTGATCGGGAGCTGGCGTCTCTTACGCGACGGCACCCGCCTTGCGATGCAGGGCGTGCCGACCGGGATCGACGCCGCCGCGGTCGCGGACTATCTCGTCGCGGTGCCGGGTGTGGCCGCGGTCCACGACCTCCATATCTGGCCGATGAGCACCACCGAGACTGCCCTTACCTGTCATCTCGTCATCCCGGCGGGCCATCCGGGCGACGCCCTTCTCGCCGAACTCTGCCACGAGCTCCACGACCGCTTTTCGATCGAGCATGCCACCATCCAGATCGAGACCGGCGATCCGGCGCACCCTTGCGTCCTGGAGCCGGACCACGTGCCCTGAGGTCAGACCAAAGCGAACCGGATCAGGACCAGCGCGATGATGCCGGCGGCGACGCAGTAATAGGCGAACGGGTTGAGGGCCTCGAAATCGTGGCGGCCGAAATAGCGCATCAGGAACGCGGTCGAGGCATAGGCGACGAGACCGGCCACCACCCCGGCCAGCCACACGATCGGGCCGAAGCTGCCGGCGGCGGCGCCGTGATGGAAGAAATGCGGCACTTCCTTCACCGCGGCGCCGAGGATGACCGGGGTTGCGATGAGAAATGAAAACCGCGCCGCCTCCTTGTGATGAAGGCCGCCGAGGAGCCCGCCCACCATGGTCGCGCCGGACCGCGAAATCCCGGGGATGAAGGCAAGGCACTGCCACAAGCCGATGACGATCGCCATGCGCCAGCTCATCTCCGTCGCCGTGCCGAGGCCGGCGCTGCGCCGCCGCCGCAGCCGCTCCGCCGTGAGGAGGATGATGCCGTTGACGATGAGGAATCCGGCGGCGATCTCGGGAGAGCCGAAGAGATGGCGGATCAGCTTCTCGAGTCCCGCCCCGATGATCACAGCCGGGATGGTGGCAAGGATGATGAGCCACAGGAGCCGCCATTGCCGGCGCCGCTCCCGCGGCGGGCCGGCACCGAAGAAGGCGCCGATGATGCCGACCCAGTCGCGCCAGAAATAGACGAGCAGCGCCGCCGCGGTGCCGAGATGGAGGACCACCAGGAAAGGCAGGAAGCTCGGATCGTTCTCATTGAAATGCCAGCCCAAGAGCTTCGGCAGGATCACGGCATGGCCGAGGCTCGAGATTGGAAAGAGCTCCGTCAGCCCCTGGACGATGGCGATAATGAGCGCTTGGAGCCCGGTCATTCCTCCCCCCTCGCAACGCTGGCCGCCGCGGATCCTGTGACCGCCAGCGTGTGCCAACCTTCTAGCGCAAATCGGCGGTGAAGATAGAGGCCCTGAGCCCGATGCGCCGCCAAGACCGTCGCCTCCTGCCACGCGAGGAGGCCGGACAGGACCGCGATCCCGCCCGGCGCCAGGATGTGCCGCAAGGACGGCGCCATCGCGACGAGCGGCCGCGCCAGGATGTTGGCGAAGACGAGATCGAACGGCGCCCGCCGGCGGATTTCGGCGTGGCGATAGCTGGCCGCCTCTTCGGCCCGCACCAGGTCCGCGACGCCGTTGCGGCGCGCATTGATCCGGGCGACCCGCACCGCTTCGGGATCGATGTCCGTGGCCAGCACCGGCAGCCGCCAACGCTTGGCCGCGGCGATCGCCAGAATCCCGGTGCCGCAGCCGATATCGAGAATGCGCCGCGGTCGCCGCGCCATCCTCCCGATCGCGGCGAGGCAGCCTTGCGTCGTCGCATGCTCGCCGGTGCCGAAGGCGGTCGCGGCATCGATCACGATCGGGATCGCGCCCCGCGGCACGCGTCCCTGCCAATGCGAGCCATGGATGAAAAACCGGCCGGCGCGGATCGGCGGAAAGCCGGCCTGGTTCTCGGCGAGCCAGTCGCGCACCGGCATCTTCTCCAGCCTGACCGCCGGCGGCGCGCCGTCCTGCCGGACCAAGGCCAATGCGACATCGAGGAGCGCGATGTCGGGCTTCCGGCGTGACAATCCCTCGACGCGCCACAGCGCGCCAGCCTCGAACAGGCTTGCCGTCTCGCAAATATCGTCCACCGCCGCCGCGACCCGCTCGGCGAGCCGCGGATCGGCAAGGTCAATCGTGAGATGCCACATCCGCCTTGGCGACGAAGGAGGCGATTACCATCTTGGTGCCGGTCTTGTCGAAGCTGATCGAGAGCTTGTCATCCGAGACCGATATCACCGTGCCATAGCCAAATTTCTGGTGAAACACGCGCTCGCCGGGTGCGAACGCGCCGGTACCGCGCGACGGCGGCGTGGCGATGTGTGTCGCCCGCCCCTCGATCAGCGGCGCCTTATAGGAGCGCGGCGCCATGACCCGGGTTCGCGGCCAGGCATCGCCGCCATCATAGCTGAAGCGCTGGGCGCGTTCGGCAAGGCCGAAGCTCGGCTCGATCTGCATCTCGACGTGGTCCTCCGGCAATTCGTCGATAAAGCGCGACGGCATCGCGCCCTGCCATTGGCCATGGATACGGCGGCTCGCGGCATAGGAAATGAAGGCGCGCTTCTTCGCCCTTGTCAGCCCGACATAGGCAAGGCGCCGTTCCTCCTCCAGACCGGAGACGCCGTTCTCGTCCATCGAGCGCTGGCTCGGGAACAGCCCCTCTTCCCAACCCGCCAGAAACACCACTTCGAATTCGAGCCCCTTGGCGCCGTGGAGGGTCATGAGACTTACCATCTCGCCGCCATTCCCGGCCGCGTTCTCCATGACGAGGCTGACATGATCGAGGAAGCCGCCGAGATTCTCGAACTCCGCCATGGCGGTGACGAGCTCTTTCAGATTTTCGAGCCGGCCCGGCGCGTCGGGCGATTTGTCCGCCTGCCACATCGCGGTATAGCCCGATTCATCGAGGATCAGTGCCGCGAGCTCGGTATGCGGCAGGGATTGCGCCACCTCCCGCCAATGGGCGAACTGCGCCAGGAAATCGCCGAGCGCCCGCCGCGCCGCCGGCTTCAATTCATCGCTGGCGACAAGCCGCGCTGTCGCCTCGCTAAGCGGCAAATGCGCCCGCCGCGCCAGCACATGAAGTGTCTCGAGACTCGAGGCGCCGATGCCGCGCCGCGGCACATTGACGATGCGCTCGAAGGCGAGATCGTCAGCCGGCTGATGGATGAGGCGCAAATAGGCGAGCGCGTCGCGGATCTCCTGCCGCTCGTAGAAGCGCGGGCCGCCGAGGACGCGATAAGCGAGGCCGAGGGTCAGGAACCGCTCCTCGAACTCGCGGGTCTGGAAGCCGGTGCGCACCAGGATCGCGATTTGGGACAGCTTCTGTCCCTTGCGTTGTAGCGCCTCGATCTGCTCGCCGACCCAGCGCGCCTCCTCGACGCCGTCGGCGAGCGCCTTCAGCACGACCCGCTCGCCGCCCTCGGCCGCGGTCCACAAGGTCTTGCCGAGCCGCCCGGCATTCTTGGCGATGAGGCCGCCGGCCGCCGCCAGAATCGGCCCGGTCGAGCGATAATTCTGTTCGAGCCGGACCACCTTCGCCCCGGGAAAATCCTTCTCAAAACGCAGGATGTTGCCGATCTCGGCGCCACGCCAGGAATAGATCGACTGGTCGTCATCGCCGACGCAGCACAGGTTCTTGTGAGCTTGCGCCAAGAGTCGAAGCCACAGATATTGCGCGACGTTGGTGTCCTGATACTCGTCGACGAGGATGAAGCGGAAGCGGCGCTGATACTCGGCGAGAATGTCGTCGTGGCCTTGCAGAATCGTAAGGTTGTGAAGCAGGAGATCGCCGAAATCGGCGGCGTTCACCTCGAGGAGTCGTTCCTGATAGGCACGATAGAGATCGTGCGCCTTGCCATTGGCGAGATCGGGGCGGTCCTTGGCGCCGACCTTGTCGGGGGTGAGGCCGCGATCCTTCCAGCGCTCGATCGCGCCCAAAAGCGCCCGCGCCGGCACCGCCTTGTCGTCGAAGCCGGCCGCCTGCAACACCTGTTTTGCAAGCCGCAACTGGTCGTCGGCATCGAGGATGGTGAAGTTCGGTTTGAGCCCCACCAATTCTGCATGACGGCGCAACAGGCGCGCCGCCATGGCGTGGAAGGTGCCGAGCCACATGCCGGCGGTGCTGATGTCGATCATGTGCTCAAGCCGCTCACGCATTTCGCGCGCCGCCTTGTTGGTGAAAGTAACAGCCAGAAGCTGGCTCGGAAAGGCGCGGCGCTGGACAAGGAGATGGGCAAGCCGCGTCGTCAGGACGCGGGTCTTGCCGGTGCCGGCGCCGGCCAGCACCAGGACCGGCCCGTCGAGCGCTTCGACCGCTTCGCGCTGCGCCGGGTTGAGCGTCGTGAGATAAGGCGGCGCGGTCGGCCGCGGAGCCGGCGCCGCCGCAGTCTCATAGGTCGGAAAATCGAATTCGGACATCAGCCGCTATATAGCATCAGATTCGGCAGAGGCGATTCATTTGCTTCAGCGATACGAACGCACCAGCCCGACATTCCTGTTCCCGGCGAAAGCCGGGACCCATTTTTTCGCCGCAGGCACGCTCGCACCGGATGCCGGCTTCCGCCGGCAAAGGCAGTTTCTTGGTGCCTTGGTGTCTTGGTGGTTCAAACGCTTGGATTACGCGCCGGCCATCGCCATCGTGGGTTCGCGTTTCGCGACAAAGCGCGCCATCACTTCGTCGGTGGTGGCGACATCGCCGAAGACGCGCAGGATGGTGGCGAGCGTCGCGTTGTGCTCGGCATCGCTCAACGCGGCATTGGCATCCGAGACGAACACCAGTTTGTAGTTCAGCATCATCGCGTCGCGGGCCGAGGATTCGCAGCACACATTGGTCAGGGTGCCGGTGATCACGACGGTATCAATGCCGAGTCCGCGCAGGATCGAATCGAGGTCGGAGGAGCCCTGGATGAAGGCACTATAGCGGCGCTTCTCGACGATTAGATCGTCGGGCTTGATGTCGAGCGTCGGGTAGAGCGCATGGCCGTGGCTGCCGCGTTGAAGTTGGCGGAACGCCTCGCGCCGCGGCTCGCCGGCAAAAAAAGTGCTCCAGGCCTGCTCCTGGTCGTTCAAGGTCATCTGCACCCACACCACCTTGCCGCCCTTGTCGCGCATCGCCGCGGCGAGGCGGTTGACGTTGGGCACGATCTCCCGCGCCGTCGGCACCTCGACCGGCATGCCGGGTTCCATGAACACGTTCTGCAGGTCGATGACAACCAGCGCCGCATTCGGGCCGACGATGTGGTCGTAGCGATTGAGCTTGCCGCGTTGCGCTATCACGCCGTCGATGACGCTGTCCGGGATCGCGATCTTGTGCATGAGAGGCTCCTTCGAGAATGGCTGAATATGATTGTGGGGGTACTACGACGCGCCGTCAATCGAGCGTCATTCCGCCTCCGCGGCCCGCCAGAGATACCAGCTCGCGACAGTGCGCCACGGCCGCCAACGCTCGCTATGATCGAGGATCGCGGGCGGCAGCGGCAGCTCGGCGAGACCATGGACGCGCTGAAAACCGCGTCGCACGCCGAGGTCTTGGATCGGCATCACATCGGGCCGCCCGAGGGCGAAGATCAGGAACATCTGCGCCGTCCACTCGCCGATCCCTTTGACCTCGGTCAGGTGCAAGATGATCTCCTCGTCCGCCATGTCGTCGAGGGCGGCAAAGCCGGGAACCGTGCCGTCGAGCGTCTTGGCCGCAAGGTCCTTGAGTGCCACGGCTTTGGCACGCGACAGGCCGGCGCCGCGCAAGAGGTCATCCGGCGCTTCGCGCACCGCCTCGGGTTGCCAGGCGCCGCCCAGCGCCACCTTGAGCCGCGCCGCGATGACATCGGCGACCCGGTTCGAGAGCTGTTGGCGCACGATCGCCTGGCCGAGGCGCTCGAACGGCGTGGCGCCGCGCCGGACTTCGAGCGTGAACGGGCCGTGCCGGCGCATCAATCGGCCGAGCGCGGGATCGGCGCAGCTGAGCGCCAGGACCGCGGCCTTGGCATCGATCGGCGACGAACGAATCATCCCACCCCTGTATCAACCCCGCCAAAACGGCTTCGACACTTCGCGCTCGACGTCGCTTTGGGTCAAGGCGAGATCGCGCCGCTCGCGCTCGCCGAATTGCGCCAGCAACCGCCGCTCATAGCTGCGCCGACGCCACAGGCGCAACAGGCGCAACAGCGCGATCATCCGCCGGAAGGAATCGCGCCACCCCGGTCCAAAATCCCGCTGGCTGCGACGCAGCGGCCGCGGAATCACCCCGTCGAGCGGGGAAAAATAGAGTCCCATCGACGATCTCCCGGACCGACGATGCCTCGGCCCGATGGCTTTGGCGATTACCTCGAAGGTCATGGTTGGCGCGAATAGGCTTCGAGCCGATAGCCGTCGGGATCGACCACGAACGCGGCGTAATAGCCCGGACCGAAATCGGCACGCAGGCCGGGCGGGCCATTGTCACGTCCGCCATGGCGCAGCGCCGCCTGATGAAACTGGTCGACACCCTGGCGGGTGGGCGCCACGAAACAGAAATGGAGATTGGATTTGGGATCGGGTGCCACCGGTCGGTCGGTGATGCCGATCCACCAGCAGATGCCGTCGGCCCCATAGCCGAGCGAGCTTGCATCCTCGCTCAGGCGCTTGTACCCAAGAGGCTTCAACACCGCGTCATAGAAGCCCTTGCTCCGCGCCAGATCGCGCACCCCGATGGAAACATGATCGATCATCCCTCGCTCCTCTCTATTGACCTGATGACCTGAAATGGTGATCGGGTTGTCTAACCGCATGTGAGGTTACATATGTCATGCCAAGATGAAGTTGTCAACCATCTAGGAGGTTAGAAGTCGACGCGTGACGAGTCATGTGCTTGAAGCCGGAAACCGGGCGACATTCGCGGCAACGGGGGAGGATTTGTGCCTTGCCTTTGCCAATACGCGCTATTGGCGCGGCCGGCCGGCGGCGACCGAGACGCTTCCCGGCTTCGGCGATCTGGTCGCCTGGCTCAAGGCCAATGCCGGACTGCCGGCCGATTTGGTGACGGCGGCGCAAGCCTGGTCGGCGGCACATGCCGACGCCGCGGCGACGGCGCTCGCCGACGCGATCGCACTGCGCGAAGCTATCTATCGATTGTTCGGCGCGGTCGCGGCCGGCGAAGCGGTCTCGGATTCGGACGTCGCTATTTTGAACCGCGCCTTGGCCGAGGCTCGGCCCCGGACTCGTCTGGCGCGGCGCGCCGACGGCGTGGGCTGGGCGGCGGCATCGTTGAAACCGACCCTTCCGGTGCTGCTGGCGCCCGTGTCGTGGTCCGCGGCCGATCTCCTGACCCATGCCGCCGACCGCCGGATTCGGCGCTGCGCCAACGATGAATGCCTATGGCTGTTCATGGACCACAGCAAGGGCGGCACGCGGCGCTGGTGCGACATGAATTCCTGCGGCAACCGGGCCAAATCGCGGCGTCATTATGGGCGCGCCAGACAAGATAAGGTCTGACGCGCGGCGACTCCGGCTACTACGGACGTGCTCGCATCTTGTTGCAGCCGAAGCTGCCTAAAACGCAACATATAGAAATTAATTCCCGCGACCCACAAAATGTGGTTGACGGCATGGTCTGTCCGGCCTCAACATCTTGTCATCGAAGAACGGACGAGCCCCAAGCGCTGGTTGCTAAGGGACTTAATAAGTGGGGATATATAATGCGGATTGAACGGCGTTTTACCATGCGCGGGCAGAACCCCTACGACGGGGTCGAATTCCGCCGCGCCACCAGCGAAATTCGCAATCCCGACGGCTCCCGCGTTTTCTATCTCCCCGATATCGAGGTGCCGGCGTCCTGGAGCCAGGTCGCCTATGACGTGCTGGCGCAGAAATATTTTCGGAAAGCAGGCGTGCCGGCACGACTCCAGCCCGTCGTCGAAGAGAATGTCCCCGACTGGCTGTGGCGCCGGACCCCCGACGAGGCGGCGCTCGCCGCCCTGCCCGAGGCCGATCGTTATGGTGCCGAGCACAGCGCGAAGCAGGTGTTCGACCGCATGGCCGGGACCTGGACCTATTGGGGCTGGAAGGGCGGTTATTTCGACAGCGAGGACGATGCCCGCGCCTTTTACGACGAGATGCGGGCGATGCTGTGCCGTCAGATGGCGGCGCCGAACTCGCCGCAATGGTTCAATACGGGTCTCTACTGGGCCTACGGCATCGACGGTCCGGCACAGGGGCATTATTTCGTCGATTTCCGTACCGGCGAACTCACGGCCTCGACCAGCGCCTATGAGCATCCCCAACCCCACGCCTGCTTCATCCAGTCGGTCAGCGACGATCTCGTCAATGACGGCGGCATCATGGATTTGTGGGTAAGGGAGGCGCGGCTCTTCAAATACGGTTCTGGCACCGGCTCCAACTTCTCGAAGCTCAGAAGCGATGGCGAGGCGCTGTCGGGCGGTGGCCGGTCTTCAGGCCTCATGAGCTTTTTGAAGATCGGCGACCGGGCGGCCGGTGCGATCAAGTCTGGCGGCACCACCCGGCGAGCTGCCAAGATGGTCACGGTTGATATCGATCATCCCGACATCGAGGCCTATATCGACTGGAAGATGCTGGAGGAGCAGAAGGTCGCGGCCCTGGTCGCCGGCTCGAAGCTGGCGCAGAGGCATCTGAAGCGGGTGATGGCCGCCTGCCATGACCGTTCGTCGAAGGCGCTCGACCAAGGCCGCTTCGATCCCGCCAAGAACCCATTGTTAAAGCAGGAAATCAAGGCTGCGCGCCGCGCCATGATCCCGGAAAATTATATCCGGCGCGTCGTCCAATTCGCTTCCCAGGGCCATACCCAGATCGATTTCCGCGCCTATGACACCGATTGGGATTCGGAAGCCTATCTCACCGTCTCTGGGCAGAACTCCAACAATTCCGTCCGCGTCACCAACGAGTTTCTGAACCGGGTGCAAGGCGATGGCGACTGGACCCTCATCCGCCGCACCGACGGCAAACCGGCCAAGACCCTGAAGGCGCGCGACCTCTGGGACAAGATCGGTTATGCCGCCTGGGCGAGCGCGGATCCCGGCGTGCAATTCGATACGACCATCAATGAATGGCACACCTGCCCCGAGAGCGGCCGAATCAACGCCTCGAACCCGTGCTCCGAATACATGTTTCTCGACGACACCGCCTGCAATCTCGCCTCGCTCAATCTCCTGGCGTTTCGCGGGCCGGACGGCCGCTTCGAGGCGGCGGGGTTCGAGCATGCGACGCGGCTCTGGACTCTGGCGCTCGAGATCGCGGTGCTGATGGCGCAGTTCCCGTCGCGCGAGATCGCGCGGTTGTCCTATGAGTTCCGCACCCTCGGCCTCGGCTATGCCAATATCGGCGGCCTGTTGATGGCGATGGGCCTCTCCTATGACAGCGACGAGGGTCGCGCCCTCTGTGCGGCGATCACCGCGATCATGACCGGCACCGCCTATGCCACCTCGGCCGAGATGGCGGGCGAGCTCGGCCCCTTCCCGGGATTTGCCCGCAATCGGGCGGCGATGCTGCGCGTCATCCGCAATCATCGCCGCGCCGCCCGTGGCGAGCGCGCCGGCCATGAGGGCCTCACCATCCCGCCGGTGCCGCTCGACGCCATCCACTGCCCGGAGGGCGTGCTGATCGAGGCGGCGCGGCGCGCCTGGGACATGGCCTTGGCGCTGGGCGAGCGGCACGGCTATCGCAACGCCCAGGTATCGGTGCTGGCGCCAACCGGCACCATCGGTCTCGCCATGGATTGCGATACCACCGGCATCGAGCCCGATTTTGCGCTCGTCAAGTTCAAGAAGCTGGCGGGCGGCGGCTATTTCAAGATCATCAACCGGATGGTGCCGGAAGCCCTGCGCGTCCTTGGTTACGAACCCGACGCGATCGAGACGATCACCCGCTACGCGGTCGGCCACGGCACCCTCGCGGCGGCGCCGGCGATCAACCACGAAACCTTGAAGGCGAAGGGCTTCAACGCCGCCGCGCTCGAGGCGCTCGAAGGCACGCTCGGCGCCGCCTTCGACATCAAGTTCGCCTTCAACAAATGGACGCTCGGCGAAGCCTATTGCAAGGCCGCCTTCGGCTTTGTCCAGGCTCAGCTCGACGATCCCACATTCGATATGCTGGTAGCGCTCGGCTTCTCCCGCGCCGAGATCGAGGCCGCCAACACCTATTGCTGCGGTGCCATGACCTTGGAAGGCGCACCGAACCTCAAGCCCGAGCATCTCCCGGTGTTCGATTGCGCCAATCCCTGTGGCCGCATCGGCAAGCGCTCGCTGTCCTGGGAGGCGCATATCCGCATGATGGCGGCGGCGCAGCCCTTCATTTCCGGCGCGATCTCCAAGACCATCAACATGGCGAACGGCGCCACCGTCGAGGATTGCAAGAACGCCTATCTCCTGTCCTGGCAGTTGGGGCTCAAGGCCAACGCGCTCTATCGCGACGGTGCGAAACTGTCACAGCCGCTTCAGGCCATGCTCGTCGAGGATGATCGCGATGATGACGACGCGGTCGCGGACCTGATGGAGCGGTCGCCGGCCGAGCGGGTGCCGCTGGTCGCCGAACGCATCGTCGAACGGATCATCGAGCGTGCCATCGCGGAGCGCAAGCGCCTGCCGCAGCGCCGCAAGGGCTATACCCAGAAGGCGGTGGTCGGTGGCCACAAGGTCTATCTCAGGACCGGCGAATACGAAGACGGCAGCCTCGCCGAGGTCTTCATCGACATGCACAAGGAAGGCTCGGCCTTTCGCTCCTTGATGAACAATTTCGCGATCGCGATCTCGATCGGCCTGCAATACGGCGTGCCGCTGGAAGAGTTCGTTGAGGCCTTCACCTTCACCCGCTTCGAGCCTTCTGGCATCGTCGAGGGTAACGACACCATCAAGATGGCGACCTCGCTCATCGATTACATCTTCCGCGAGCTGGCGATCTCCTATCTCGGCCGCAACGACCTTGCCCATGTCCAGCCCGCCGATCTGACACCCGACACGGTCGGCAAGGGCCAGGGCGAATCGAACCTGCCCGACGGCGCCGCGGGCGGCCGCAGCAGCGATGGCATCGTGCCGCGCGGCGTCGCGGCCGGCTATATGCGCAGCAGGCTGACCCTGCTGCGCGGCGGCGCCGGCAATGGGGTGTCCGCGGGCATGGGGCGGAACGGCCCCAATGCCAGGGCGATGACGGCCGCGCTCGAAGCGACGACGGCATTGACCGAAGCGCAGACGGAGGAATCGAATCCGGCCTTCGACATCCGTATGGAGCGCATCCGTACGGCGCGTATCAAGGGTTATGAGGGCGACAGTTGCAGCGAGTGCGGCAACTTCACCTTGGTAAGGAACGGAACCTGCCTCAAATGCGACACCTGCGGCAGCACTAGCGGCTGTAGTTGATCGCGGCGTTACACAGGCTTAAGCCTCCCGGCTCGTGCAACGGTAATGGGGCAGAAATTGGGGCGCGGCTAATCCCGCGCCCCTTTTTTCGTCTGACAAACCTCGCCTCCCGGCCCGCCTGACGGCAATTCGTTAACAGTAAGCGGCAACGGTGCCGCCTTCTGATTTGATTTTATGGCAAAAAAATCGCGACTCGGCTAGTGATTATTTTTCCCGGCTACCGATCGGCGATCGGCGGCCCAGATTGAGCAGGGCCTGAAGCGCCGCATACGGTATCCGGTGGAGGCCGTGCGGGATCATGAACAGGCTACGCCGTTGCGGACCGATCTTGAGATGTGACAGCATCATTCCGATCCGGATCGGGCGCTTATGCGGGCGCAGGAGCCGAGCCTTGATGCGCAGCAGGATGTTGTCGCGGCTGAGCCACACGGCACCCGCGCCATTTGTTCCGTCGCTTGCGGTATAGTCGAGCCGATATTTGGTCGCGCTGAGGCCGTCGAGCCGCGTTTGGCCCACCGCCTTTCCGTCGAGCCGCCGCCGGTCGAGCTGTGCCAGGAGCGGCGGCAGCGGAAATTCGAGATAGCTGACGAGCGTGGGCAGAATCGCGACGGCCCGATGGCGATCGAGATCGAGAATGAAGTCGATCGCAATGCCGCCGACGGAGACATCTTCGCGTTCCTTGCCGGGAACGTGAAACACCCGGTCGACATAGGTGCGGCCATCGACCGTGATAGTGCGGATGGCGCTATAGGGCACGCTCGCATCGCCGACGATCGCGGCGTTCGCCGGGGCGAGGCCTGCCGCAACCAATGCGAGCGCAACAGCGAACCCGGACAAATATCGCATCAAATCTCTCCCGTTCCATGCGGCAACCATTTCCCCGCGCCGCGGGTTCGCGGTATCATCTTGCTACGCAGGCACCAGAAGGACCATCCCGACATGGTAGGAAAGATCGATGCCCGCATCGATGAATTGCTGATCGAACTGCCGAGCGCCATGCCGCCCGTGGCCAATTACGTGCCGGCCGTCGCGGCCGGTGATCTGCTGTTCATCGCCGGCCAAATCTGCCAATGGAACGGCGAGCACCGATTCGTCGGCAAGCTCGGCCATGAGTTCGATTATGAGCAGGGCCAGCTCGCGGCGCGACTCTGCGGCCTCAATATCATCGCGCAGGTGAGGCACGCGCTCCATGGCGATCTCGACCGGGTGGTGCGCTGCGTGCGCCTCGGCGGCTTCGTCAATGCGACACCGGGGTTCACCGACCAGTCACTGGTGGTGAATGGCTGCTCCGACCTCATGGTTCAGGTGTTCGGCGAGGCCGGCAAGCATGCGAGGGCCGCAATCGGTGTCGCCTCCCTGCCCGGCGGCGTCGCCGTCGAGATCGAGGGCCTGTTTCAGGTGAAGTGACCATGCCCGACGGCGGCGAGGAATTTACCGTCAAACGTCATCGCGCGATCGACGCCGTTGGCGCCGACGCCTGGGATGCCTGCGCCGGAGGCGGCGACCCGTTCCTCTCCTATGCCTTCCTCGAAGCGTTGGAGGCAAGCGGCTCGGCCATCGCCGACACCGGCTGGCAGCCACAGCATCTCGCCCTGGAGGATTCGACGGGACGAATCCTCGGCGTGGCACCGCTTTATCTCAAGAACCATTCTTATGGCGAATACGTCTTCGACCATGGTTGGGCCGCGGCCTATGAACACGCGGGCGGCCACTACTATCCAAAGCTGCAATGTGCCGTGCCTTTCACCCCGGTCACGGGTCGGCGCCTGCTGCTCCATCCCGAAGCGCCATCGGGCGCGGCGGCGGCGCTGATCGCCGGCATGGTCGCCCTGGCACGGCGCCACAAGGTGTCGTCGCTCCATGTCACCTTCCCGATCGAGGCGGAATGGAACGCGTTCGGTGCCGCCGGCTTCCTCCAGCGCATCGGTCAGCAATTCCACTGGGAAAATGACGGCTATCGGAGCTTCGACGATTTCCTCGCCGCGCTCAATTCGAGGAAGCGCAAGCAGATTCGCCGCGAACGGCGCGACGCCATCGAAGGCAACGGCATCGAGATCGAAATGCTGACCGGCGATGCCTTGAAGGAACAGCATTGGGATGTGTTCTACCGATTCTACACATCCACCTCCGACCGGAAATGGGGCTCGGCCTATCTCAACCGCGAATTCTTCAGCCTCATCGGCAAGCGCATCCCGGATCGCGTCCTGCTGGTGATGGCGAAGAAGGACGGCCGCTATGTCGCCGGCGCGCTTAACCTCATCGGCACCGACACGCTCTATGGCCGCAACTGGGGCTGTCTCGGCGACTATCCGTTCCTTCATTTCGAGGCGTGCTATTACCGCGCGATCGATTTCGCGATCGAACGCGGCCTTACCCGGGTCGAGGCCGGCGCCCAGGGCCAGCACAAGATCCAGCGCGGTTACCTGCCGTCGCCAACCTATAGCGCCCATTGGCTGAAGGACCCCAATTTCGCCGAGGCGGTCGCCGATTACCTGCGCCGCGAGCGCCGCGCCATCGAACACAACATGGCGGAGCTCGAAGACGAGCTGTCACCCTTCAAGGTGTCAGCATGAAGGCATATCCCGCGGTGCCGAGGCCGACGAGGCTCAATAGGATCGCCATCGCGAACAGCCAGCGCTGCCGCGACAGAAGGCTGACGGAGACCACGCTGATCGCGACCTGGAGCAGCGCCAGGGCATACATATAATTGCCGCGAGGGCCGGCGAGTGCGGCGCTCTCCTTGTTGGCCTTGGCTGACGCGGCGTCAAGCTTGTCGGCCACGATTTTGATCTCGCGTTTCTGAGCGTCGTATTTCTTGATCTTCGCGGCATAAGGCGGGCGCCGGTCCAGCGGCACCAGATCCATCCCCAACTCCATGACATGGCCCTTGGTACTGACCGCCTGATAGTAGTTCCACTTGTCGGCGGCGTCGGTCTTGATCAGCACCGACTCGTTCTTGAGGAGGATCGCCTTGTTGGCGATCTCCTCGGCCTCGTGTCCGATGATCGCGCCAATGGTCGAGATCACGGCGGTGAAGATCGCGATCCACTTCACCAGCCCGCCTTCATGGGAATGGTGTTGCAGATGCTCCTTGTGCATTTCGGAAACTTCAACCCCTTCGCTCATGATCCGACCTCCTCGTCGCCGCCTTCCATAACAAAGCCTCCGCGACAGCGGAAGCCTATCCTTGATCGCCCCGCCCATCGCCGATTGGCAATCCCCTCATATTGGCTTATACCGCATCCCGATGAGCATGACTCGTCGGGATGCGGTATC
>JBOHLV010000282.1:0-6985 GCA_050729815.1 Allostellaceae bacterium
GCATAGACCGGGACGTCAGGGAAACGAATCGGTTCGGCCATGGTCTCTCTCCTCCGCGCGCCAGGACAAAGTTATTATGTTTTATCTTGATCGCGATTCATGCCCCTTCACCGCGCGGCAGGCAAGAGGATTGACCGACCATACACGCCGTCGCCGAGACGGATGACAGAACGCCGCGCCGGTAGCATGATTGGCTTCTTTCGAGGCGAATGATGGCGGACGAGGGCGCTCAACGCCGGCTCGTGGCGGTTTTGGCCGCGGACGTAGCGGGATATTCGCGGCTTGCCGGCGCCGACGAGGAGCGCACGCTGGCTCGACTCCGCGCGTTGCGTGGCGACCTGATCGATCCCGCCATCGCGGCCCATCACGGTCGAACCGTCAAGCGCGCCGGCGACGGCGCCATTATCGAGTTCCGCAGCGTCATCGATGCCGTCCGCTGCGCGATGGAAGTGCAGACCGGCATGGCGGAGCGCAATGAAGGCGTCGCGGCCGAGCGGCAAATCCGGTTCCGCATCGGCATTCATATCGGCGATGTGGTGGGCGAGGCCGACGGCGACCTCATGGGCGACGGCGTCAATATCGCGGCGCGGCTCGAAGGCATCGCCGAGCCGGACGGCATCTTCCTCTCCGAGGATGCCTACCGCCAAATCCGCGACAGGATGGGCGAGGCTTTCACCGACCTCGGCGACCAAGAATTGAAGAACATCGCCCGCCCGATGCGGGTCTATGCGATTGCCGACGCAGCCCCCCACCAAGCAGCGCTTCGCGCTGCTTCTCCTCCCCCCGCAAGCGGGGGGAGGTTGGGAGGGGGGCCGGCGGTGGAGCAAGGCCCGCCCCGCCTTTCCATCGTCGTGCTGCCCTTCGCCAATATCGGCGGCGACCCCGAACAGGAGTATTTCGTCGATGGCGTGACCGAGAGCCTGACGACGGACCTGTCGCGCATCGCGGGCAGCTTCGTCATCGCCCGCAACACCGCCTTTTCGTACAAAGGCAAGTCACCCAACGTCCGCGATGTCGGCCATGACCTCGGCGTCCGCTATGTGCTCGAAGGCTCGGTACAGCGCGGCGGCAATCGCCTCCGCGTCAATGTGCAGCTCATCGAGACCGAGACCGGCAAGCATCTCTGGGCCGAGCGCTTCGACAAGCCGGTGGCCGATCTCTTTGACATGCAGGACGAGATCGTTGCTCGCCTCGCCAACCAATTGAACACCGAATTGATCGCCGCGGAAGCGCGCCGCGCCGAACGCGCGCCCGATCCCGATTCGATGGGCCTCAACTTCCAGGGCATGGCCTGGTTCAACAAGGGCGCGAGTCCCGACCATATCGCGCGGGCGCTCGATTATTTCGAACGCGCCCTGGCGCTCGATCCCGAGAATGTCGTGGCATCGGCGGGCGCTGGGACGATGCACCTAGTCATCGGTCAAGCTTTCGGTGGCGTGAGCCGGTCGGCGCATTTGGCGGCGGCCGAAACCGCGCTGACCAGGGCGCTGTCGCTGGCGCCGAACCATGCCGTTAGCCAAAACTGGCTCGGCGTGCTCTACATCTTCACTGGCCGGATCGAGGCGGGTATCGATACGCTGAAAAACGCGATCGCGATCGACCGGAACCTCGCCAGCGCTCACGCCTACGTCGGCTTGGGAACACTTTTGCTGGGACGCGCCGAGGAGACCGAAGCGCATGTCCAGGAGGCGCTTCGGCTCAGCCCCCGCGACAGCCTCACCTATCACTGGATACAGATCGCCGGATCGGCGAAGGCCCATGCCGGCCAGTACGAAGAAGCGGCGGCCTGGTTGCGGCGGTCGATCGAGGCCAACCGGAACTATCCGATCGCGCGTTTTCATCTCGCCGCCGCCCTGGCGCAACTCGGTCGGCTCGACGAGGCGCGCGCTGCGGCGCAGGCGGGATTGGCGCTCGATCCCAAATTCACGCTCCAACGACAGCGCGACGCCATCCAGAGCGACGACCCCGTTCATCTAGCCCTTCTCGACCGCCTCATCGAGGGCGAGCGCCTTGCCGGGGTGCCGGAGGGATGAGCGAGACCGCCCGCCGTCTAGGGGCGCGCGCCGGATGGTGTGCGGGTTTCGTAGATCAAGGCGCACAGCAGCATCGCCACGTCCGTTCCGTTATCGGAAAACGGCAGCCATAGCGCCTGGTAATGCGAGACGCGGCCGTCGAGAATGCGGTCATGATGGACAAGGACCGGCTGTCCGCTCGCCACCAGGCTCGCGCAGCGGCCGATGACATAGGCGCGGTATTCCGGGTCCGGCAGATCGTCGAGCCACTTGCCGGTGAGGTCGTAGCCGGCGTGCCGGGCCATCTCGCTGCCATGGAGGCGAACCCGGAACCGCGGCGGATCGTCAACCACATTTACCAGCATGATGCGCCCCAGCGCATAGGGGAAATCGAGCGGGTCGATGTCATGGCGCGCGGGGAGGTGGCCACCGATCCGCTTGCCCTCCCAGTATTGGTAGAGGCGGCGAAGCGAGGGCTCCGCAATCTGGGCCGAATCGTTCGGCACCATCTGCTGATCGAGCACGCTCATGGTTAAATCATCGGCGCCAAATATCGCGAAAACCCTGAGACGCCGCTTAGTGTACTACTTTCCCGCGAAGTAGCAATCTCGGGACCATCCGATCCTCCATGTTATTTTCAGCCGGTTCGCCGGAACAGGAAGCCCGCGAGGAACAGGACCAGCCGGAAATTCAATAACCGGAAGGCGCGGCGCGCCTCCTCGGGCGTCAGGCGTGCGGTCATCGGCATAGTGCCGAAAATCTTGCCCTTGATGAGCAGCGCGTTCCCGTCGCGCTCGATCGCGCTCACTTCCATGAGTTCGGACTTGTCGGTGGTGAATATTTTCATGCGACGATCATGCCACGGCGCGGCACGGGCGCGACAGCCATCGCGCGGGATCGGGCGGCGGACTCGAAGCGGACTCGGCAGCGGGCTTGACGCCGGCGGGATCGGGTCCGACAGTGCGGGTCCGCCATGCCCTTGCCATCGCAGTTCCTCGACGAGTTGCGCGCCCGCGTCAGCCTGGCGGAGGTGGTCGGCCGTCGCGTCAATCTTCAGCGCCGCGGGCGAGAATTCACCGGCCTCTGCCCGTTCCACAAGGAAAAGACCCCGTCCTTCCATGTCGCCGAGGATAAGGGCTTTTATCACTGCTTCGGCTGCGGCGCGCACGGCGATGTCATCGGCTTTGCCATGCAGACCCAGAATCTCGGCTTTCGCGAGGCGGTCGAGGAGCTGGCGCGGATCGCCGGCCTCGAACTGCCGCGCGAAAGCCCGGAAGAGCGCGCGAAGGAGCAGCGCCGCGCCACCTTGGCCGAGGCGCTCGCCGCCGCTGCCCAATGGTTTGCCGGCAATCTCGCCGGTCCGGCCGGCGCCGCGGCGCGGCGCTATCTCGAAGGCCGCGGGCTCGATGGCGCGGCCAACCGCCGGTTCGGCCTTGGCTTTGCCCCCGATGCGCGCGACGCCTTGAAGCGCGCCCTGGTGCCGCAGTTTCCCGAAGCCCTCCTGATCGAAGGCGGCCTCCTGCGGAAAGCCGAGGACCGGCCCGATTCCTACGATTATTTTCGCCATCGCATCATCTTCCCGATCCAGGACCGGAGCGGCCGGGTGATCGCGTTCGGCGGACGGGTGATGGGCGATGGCCAGCCGAAGTATCTGAACTCCCCGGACACGCCGCTGTTTCAGAAGGGCCGGGTGCTCTATGGCTGGCCGGCGGCCCGGGCCGCCGCGGCGCGGGAGCCGTCCGCCATCGTCACCGAAGGCTATATGGACGTGATCGCGCTGCAACAGGCGGGCTTCGGCACGGCGGTGGCGCCACTCGGCACCGCGCTCACCGAATACCAGCTCGACGAGGTGTGGAAGCTCGCCGCCGAGCCGATCCTGTGCTTCGACGGCGACACCGCGGGGCAGCGCGCGGCGGGCCGGGCCTTGGAACGGGCGCTGCCCTTGCTCAAGGCCGGGCGATCCTTACGCCTTGCCGCGCTGCCCGAGGGCGAAGACCCCGACACACTGATCCGCCGCTCGGGGCCCGAGGCGATGCGCGAGGTGCTGGCGCGGGCGCGGCCGTTGGCCGAGATGCTGTGGGAGTTGGAGACATCAAGCCCCGCCGACACGCCTGAGCGCCGCGCCGCCCTGGAGGCGCGGCTCGAGGCACGCTCCCGCCAAATCGCCGACCGGGCCGTCCAGGACCAGTACCGGCGCTTCTTCCGCGACCGGCTGTTCCGATTGGGCCGCGAGCGGTGGGAAGAGCGCGGCCGCAAGCGGGCGCCGTCATCCGCCGTCCGCCATCCGGCCTCGGTCATCGACCGCTCGCCCCGGATCGACCCGGCGGTGCTGCGCCGCCGCAACCCTGAGGTGCGGCTTGCCCACCTCATCAACCATCCGTTCCTGCTCGACGAGCATATCGAGGACATCGCCGCCTATCGCTGCCGCGACCGCGAGCTTGACAGCCTGCTTGGTGAGATTTTAAGAATTCATGCGCAAAAACCGGGCCTTGACTCTGAAACGCTCAAGTTCCACTTGACGGATAACGGTTTCGGCACGGTCGTCGATCGCGTGCTGTCGCCGCAGGTATTGAACCATGCGGCGTCGGCACGTGCCCTTGTCGAACCAGACACAGTACGCGATGCATGGTCGGAATTGACGAGCCAGATCGAAGAGATTGGTCTCAAGACCGAGGTCGCGGCGGCGGCGCGCGACCTCGCGGACGATATGAGCATGGAAACCTGGCAGCGGCTCCATCCCTTGTTCGAGCGCAAGGGGCGTGGCTAGACGTGCTGTTTTGATTCGTTTTTGACTCGGGCGACAAGGTCAGGAGTGACGATGGCGACAAAAGCGGCGAACACGGCGGAAGCCCCCGAGGCGCGCGAGGAAGCGGACGCGCCCTTGCTCGATTCCGTGGCGCAATCGATCAAGCGCATGATCGCGCGCTCGAAGGAGCGGGGCTATGTCACCTATGACGAGCTGAACGCCGCGCTGCCGGCCGACCATGTCACCTCGGAGCAGATCGAGGACACCATGACCATGCTCTCCGAGCTTGGCGTCAATGTCGTCGAGAACGAGGATGGCGAGGAAGCGACCGAGACCGAGGCCAGAGGAGATGGCGAGGACAACGAAGCCCATGTCGCCGGCAATGTCGATGAGGAGGATATCGGCCGCACCGACGATCCCGTGCGCATGTATCTGCGCGAGATGGGCTCGGTCGAGCTTCTGTCGCGCGAGGGCGAGATCGCGATCGCGAAGCGCATCGAGGCCGGGCGCGAGATGATGATCGGCGGCATCTGCGAAAGCCCGCTGACCATGCGCGCGCTCATCGAATGGCGCAACGCCCTCAACGACTCGAAGATGCTGTTGCGCGACGTCATCGATCTCGATGCGACCTACGGCAATGCGGGCGCCGAGCAGGCCGTCGTGTCGGAGGAAGAGGAAGAGGACGTCGACGCCGAGATCGAAGCCGCGGCCGAGGCCGCCGATGGCGAAGGCGAGGAATCGTCGATCTCGCTGTCCGCGATGGAGGCTGAGCTGAAGCCCGGCGTCCTCGAAGCGCTCGACACGATCGCCGGGCTCTACAAGCGCCTTCACAAGATGCAGGAAAACCGGCTTTCCGCCCTCGCCGAAGGCGAGGAGATCGCCAAGACCACCGAGCGCCGCTACGACAAGCTGCGCGCCGAGATGGTCGAGGCGATGAAGGCGGTTCGGCTCAACAATGCCCGCATCGAGCTTCTGGTCAACCGGCTCTATGATCTGAACCGGCGCCTGGTCGCGACCGAGGGCCGCATATTGCGCCGCGCCGAGGCTTGCGGCGTCAAACGCCACGACTTCTTGAACCATCATATGGGCCAGGAGCTGACGCCCGACTGGTTGCAGCGGGTGAAGCGCCTCCACGGCAAGGGCTGGGGCACGCTCATCAACAAATACGGCGCCGAGGTGCGGCTGCTCCGCGGCGACGTTGCCAAGATTTTCGCCGAGGCCGGCCTGCCGCCGTCGGAATTCCGCCGCGTCGTCGGCACCGTGCAGCGCGGCGAGCGCGAGGCCGGCCGCGCCAAGAAGGAAATGGTCGAGGCCAATCTGCGTCTCGTCATCTCGATCGCGAAGAAATACACCAATCGCGGCCTGCAATTCCTCGACCTCATCCAGGAAGGCAATATCGGCCTGATGAAGGCGGTCGATAAGTTCGAATACCGCCGCGGCTATAAATTCTCGACCTATGCCACCTGGTGGATCCGGCAAGCCATCACCCGCTCGATCGCCGACCAGGCGCGCACCATCCGCATCCCGGTGCATATGATCGAGACCATCAACAAGCTGGTGCGCACTTCGCGCCAGATGCTGCACGAGATCGGCCGCGAGCCGACCCCCGAGGAGCTGGCCGTGAAGCTCGCCATGCCGCTCGAGAAGGTGCGCAAGGTGCTGAAGATCGCCAAGGAGCCGATCAGCCTCGAGACGCCGATCGGCGACGAGGAGGACAGCCACTTGGGCGACTTCATCGAGGACAAGAACGCGGTGCTGCCCTTGGACGCCGCGATCCAGGCCAATCTGCGCGAGACCACGACGCGCGTGCTCGCGTCGCTCACGCCGCGCGAGGAGCGGGTCTTGCGGATGCGCTTCGGCATCGGCATGAACACCGACCACACGCTCGAGGAAGTGGGCCAGCAATTCTCGGTGACGCGCGAGCGCATCCGCCAGATCGAGGCGAAGGCGCTGAGGAAGCTCAAGCATCCCAGCCGCTCGCGCAAGCTCCGCAGTTTCCTCGACACCTGACGGCGGGCCCGTAGTTCAGTTGGTCAGAACGCGCCGCTCATAACGGTGTTGTCGCAGGTTCGAGTCCTGCCGGGCCCACCAACCATGGAATATTGGGGCCAGCGGCCTATTCGATCCGCTTCCAAACGATCACGACATTACCGCCGGCTGTCCGCACGGGATTGTCGAACCGCAATTGGTCGTCCGTCAGCGTGACGCGGCGCGGCAAGTCTTTGCC
>JBOHLV010000283.1:0-11011 GCA_050729815.1 Allostellaceae bacterium
TGACCAAGACCATGGCCATGGCCGATTGGGACGGCTATGCCGCGCGCAAGGCGGCAAGCGAGAAGCGGGGCAAGCTGCGGGGCCGCGGCCTCATCTACTATCTCGAGACTTGCGGCATCTTCAACGATCGCATGGAGTTGCGCTTCGATCCCTCGGGCTCGGTGACGATCGTCGCCGGAACGTTCAGCCACGGCCAGGGCCACGCCACCACCTTCGCCCAGATGGCGTCGGAGTGGCTCGGCGTGCCGTTCGAGAACATCCGCTTCGTCCAGGGCGACACGAAGGAAGTCTCGTTCGGCCGCGGCACCTATGGCTCCCGCACCTCGTCGGTCGGCGGCAGCGCGCTCAAGATGGCGGCCAATAATATCGTCGAGAAGGCGAAGGTGCTGGCGGCCCATCTGATGGAGGCCGCGCCCGCCGACATCCAGTTCGCGGACGGCCGCTTCACCATCGTCGGCACCGACAAGTCGGTGGCGCTTACCGATGTCGCCAAGGCGGCCTATGCGCCGCTATCCTTCCTGCTGCCGCCGGGCTTCGGCGTCGGGCTCGAAGCGACCGGCACCGCCGACGGCGCCCCGAACTTCCCCAATGGCTGCCATATCTGCGAACTCGAGATCGATCCCGATACCGGCACCGTCGCGATCGACCGCTATACCGTGATCGATGATGTCGGGATCGTCATCAATCCACTGATCGTCGAGGGACAGATTGTCGGCGGGCTAGCGCAAGGCTTCGGCCAGGCGCTCCTCGAAGAGGTGAAGTACGATGCCGCGTCGGGCCAGCTTCTCACCGGCAGCTTCACCGACTATGCCATGCCGCGCGCCTACGACATGCCGGACTTCCAATGCGGCTTCAACAACGTGCCGTGCCAGACCAACCCCTTGGGCATCAAGGGCGCGGGCGAGGCGGGATCGGTTGGCGCGCCGCCGGCCGTCATCAACGCCATCCTCGACGCGCTGGCGCCGATGGGGATCAAGACCATCGACATGCCGGCGACGCCGGCGAAGGTGTGGACGACGATCCACGGCGCGAAGGCGGCATAGGTGGTGGCCGGCGGGATTAGAATTCCGCGTCGAGCTCCTCGATCTCCTCGGGCTCGGCCTTGGCGGCAGCGATCCATTCCGCCATTTCCGGCATCGCCATGATGGTGTCGCGATAGCGGGCGCAGGTCGGATCGAGCTTCACGTCATAGGTGACGAAGCGAGTCGCGACCGGCGCATACATCGCATCGGCGAGACTGCGCTCGCCGAAGAGATAAGGCCCGCCATAGCGGCCGAGACAGTCGCGCCAGATGGTGGCGACGCGCTCGATATCGGCGGCGGCACGGTTCCACACCTTGAAGCCGGGAAAATGTGCCTTCAGATTCATCGGCAGGGCGGAGCGCAGCGCGCTGAACCCCGAATGCATCTCGCCCGAAATCGCGCGGCAATGCACTCGCGCCCCGGGATCGCGCGGCAGGAGGCCGGAAGCGGGAAACATTTCGTTCAGATATTCACCGATTGCCATCGTGTCCCAGACCGAAATACCGTCATGCTGCAACGACGGGACCAGAATCGAGGATGAAAGCAGTAGTATTTCGGCGCGCATGGCGGGATCATCGGGGGGAACGGTCCGTTCGACGAAATCGAGTCCCGAAAACCGCGCCATGAGCCAGCCCCGCAGACTCCAGGAGCCGTAATTCTTGCTACTGATGGTCAGGATCGCCTTGCTCATGCCCAAAAACTACGCAAATGACGTGCCAAGCGCATCGGCCCCGGTGGCGTGCCGATTGCATCGCCGTTCCGGGGGATGGTTCGCAGTATGATCTATCAATTATACCAGGCCCAGAGCGACCTGATCGAGCCGATTCGCACGATGGCGCGAATCGCCGCCGAGCGGTTGTGGCAGTTCCGGGCGGGTTGCTTCGATGACGGTGTGATGCGGAAATTGGCCGCCGCCTATGAGCTCGTCGCGCAGCTCGGCCTCACCCATCACCGCCCGAACTACGGCATCGACGCAATCGAGATCGCCGGCGAGGAAATCGAGATCACCGAGGAAGCGGTCGAGGTAACGCCGTTCTGCACGCTCTTGCGGTTCCGCAAGGCGATGGCGGTGGAGCAACCACGGGTGCTGCTGGTGGCGCCGCTGTCGGGGCATTTTGCGACGCTGCTCCGCGATACGGTGCGCACCATGCTCGCCGACCATGATGTCTATATCACCGACTGGCACAATGTCCGCGATGTCGCGATGCGCCACGGCCGCTTCGGCCTCGACGAGTATGCGACGCTTCTGATCGGGTTTTTGGAGCGGCTCGGCCCCGACGCGCATCTCGTCGCGGTGTGCCAGCCCTCGGTACCGGCGCTGGTCGCGGTGGCGGCGATGGCACAGGACGGCAACCCCGCCCAGCCGCGCACCATGACGCTGATGGCGGGCCCGATCGATGCCCGCGTCAACCCGACCGAGGTCGATGAATTCGCGACGATGCGGCCGATCGAATGGTTCGAGATGAACCTCATCGGCATCGTGCCGTTCCGGTTTGCTGGCGCGTTCCGCCGGGTTTATCCCGGCTTCCTCCAGATCGCGGGATTCATGACCATGAATCTCGACCGGCACGTCAAGAGCTTCGACGATTACTATAACCATCGTGCGGCGGGCGAGGACGACAAGGCCGAAACGATCCGCCGCTTCTATAAGGAATATTTCGCGGTGATGGATCTGCCGGCGACGTTCTATCTCGAAACCGTGGCGAAGATCTTTCAGGAGCATGCGCTGGCGCGCGGTACGCTCTGCTATCGCGGCACCAAAGTCGAGCCGCGTGCGATCCGCCGCACCGCGCTATTCACGGTGGAGGGCGAGCGCGACGACATCTGCGCCGTCGGCCAGACGCTCGCCGCGCACGATCTCTGCACCGGCCTCAAGCCCTATATGAAACGCCACTATGTCCAGACTGGCGTCGGCCATTACGGCGTCTTTGCTGGCAAGAAATGGCACAGCCAGATCTATCCTCAGCTCCGCGACTTCATCCACGATTTCGCATGAAAGTCATCGTAGCTACGGCTACGCCCCTTCGCTCACCAGCTTGTCATAGGCGGGCAGGGTGAGGAAATCGGGGAACTTCTCGGCCGCCAGCATCTCCGTGAAGAGCGCCGCGGCGTCATCATGGCGGCCCTGGTCGAACGCCTCGTCGCCGGCGAGGGCGCGCAGCTTCGCCAGCTCCTCCGCCATGATGGTCGTGCACAGATCGAGATCGATCGTCCGGCCGTCCTCGAGCATCGCGCGATGGCGAATCCATTGCCACACCTGGGCACGGCTGATCTCGGCGGTGGCGGCATCCTCCATGAGATTATAGAGCGGCACGCAGCCGACGCCGCGCAGCCAGGCCTCAAGATAGCCGATCCCGACATTGAGGTTCTGGCGCAATCCCGCCTCGGTGATGGTGCCCTGCGGCATGTCGAGAAGGTCGCCGGCGTCGACATGGACATCCTGGCGCTTGCGGGCGATCTGGTTCGCCTCCGGCATCTGTTTATCGAAAATCTCCTTCGCGATCGGGACGAGCCCCGGATGCGCGACCCAGGTGCCGTCATGGCCGTCGCCCGCCTCGCGCAATTTGTCGGCGCGGACCTTGTCGAGCGCCGCCTTGTTTGCTGCCTCGTCATTGCGGATCGGAATCTGCGCCGCCATGCCGCCCATCGCGTGGACGTTGCGGCGATGGCAGGTCTTGATGAGAAGCAGCGAATAAGCGTGCATGAAATGCGCCGTCATCGTCACTTCGGCGCGATCCGGCATGACGCGGTCGGGGTCCTCGGCGAATTTCTTGATGGTCGAGAAGATGTAGTCCCAACGGCCACAATTGAGACCGGCGGAATGGTCGCGCAACTCATGGAGGATTTCATCCATCTCGAAAGCGGCAAGGATGGTCTCGATCAGCACCGTCGCCTTGATGGCGCCCTTCGGCACGCCGAGCGCCGCCTGGGCATGGAGAAACACCTCGTTCCAGAGCCGCGCCTCGAGATGGTTTTCCATCTTGGGCAGATAGAAATAGGGCCCGGTGTTGCGTGCCATCAACTCCTTGACGTTGTGGAAGAAATAGAGGCCGAAATCAAAAATACTGCCCGACATGGGGGCCCCATCGACGAGGAGGTGCGCCTCGGGCAGGTGCCAGCCCCGCGGCCGCACCAGCAGCACCGCGGTCTTGGGGTTGAGCTGATAATGCCGCCCGCTCGCCGGATCGTCGAAGGTGATGTCGCGGCGCACCGCATCCATCAGGTTGAGCTGGCCCTCGATGAGATTGGCCCAGGAGGGGGTGTTGGCATCCTCGAAATCCGCCATGAAGACGGAGGAGCCGGAATTCAAGGCATTGATCACCATCTTGCGGTCGGTCGGGCCGGTGATCTCAACCCGGCGGTCGAGCAGGTCGTTTGGCAGCGGCGCCACGGTCCAGTCGGCGTCGCGGATCGATTGCGTCTCGGCGAGGAAATCGGGCTTCCAGCCCCCATCGAGCTTCGCCTGCACCTCTTGCCGCCGCGCCAGAAGGCGCTGGCGCTCTGGCCCGAACTTGCGCTCCAGCTCGACGACGAACGCGAGCGCCTCGGGCGTCAGCACCCGTGCATAGCCAGGCCGCATCGGACCCTTCAATTCGACGCCTTGCGGCAGGACCGCTTCCGCCATATTTCCCTCCTTATCTCTGTTCGATCGAGCCGCCCGGCTCATATTCGAACTTGTCGATGACGATGGTTTCCGCCGCTGCCGCCGCGACCCAGGCCTGCATCGCCGGCAAACTCCATACCGATGCGGCATAGGCGGCGCAAGTCGCGTCGAGCGGCACCTCATAGGTGCGAAAGCGCGACACTACCGGCGCATACATCGCGTCGGCGATGGTGTAGTGGCCAAAGAGGAACGGGCCGCCGGCGCCGAAGCGCGCCCGGCAATCGCGCCAGATATGGAAGATGCGCTCAATCTCGGCATGACAGTCGGCGGTGAAGCGGCGGCCGGGAATGGTACGCCGCAGATTCATCGACAGCTCTCGGCGCAGATTCGCGAATCCACCGTGCATTTCGGCGCTGACCGACCGGGCCGCGGCGCGCACCCCGTCCTCAGCGGGCCAAAGCCGGGCAGCGGGATACTGTTCCGCGAGATATTCGCCGATCGCCAGCGACTCCCAGATGATTTGGCCGCGATGGTGCAACGCCGGCACCTTGCCAGATGGAGATTGCTGAAAAATCAGTTTCTTACTATCGCTTTCGTAAAGCGGAATCATGATCTCGTCGAAGGCGATGCCGAGCTGTTTCAGCGGCAGCCACCCCCGCAGCGACCAGGAGGAATAGACCCGATTGCCGATATAGATGGTGAAGTCCGCCATCGGTTATCCTTGTCTTTAGTGTACCATGGCGGCTGTGCCGTGACCGTGCAACCGCCGATGCGCGATACCAGGAGATCGATGTTGCTGCCGTTTCTTGAGGAGACTACCGATACGATTCCCGTAACGCCGGTCGAGCCGGGTGACATACCCCGATATCTCGATGGGTTGACGCCGGAGGCACGGCGTTGGATCGAGGCTACCGGGTTCGAGGCGGACGCGGGACGGGTGGCGCTGCTCCCCGATGCCGAGGGCGGATTGGCGCGGGTGCTGGTCGGCTGGCAGGCGACGGCGCCGCTCTGGGCGCTTGCCGGCCTACCTGATGCCTTGCCAGCGCGCGGCTATCGGCTCGAAGGCGCGCCGCCCGAGGCGGCAACCGCGTTGGCGCTGGGCTGGGCGCTCGGCGGCTATGAATTCACCCGGTATCGTGAACGGAAGAAGGGCTGGGCGCGGCTCCGATGGCCCGAAGGCGCCGATCGCGGCCGGGTCGAACGGCTGGCGGAGGGCATCTGCCTCGCCCGCGACCTCATCAATACCCCGACCGAGGATATGGGGCCGGCCGAACTCGCGGCGGCGGCGGAAGCGCTCGCCGGCCGGCATGGCGCGCGCTATCGGGTGATCGCGGGGGACGCGCTGCTCGCCGAGAACTATCCCACTATCCATGCCGTCGGCCGCGCCGCAACGACGGAACGCGCACCGCGTCTCATCGACATTACTTGGGGCGATCCGGCGGCGCCCAAAGTGACGCTGGTGGGGAAGGGCGTGTGTTTCGATACCGGCGGCCTCGATTTGAAGCCCGCTTCCGGCATGCGGCTCATGAAGAAGGATATGGGCGGCGCCGCGACGGTGCTGGGCCTCGCCCATGCGGTGATGGCGGCAGGTCTCAAGCTGAGGTTGCGGGTGCTGGTGCCGGCGGTCGAGAATTCGGTCTCCGGCAATGCCATCCGGCCGATGGATATCGTCACGACGCGCAAGGGTCTCACCGTCGAAATCGGCAATACCGATGCCGAGGGGCGGCTCATCCTGTGCGACGCGCTTGCCGAGGCGGATTCGGAAAAGCCCGCACTTCTCATTGATTTTGCAACATTAACTGGCGCCGCACGGACCGCGCTCGGCCCCGATCTGCCGGCGCTCTTCGCCAATAACGACCGGCTCGCGGAGGATTTCCTCGCCGCCGGCACGGAGGCGGCCGACCCGTTATGGCGGCTGCCGCTCTGGCCCGGCTATCGGCCGATGTATATGAGCCGGATCGCCGACCTCAACAACGTCTCCGAATCGCCCTTTGCCGGCGCCATCGTTGCGGCGCTCTATCTCCAAGAGTTTGTTTCGCCCGCGACCGGCTGGGCGCATCTCGATACCTATGCCTGGAACCAGAAACCGCGTCCCGGCCGGCCGGAAGGCGGCGAGGCGCTGGGTTTGCGCGCGGCCTATGGGCTGATCGCGGCCCGGTTCGGGGGCTGAGGCAGGGGCCATGTCGCGCGAGCTCTTGCTCGAAAATCCCCGTACCGGTGCCGTCAAGCCGTTCCGGCACGGCTTCGACTGGGTGCTGTTCCTATTCTCCCCGGTCCTCGGCCTGCCCCTGTTTCTCCGAGGTTTGCCGATCTGGGGCGGGGTGTTCGTCGGCCTGTGGCTGCTCGACCTTGCGCTGGGCAGGCTGTTGCCAATGAGTTGGAGAATTGAAGGCCAATTACCTATTTTTGCTGTGATTTTTGCGCTTCAATTATGGCTCGGCTTTTACGGCCGCGAACTGATGCTGAAGAGCTATGTCCGGCGCGGCTGGAAACGGCGGGAGCGCGTGCCTAAGCCACGGCAAGGTCGAAAGCCGCGGCCATGAGCTGGCTTGTATAGGCCGCGGCCGGCGCCGAGAATATTTTCTTGGCCGGTCCGGCTTCCACCACGCGGCCGTCCTTCATGACGATGAGATGATGCGCCAGCGCCCGCACCACGCGCAGATCATGGCTGATAAAGAGATAGGCGAGGCGATGCCGGTCCTGAAGATCGCGCAGGAGATCGACAATCTGAGCCTGGATCGAGACGTCGAGGGCGGAGGTCGGCTCGTCAAGCATGACAATTCGGGGCTTCAGGACCAGCGCCCGGGCGATGGCGACGCGCTGGCGCTGGCCGCCCGAGAATTCGTGGGGATAGCGGTCGCCCGAATCGGGATCGAGTCCGACCTCCTCCAAGGCGGCCCGGATGAGACCGCGACGATCGGCGGTATCCGTGCCGATGCGATGGACGTTCAGCCCTTCGCCAACGATCTGGGCGATCGACATGCGCGGCGAGAGAGCCGCGAACGGGTCTTGAAAAACGATCTGAAGTTCGCGCCGTAACGGTCTGATCTTTCGTTCTGATAGCCCGTTTATTTGGCATTCACCATAGACGATCTCGCCATCGCTCCGGGTGAGCCGCAAGAGGGCCAGCGCTAGCGTCGTCTTGCCCGAACCCGATTCACCGACGATGCCCAGCGTCTCGCCCTCGCACACGGCCAAGTCGATCCCGTCGACCGCCTTGATATGGCCGACGGTGCGGCGCAGCACCCCGGCCTTGACCGGGAACCAGACCTTGAGGTTGCGCGTCGACATGATCACGGGCGGCGGCGGCGCGATCGAGATCGGCTCGCCCTTGGGCTCGGCGGCCATGAGGCGGCGCGTATAGGGATGCCCCGGCCGGGCGAAAATCTCGGCGGTGGTGCCGCGCTCGACGATCTCGCCTTCGGTCATGACCATGACGCGATCCGCCACCCTGCGCACCACGGTGAGATCGTGGGTGATGAGCAGCATCGCCATGCCGAAGCGCGCCTGTAAATCCTTCAAGAGCTTCAAAAGCTGCGCCTGGATGGTGACGTCGAGGGCGGTGGTCGGCTCATCCGCGATGAAGAGGTCGGGCTCGTTGGCGAGCGCCATCGCGATCATGACGCGCTGGCGTTGGCCGCCCGAAAGCTGGTGGGGATATGCTTGGAGCCGTTTTTCCGCCTCGGCGAGGCCGACCAGCTTCAAGAGCTCGATCGCGCGCGCCCGCGCCGGGTCGCGTTTCATGCGTTTATGGAGGAATAGGGTCTCAGTGATTTGTTTTTCAATAGTATGTAAGGGGTTTAGCGAGGTCATCGGCTCCTGAAACACCATGGCGATGCGGTTCCCACGAACCTCGCGCAATTGCCGGGGCGAGGCGCCGATCAGCTCTACGCCGTCGAATTGGATGCTGCTGCCCGCGCCATGGCTCGCGATCGGATAGGGCAGGAGCTGGAGGATCGAGAGCGCCGTTGCCGATTTGCCCGAGCCCGATTCGCCGACCAGCGCCACCGTCTCGCCCTTGGCGATCTCGAAGGAGACATCCTTTACGGCATCGATACGCGAGTCGCCGGCGCGGAATGCTATCGATAGGTGCGATACGGAGAGCAGATTTTCCATCGTCAGGCGGTCAAGTTCCGGTCAACCTTCAATCATGCTTCATCATCGCGCGGTGCGAATTTCGCTGTCATCAGAGGCCCATCTTGCGCGGGTCGAAGGCATCGCGCACCGCCTCGCCGATGAAGATGAGGAGGCTCAACATCAGCGCCAAAGTAAAGAAGGCGGTGAGGCCGAGCCATGGCGCCTGCAAATTCGCCTTGCCCTCGGCCAGCAACTCGCCCAGCGACGGTGAGCCCGGCGGCAGGCCGAAGCCGAGGAAGTCGAGCGAGGTGAGGGTGGTGATCGAGCCGTTCAGAATGAAGGGCAGGAAGGTCAGGGTCGCGACCATGGCGTTGGGCAGGACGTGGCGCCAGATGATGACGGGATTGGTGACGCCCAGCGCCTTTGCCGCGCGGACATAGTCGAAATTGCGGGCGCGCAGGAACTCGGCGCGGACGAGATCGACCAGTGGCATCCAGGAGAACATCAGCATGATGCCGAGGAGCCACCAGAAATTCGGCTCGACGATGCTGGAGAGGATGATGAGGAGATAAAGGACGGGCAGGCCCGCCCAGATCTCGAGGAAGCGCTGAAAGAGGAGATCGGTGAGGCCGCCGTAATAGCCCTGGATCGCGCCCGCCGCGACGCCGATGACCGAGCTCGCCGCGGTCAGGACGAGGCCGAACAGCACCGAGATGCGGAAGCCATAGATGAGCCGCGCCAGCACGTCGCGGCCCTGATCGTCGGTGCCGAGCCAGTTGACGGCCGAGGGCGGCGACGGCGCCGGTGAGGGCAAATGGTAGTTGATGGTGCGATAGTTGAACGGGATCGGCGGCCAGACCATCCAGCCATGCCGGTCGATATGCTTCGCCACCGTCGGATCTCGGTAATCCGCCGCGATCGGCAGTTCGCCGCCGAAATCGGTCTCGGTATAGGTGACGAAGATCGGGAAATAGAAGCGGCCCTGATAATCGATGAAGAGCGGCCGGTCATTGGCGATGAATTCGGCGAAGAGACTCAACACAAACAGCACGAGGAACAGCCACATCGACCAATAGCCGCGTTTGTTGGCGCGGAAATTGGCAAGGCGCCGGCGCGTCAGCGGTGAGAGCCGGCGTATCATGTGTCGCGGGTAAGGAAGTCGATCCGCGGATCGATCATCATATAGGTGAGGTCGCTGATCAGCTTCATGACAAGACCGACCAGCGTGTAGATGTAGAGCGTGCCGAACATGATCGGGTAATCGCGGCTGATCGCGGCGTGAAAGCCGAGGAGGCCGAGCCCGTCCAGAGAGAAGATCACCTCGACCAGGAGCGCGCCGGTGAAGAGGATGCCGACGAACGCCGCCGGGAAGCCGGCGATTACCAACAGCATGGCGTTGCGGAAGACATGGCCGTAGAGCACGCGACGCTCGGTGAGGCCCTTCGCCCGCGCCGTCACGACATATTGCTTGTGGACTTCCTCGAGGAAGGAATTCTTGGTCAGCATCACGAGGCTGGCGAAGCCGCCGATCACCAAGGCCGTGATCGGTAGAGCGATGTGCCAGAGATAATCGACGATCTTCCAGAAGAGATCGAATTGCGCCCAATTGTCGGAGGTAAGGCCGCGCAAGGGAAACCATTGGAGATAACTGCCGCCGGCGACCAGCACGATCAGCAGGATCGCGAACATGAAGCCCGGGATGGCATAACCGACGATGACGACCGCGCTGGTCCAGACATCGAAGCGCGAGCCGTCGCGCACCGCCTTCGAGATGCCGAGCGGAATCGAGATCAGATAGACGATGAGCGTCGTCCACAGGCCCAGCGAGATCGAAACCGGCAGCCGTTCCTCGATGAGCTGGATGACCGGCCGGCCGCTATAGAAGCTCCTGCCGAAATTGAACGAGAGATAATGCTTGATCATGATCCAGAAGCGCTCGGCCGGCGGCTTGTCGAAGCCGTAGAGCTTGTTGAGCCGCTTCAAGAGCGCGGGATCGATGCCGCGGCCGGCGCGGGTCTCGGCCGCCGAGGTCGCATGCGCCCCCGGCGCGAACTCGCCGCCCGCGCTCGAGACATGGCCCATGACATTGCCGCGGCCCTTCAACTGCGCGATCATCTGATCGACCGGCCCGCCGGGCGCCGCCTGCACGATGATGAAATTGACGAAGATGATCGCGAATAACGTCGGGATCATCAGGAGGATGCGGCGGATGGCGTAGGCGAGCATCGCGGGGAAAACGACGCCTAGCGCAGCTTCGCCTTGGCCGCGGCGAGCGCCGTTGCCTTCTTTGGATCGACCCACCAGCTAT
>JBOHLV010000284.1:0-4516 GCA_050729815.1 Allostellaceae bacterium
CTCATCGGCACCGCCTGTCGCCCGGAAGCGGCGCTTGAACTCACCGGCGCGCAGCTTGATTTTGATGACGGTCTCATCGATCTGAACCCGCGCGGGCGGAATCAGACGAAAAAGTTCCGGCCCGTTGTGAAACTGCCCGAGGTTCTGGCGGCCGTTCTCAAGAACGCCCCCGAAGGGCGGCTCATCACGTTTCGCGGCAAGCCCATCAAGAAGGTCAACAAGGCGTGGCGCGCCTTACGCGAAGCGGCGGAACTCGACGTAACGGTCAATCCCTACTCGATCCGCCACACCGTCGCGCGCTGGATGCGCCAGCACGGTGTTCCGGCGTGGGAGGTGGCGGCGCAGCTCGGCCACAAGTCGCGCGACTACCGGACAACCGAACTCTACGCGGTGTTCGATCCCGTCTATCTGAGCAACGCTGTGCGCGCCATCAATCTGCCGTTCGATGAGCTTCGCGCCAGTTACGCGCCAGTGGATGAGGTCTTCTTCAAACCTCACCACTCGCAACGTACCGATTTCTTTGGAGAATTTGGAGCGGGCGAAGGGATTCGAACCCTCGACCCCAACCTTGGCAAGGTTGTGCTCTACCCCTGAGCTACGCCCGCGCCCCACGACCATGCGGCCCGCCTTCGCGCCGCCGGAAGGCACGCATGATACAGGCTTGAAGCGCCTTTGCAATCATCGACACGGCAAAAATCGTCACGGCACCAGGCGATAGCCGCCCGCCTCGGTAATCAGGAGCCGAGCCCTGGTGGGATCGCGCTCGATCTTCTGGCGCAGACGATAAACATGGGTTTCGAGCGTATGCGTCGTAACCCCGGCATTATAGCCCCACACCTCGTTCAACAGGGTGTCGCGATCGATGGCGCGCGCACCGGCGCGATAGAGGAATTTCAGGATCGCCGTCTCCTTTTCGGTAAGGCGGATCTTGCGCGTGCCGCCATCGTCGGTCAGGAGCTTCGCACTCGGCCGGAAGGTAAAGGGTCCGATGGTGAAGACCGCGTCTTCCGAGGTTTCGTGCTGACGTAATTGCGCGCGAAGTCGCGCCAGCAGCACATCGAGCCGGAAAGGCTTGGTCACATAGTCGTTGGCGCCGGCGTCGAGGCCGAGGATCGTGTCCGCATCGCTGTCGGCCCCGGTTAGCATCAGAACGGGCGAGCGCAGGCCGCCGCGCCGCATGAGCCGGCATAGCGCGCGGCCGTCCATGTCCGGCAAGCCTACATCGAGCAACAGCGCGTCGAAGCGCTGGCTCTTCACAAGGTCGAGGGCGTGCGCCGCCGTCGCGGCTTCGGCGACGGCGAATTCTTCATGAAGTTCGAGCTGTTCCGCCAGGGCGTGGCGAAACACCTCGTCATCATCGACGATCAGAATACGGCCACCATTGCTCATCGAGACCTCGACTACGGCAACTCCTACTGATTATAGGGTAGCTGCCGTGGGTTTCTCCCCAGCGGCGATGCGGCTATTGCTCGACCGTCACGCCGCGCCAGAAGGCGACATAGTCCTTGATTTCCGCCGCGGCCGGTTTGGGATCGGGATAGCACCAAGCGGCATCGGGATTGTCGGCGCCATCGACCGCAACCGTGAAATAGTGCGCCGTACCCTTCCAGCCGCAAATGGTTGTGGTCGCGCTGTCTTTGAAAAACCGGCGATCGACCGACTCCGGCGGGAAGTAGATGTTCCCTTCGACGGTCTCGAAGCGGTCGCTCGCAGCCAAGACCCGACCCTGCCATAAAGCTTTAGCCATGGATGTCCCCATCGCCCCCATGATGGCCCCATTCTAGGCCTTTGCCGGTGATCGGCAAGGAGAGCGTCAGCTTGCGGCACGAACCGGCGCAGGTCCTGCCATTTTGCGGCGCGGTCGCGTATCATGCCGGGCCACGACAATCGCGTAACGGGAACGGGGCGGTGATTTGTACGGACTTCTGACCGGGATGCGGGTGGTCGAGGCGGCGTCGTTCGTCGCCGGGCCGTCCTGCGGGCTCCATCTCGCGCAAATGGGGGTCGAAGTGATCCGAATCGACCCGATCGGCGGCGGGCCGGATTTCCATCGCTGGCCGCGTGCCGGCGGGGGCGGTGGCAGCCTCTATTGGGAGGGCCTCAACAAGGGCAAGAAATCGATCGCGATCGACCTCGCGCGGCCAGAGGGGCGGGATTTGGCGCTCGAGATCGCCACCGCCGGTGGTGCCGAGGCCGGGCTCTTCGTCACCAACTATCCGGTCGGGGGCTTTCTTGCGCATCAGCGGCTGGCGGCCCGCCGAGCGGACATCATCACGCTGCGGATCATGGGCTGGCCCGATGGCCGGTCCGCGGTCGATTACACAGTTAATGCCGCCGTCGGCGTGCCTTATATGACGGGGCCGGCCGATGCCACGGGGCCGGTGAACCACATCCTGCCGGCCTGGGATTTGATGGCCGGCGCCTATGGCGCCTTTGCGCTCGTCGCGGCGGAGCGGTCACGGCGGCAGACCGGCCGCGGTCAGGAAATCCGCCTGCCGCTCTCTGACCTTGCCATTGCCACGCTCGGCCATTTGGGGCAGATCGGCGAGGTGATTACGTCCGGCGCCGACCGGCCGCGAATGGGGAACGACCTCTATGGCGCCTTCGGCCGCGATTTCGCGACCCGGGACGGGCGCCGGCTCATGGTGGTCGCGATCACGGCGCGGCAATGGACGGGGCTGGTGGCGGCGCTAGGCCTCGATGCCGAAATTGCCGCCCTGGAGGAAGAGTTGGAAGTCGATTTCGGCCGCGACGAGGGCTTGCGCTTTCAGCATCGCGACCGGCTCCATCCCCTCTTTGAGCGCGCTTTCGCCGGTGCCGATTCCGGGACTTTATTGGCCGAATTCGCGACCAAAGGGGTCTGTTTCGCGCCCTATCAGGGTCTCAAAGAAGCCACATCCGGCGATCCCGCCTTCACCCCCCTCAATCCGTTGCTGGCGGCGATCCGGCACCCGAGCGGCGCGACCTATCCCGCGCCGGGTGCCGCCGCGACCCTCGCCGGCGAGACGCGCGCGCCGCCGCATCCGGCGCCACGGCTCGGAGCCGATACCGATTGGGTGCTGGCCGAGCGGTTGGGTCTAACGGCAGCCGCGATCGGTGCGCTTCATGATCGCGGCCTCGTGGCGGGGCCGGCGTGACCGACGTCGCCGTGACCGCCGCGCAGATCGGTCGCTGGCGCGGACATATCGGGCGCGCCGAGACGCGCCGACAGATTCTCGACCCCGAAAGCCTGCGCCGCTATGCGGTCGCGGTCGGAGCGCCGGCCGAGGTCGAGCGCGTGTTGCCGCCGCTGGCCCATTGGGCGTGGTTTCTCGACGCGGTCGAGGCCGAAGAGTTGAGCGAGGACGGCCATGCGAAGCGCGGCGGCCTTGTCCCGCCGATCACGCTGCCACGGCGCATGTTTGCTGCCGTGGCGTTCCGCTTTCATCGCCCACTCATTCTCGGCGAGCCGGCCGAACTAACGATAGGGGTCGCCGATGTTCGGCATCGCCAGGGCAGGGCGGGTGATCTCGTATTTGTCGATCTCGACCGCCGTTTGCATCAGCGGGATGAAGAGCGGCTGACCGAGCGCCAAACCATCGTCTATCGCGCCCTGGGCGAGCGCGTTCCGCCGATCGTGCCGGTGGCGACCGCGGCGACGCGGGGTGAGATCTGGACGCCGGGGCCGGTCGAGTTGTTCCGCTTTTCCGCCGCGACCTTCAACGCCCACCGGATTCATTATGATCTGCCCTATGCGCGCGAGGTCGAGGGCTATCCCGGCCTCGTGGTGCATGGGCCGCTGACGGCGGCGCGGCTCTTCGCCCATGCCCGGGCGCGAACCCCGGGCGTGATCGCGGGCTTTGCCGTTCGCATCACCGCGCCGCTGTTCGCCGACCAGCCGATCCGCCTCGGCGGCGGCGAGGCGGGCGAATGGCATGCGATGCGGTGCGACGGCGTGGTTGCGGTAACGGCGCGGATCGAGGTTGCTGGCGGCGATCATGGGGATGGCGCATAATGGACATCACAAACTAGATTCTTGGTAGAGAGGCAGGGATGGCGCGGGCAATGGAGCGACCGAGAAGCGCGGCGAAGGAAACCGTCTATCCGGTTCCGGAACCGGATCTGACGCCGGAGGAGATGATTAAGCGCGCTGTGGCGCTGCGCCCCCGGCTGCGCGCGGACCAGGAAGCCGCCGACGAGCGCGGCCATTATTCGCAAGAACTCCACGAGGCGTTCCTCAAGGCCGGTTTCTATCGCTGCGTTCAGCCGCGAATGTTCGGCGGCTATGAGTTCGACATTCCGACCTTTTACAAGACCATGCTGGAGATTTCGCGCGGTCATCCCGGCAGCGGCTGGTGTCTGACGCTGTGCGCCTCCCATCCCTTCATCATCGGCTCGCACTGGCCCGAGAAGGGGCAGCGCGACCTCTTCGGCCCAGACGGCTTCTATGCCTCGCCGCACCGGCCGCCGCCGCTCGGCACCGCGACGCCGGCTCCCGGCGGCTATATCATCGACGGCGTATGGGATTACTGCTCCG
>JBOHLV010000285.1:0-3211 GCA_050729815.1 Allostellaceae bacterium
GCGGTCCGTTCATCTCGATGTAGTAGCCGATCCCGAACCCGCGATAGAGGCCGGCCGCGCGGCTCGTCTTCCGGCGCGCCTCGAACCCTTGGCGGTCGGCCAGTTGCAGGCATCGCTCAGTCGCGGCAGCAAAATCACCGCTGTCATAATTTCTGCCGGTCGCCGTCGTGAAGGGCATCGCCGAAGCGTGGATGAAATTGCGCCGACGCACTTCGACCGCGTCGATATTCATGTCCCGGGCGGCGCACTCGATCAGCCGTTCGATGACATACATCGCCTCTGGCTGACCCGCACCGCGGTAGACCCCGGTTGGCGCGCGGTTGGTCAAGACCGCCCTGCTGACGAAGTGTCCCACAGGTATGCGGTAGACGCTCGGCATCATCAGACCCATCGAGATGAGCGGCACCGGCCCGGTCGGGGCGATATAGGCGCCGATATTGTGGAACGCCTCCGTCCGCACCGCGAGGATGTGCCCCTCGGCATCGAGCGCCATTTCCGAGTCGCTAATCTGGTCGCGACCGTGATTGTCGCTTGCGAGCCCCTCGCTTCGCGTGCCGACCCATTTCACCGACCGGCCGACGCGCCGCGACGCCCACAGCACCAGTGCCTCCTCGGCATAGACCTCGGCCTTCATTCCGAAACCGCCGCCGACCTCCCATGCGACCACGCGCAGCGACGTCTCGGGGCAATGGAGAATGTCGTTGGCGAGCGTCCCGCGGGTATGATGCGGATGCTGGGTCGAGCTATAGAGGGTGTAAGCCCGATCGGCGGCATTCCAGGCGCCCAGGGTCACGCGCGGCTCCAGCGGATTGGCCGAGACGCGGTTATTGACGAGGCGGAGGCGCACAACATGCGCCGCCCGCGCAAAGGCCGCGTCGGCGGCGGCCGCATCGCCCGCCATCATGGAGAACGCGATATTATTCGGCGCTTCAGACCACAGCGGGCGCGTCTTCCGCCACCGCCGCCTCGACGGTGGCGATCGCCGGAAGCGGTTCGTACGTGACCTCGATCCGCTCGGCCGCATCGCGGGCCAAGGCGGAGGTCTCGGCGACGACGAAGGCGACCCGGTCGCCGACATGCCGCACCCGATCCCTCGCCAGGACCGGCTGTTCCGTTCGAAATGCAACCGGCACGGCGGTTTGGAAGCCGCCGAGTCCGTCCGCCTCCGCGTCACGACCCGTAAGGACGAGCAGGACGCCCGGTAGCCTCGTGGCCGACCGCGTGTCGATCCGGGCGATCCGAGCATGCGCATGCGGGGAATAGAGCACCACCCCATGGGCCTGATGCGGCAGAGTGAGATCGTCGACAAAACGGCCCTCGCCCATGAGCAGCCGCAAATCCTCGGTTCGCCGGGCCGATTGGCCGATGCCGATGATCGTCATCTCTTTACTCCAACCGCTACCGCCGCAGACCCATTTTCTTCAGCAACGGGATCACATTGTCCTGCATCTGGTGCAGGCCCTTCTGCGGATCGAAGAAGCAGAGAAGCAGGCTCTCGAGGCCGGCATCATGCAACTCCTTGATCTTCTCCGCCACGGTGCCCGGCCCGCCGACGATCCGGGTGCAGCCGAAGCCCAAGGCGACGCCGGTGTACCAATCCTTGCCGAGACCGAGATAGGGGTCCTCCTCGGTGCCCGACTTCAGGCCGAACTGATCCTGGGCGGAGGCATGGCCGCTCGATGCCAGGAAATTGCGCACCGCCTCGCGGTCGATTTCCGCCTCGATCCAATCGGCGGTCTCGCGCGCCAGGACGTCGGTTTCATCGACCACCACCCAGCACATGGTCGCAACGCGAACGTCGCGCCCATGCTTCGCCGCCTGCGATTTTATGTGATTCACGCGATTGGCATAGGTGTCGCCGGGAAAGGTAATGGTGAATATCCAGTCGCAATGCCGCGTGCCAAAGTCGATTCCGGTCTCCGACAGGCCGGCATTCATGAGGATGGGACGCGGACGGCGCTTCGGTTTCGGCGCCAGATACGCGCCATAGGATTGATAGTACTTGCCTTCGAAATCGAACCGCTCTTCCTCGGACCAGAGATATTTCATGAGGCACAGGAACTCGTCGGCCATCTCATAGGCCTCATCATGGCCGATCGGGTCCTTGAGGCCGAACGCGGCCATCTCGCGCGTTGAGTAACCCGAGACCACGTTGAGACCCCAGCGCCCGTCCGAGATATGGTCGATGGTCGCGCCGATCTTGGCGACATGAAGGGGATGGAAGCGAAAGGTGATGTGGGCGGTGGAGAACAGACCCATCCGCTTGGTGATCGGCGCCGTGGCTGCCGCGGAAACCGCGAAATCGAGCGCCGCCCCATTGAAATCGGTATCGCCGCCCTGGCCAAGCCAGCGTCCGAACGGCACTTGGTAATCGAAACCGATCTCGTCAGCGAGTTGGACGAGGCGCGACGCGCTTGGCCATTCCCAAAAATTCTGCAATCGTTCCGGATTGCTCAGAACCGCGCGCGACGCGGTCATGCCACCTTTGATGTTCCAGGCGAAGAAGCCGAATTCGATCGGTTGGCCGGTCCGCGTTTCGGGTTGGCCACCCGGATCAAACGGACCTCGCATGATCTCGACCTTCTTAAAATTGCCCTCCGTCAACGCTTCCTCCCTTGGGCACTCATTGATCGCGCTTTCACCGTTTCCTAATCTCCTATTCCTTTCCTATGGAACTGCAAGGTCGATTTCGCGATCTCGCGAGCCCGCCCTCTGCTAACCCATCTTATTCATAAGGGCGGTGATTTTGAGCTGGCGGATGTAGCGTAGAGCATTGATTGCGCGCATGATTCTGTTGTCGAGACAGGCTCAATCGGCAACCACGGAGCGCCACACCCGCCATAACCGACGGTAGTCTGCTGCCGTTCTCGTTTCCAGCCGTTTGCCGCAAGAGTGTCACCGCCGCTTTTGACGGCGGACGCCTCACTTCGGATGGCGGCGTAATGCTGCTGGCGATGGCGGAGCGGCGTCTGGGCATCGCGCAGAGGCTGGCCCGGTGTTTCCCCGACCGTCGCGATCCGGCCCGCATCACCCACAGTCTCGCCGACATGATCCGTGCCCGCGTCTTCGCGATCGCGTGCGGCTACGAGGACGCCGACGATCTGGATGATCTGCGCAGCGATCCGGCGTTCAAGCTGGCTTGCGGACGATTGCCCGATAGCGGCGCGGACCTGTGCTCTCAGCCGACGCTGTCGCGGCTGGAGAACGGACC
>JBOHLV010000286.1:0-4290 GCA_050729815.1 Allostellaceae bacterium
GGGTCAGCGTCTCGACCTGCGCCATCAACCCCGCGATCTGCGCCTGCTGCGCCAGCACCAGCGCAATCAGCTCGTTCTTCGAAAGCCGTTCGAGATCATCGCGAGTCATCCCATCCTGGAATCACACGCGATTCCCGCGTCAATCAATATCTTGCGGCTCGACGCCAGTTCCTACCCTACCCATCGTCAACCCGGGTTGACCAATTACAATTCTGGTTTGTTCGCGCGAGCCAAAAATCGATTTCGGCAAAGTAGCAGGTCCAGCCCACCACAGAATTTCCCTGAATGGCCGTCGCGCCGCCGCTTAAGGATCGACGAGCCGCCAGCCCTGCGGGCCGAGACCTTCCAAAGGCCGAAAGCGGGCCTTGTAGCCCATCTTGGGGCTTCCGGCGATCCAATAGCCGAGATAGACGTAGGGCATAGCACGGCGCTGCGCCTCTGCCACCAGCGCCAGGATCAAATAGCTGCCGAGGCTGCGCCCGCCTTCGCCCGGATCGTAGAAGCTGTAGACGGCGGAGAGGCCGTCATCGAGGAGATCGACGAGACAGCCGCCCATCACCTGGTCATCCGTACCACGGGCTTCGAGGAAAAAGGTCTCGACCGGGCTGTCCTCGATCATCGCCCGATAATCGCCGAAGCTCATGGCCGCCATCTCGCTCTCCGGATGGCGGGCATGCTGATAGCGCACGAACACCCGATACTGGTCGAAGCTGGCGCGCGCCGCGACCACCCGCACCCTGATATCGGCATTGCGCGCAGCGACCCGGCGCAGCGACCGGCCGGCGACGAACAGCGGGGCCACGATCCGTGCCGGCACGCAGGCACTGCACCCGGCGCACGCCGGCCGATATGCCAAATGGTGGCTGCGACGGAAGCCGCCGCGCGACAGTTCGTTATAGAATCGGCCGGCATCGTAGCCGCGGAGTTCGGTCACGAGCTTGCGTTCGATGCGGCCTTCGAGATAGGGGCAGGGCAGCGAGGCGGTGCGATAGAAATGTTGCGGCAGGTCGGGGGCCGGGGCAGCCGGGCGCTGCCGGCCCACTGTCCGTCGGGTCTTAGGTCGCTCTGCCGATCCCGTCCCGTCCATGGCTCTCCAACCCATGCCGGCTAGCGATTATGGCCGAGCCGGCCCCTCCGGCGCCAGCCCGAAAGCGTTGCCGTGTTTCAGCCCGGTTGCCGCAACTCGTTGATCCGGGCGGTCAGCGCGGCGATCTCGCGGTCAAGCCAGCGGCGGAATAGTGGCGCCTCGGTCCCGAAGCGTTGGCGCAACTCTACGAGCCGGGCAAGCTCCGCCGCCAGAAATTCGGCGATCCGGCTTTGCTCGGCCGCCGCGGCCGCCGGCGGCAGATGGTGGCCGAAGCGCAGCTTCAACAGCACGGCGAGCCGCTTGGCATCGTTGCTCGGCACCCTGAGTGGCGCCTCGAGCAGCGTCGCCAGCATCGCCGCGCCGGCGGCGGTGAGGGTCAACTCGGCATCCTCGCCTGGGCCCGCGGCGGCAAGCCCCTCATGCCGCAGCATCTCGATCGAGCTGCCCCGCAATTCCAGCGACGGGCCGACCGCGAGGGCAATGAAATCGCGGATCTCGCGGGCGAGTTCGCCATAACGCCGCGGCCGCTCCGCCAGAAAGCCCAGGGCGGCGAGCCGGATCGCATCGGCAGGTAGCAGCGAATGGTCCGTGGCCATCCGCCAACCGGCCTCGCTTATGCCACCTGGCGGATCGGCATACGAGACCACACCTCGACGAGCGCCGCGACCAGATGGTCGATCTCGGCGTCGCTATGTTGCGGCGAGGGGGTGAAGCGCAGCCGCTCCGTGCCGCGCGGCACGGTCGGATAGTTGATCGGCTGAACGTAGATGCGATGGCGGTCGAGGAGATCGTCCGACGCCGCCTTGCACAGCCGGGCATCGCCGACCAGCACCGGCACAATATGAGAGGGGGATGGCATCACCGGCAGGCCGGCCTCGGCGAGGCGCTGCTTCAGCCGCGACGCGCGCTCCTGATGCCGGGCGCGCAACTCCGTTGCTTCCTTGACATGGCGTACGCTCGCGACCGCGCCGGCCGCGATCGCCGGGGGCAGGGCGCTCGTGAAGATGAAGCCCGAGGCGAAGCTGCGGACGAAATCGATCATCGCCGTCGAGCCGGCAATATAGCCGCCGATCAGGCCGAAGCCCTTGGCGAGGGTGCCCTGGATCACGGTCAGACGATCCATGACGCCGTCGCGCTCCGCGATGCCGCCGCCGCGCGGCCCATAGAGGCCGACGGCATGAACCTCATCGAGATAGGTCATGGCGCCGTGCCGCTCGGCGACGTCGCAAATCTCGCCGATAGGCGCAATGTCGCCATCCATCGAATAGACCGATTCGAAGGCGACCAGCTTCGGCCGCGCCGGGTCGGCAGCGGCAAGGAGGCGATCAAGATCGGCAGGATCGTTATGTTTGAAGATGTGCTTGTCGGCGCCGCTGTGGCGGATGCCCTGAATCATCGAGGCATGGTTCAAGGCATCGGAATAGATGACGCAGCCGGGAAGATGACCCGCGATGGTCGACAGCGCGGCCTCGTTCGCGACATAGCCCGAGGTGAAGATCAGCGCGGCTTCGGTCCTGTGCAGATCGGAAAGCTCGTGCTCCAAAAGCACATGGTCGTGGACGGTGCCGGAGATGTTGCGGGTGCCACCGGCGCCGGCGCCGGCACGGTCGATCGCGGCGTGCATCGCCGCCAGCACCTTCGGATGCTGGCCCATGCCGAGATAATCGTTGGAGCACCAGACGGTGACATCCTCGCCGATGTCATGGTGGAAGGCGTGGGGAAAATCGCCGGCATGGCGTTCCAAATCATGGAACACGCGATAGCGCCCCTCGGCGCGCAAGGCATCCAGCCGGCTCTTGAAGAATTGCTGATAATTCATAGTGTTATCACTGCCCCACTGCTTCGCTCCAGATTAGGCCGCCATGCCGCGCTTGCAATCTTGATTTGGGTCACGGGGGTCGAGCCTTCCCTAAACCGAAAGCCGCTCGGCGGTCTCATTGAGCGCCTTGCCGAACCGGGCCATCACCTCGTCGATCTCTGCGTCGGTGATGACCAGTGGCGGACATATTGCGATAACGTCGTTCCCTATCGCTCTGACTATCAAGCCATTTTCCTGAGCCCGTGCCATCAAAGTCGGGGCCGCGGCCTGCTTCGCCTCGAACGGCCGTTTCGTCTTTTTATCGGCCATCAGCTCGATTCCGGCGATGAGGCCGATACCGCGCACGTCGCCGATGATCGGGTGAGCGGCAAATCGCCGCAAGCCGTCCTGGAAGCGTGGCGCCTTGCGGCGGACTTCCGACAGCATGTCGCGCTCGTGATAGATTTTCAGCGTCTCGACCGCGACGGCGGCCGGTACCGGGTGTCCTGAATAGGTAAAGCCGTGCGCGAAGACACCGATCTTTTCGCTTTGTTTTTTCAGGATATCGTGGATTTCTTCCGAGACGATGGTGGCCGACATTGGCAGATAGCCTGAGGTCAGCGCCTTTGCCATCGTCATGATGTCGGGCTTGAGGCCATAGGTCTCGGTGCCGAACCAGTTGCCGGTGCGGCCGAAGCCGCAGATCACTTCGTCGGCAATGAGCAGTACGTCGTGCTTCTTGAGGACGGCCTGCACCTTCTCGAAATAGGTCTTGGGCGGCAACAGCACGCCGCCGGCACCCATCGCGGGCTCGGCGATGAAGGCGGCGACGGTCTCCGGATCCTCGCGCTGGATCAGCGCATCGAGACTGTCGGCAAGCCGTGTCGCGTAATCCTCCTCGCTCTCGCCGAGCTTGGCGTTGCGATAAAAATGCGGCGCGTCGGCGTGACGGATATTGGCGATCGGCAGATCGAAATCGCGATGGTTGGCGGGAAGGCCGGTGAGGCTCGCGGTCGCGACGGTGACGCCGTGATAGCCCTTGGCGCGACCGATGATCTTCTTCTTGCGGGTGCGCCCGAGCGCGTTGTTGTAGTACCAGACGAGCTTGATCGCGGTGTCGTTGGCCTCGGAGCCGGAATTGTTGAAGAACACTTTCGACATCGGCACCGGCATCAGCGCGATGAGGCGCTCGGCAAGCTCCGCGACCGGCTCGTGCGATTTATTGGCAAAGCCGTGGTAGAAAGGGAGGCGCCGCATCTGCTTTGCCGCCGCCTCGACCAGCCGCTCATTATCGAAGCCGAGCGCCGCGCACAAAAGCCCTGACATGGCCTCGATGTAATCCTTGCCGTTATCGTCCTTCACATTGACGCCATGCCCCTCGACCATGACCAGCGGGCCCTGGCGC
>JBOHLV010000287.1:0-9313 GCA_050729815.1 Allostellaceae bacterium
ATCTTCATGATCGGGGCCTTCGTGTCATTTTTCGTCTATGTATCTACCGGGAGCTATGCCGCGGCCATGATCGCCGCGGTCGTGGTCACGGCGCTCGTGGGGCTGCTCATAGAGCGGGTGGTGTTCAGGCCGCTCATTCCGCAACCGCGGATCAACTCGCTCATCGTCTCCGTCGGGCTATTGCTCGCGTTGTCGAATGGTGCGCTGATCGTCTGGGGTGGGGCGGGACGATACTACACAACGCCGCTCACGAACCATATAATTCGGCTCGGCGTCTTCTCCTTCGCGGAACAGCGCGTGGTGATTGTTGCCGCCACGATAGCACTCTTTGCCGGGTTGACGGTCTTCTATCGCTCGACCCGGCTAGGCAAGGCGCTGCGCGCTGCTGCGCAGGATCTCGAGGCATGCAGCCTCGTCGGGATCGAGCCGCGGCGGCTCATCGCGATCACCTTCGGGCTTGGTGCGGCGCTGGCCGGCGTCGCTGGCGGCCTGCTCAGTCCGCTTTCCACGATGACCTACGATATGGGCCTGCCGGCGGTGATAAAGGCCTTTGCTGTCGTCATCGTCGGCGGCTTCGGTAACATTCCGGGAACAATTCTAGCGGGCTTCCTCCTCGGCATCGCGGAAAGCCTCGGCGGCGGCCTCATCTCGCCGAGCTATCAGAACACCATCGTCTTCGCGGTTCTCGTCCTCGCGCTGCTGATCCGACCGACCGGGCTGATCAGCGAGGGTCTTGAAGAGAATGTTTGAGCGTCCGCTCGCCAATTGGCTCCTCGCGCTGGCCGCGCTGGCTGCGGTCATCGTGGTGCCGCTGTCGATCGGAAATCAATATTACATCGAGATCCTCGCTAATATCGGGATCAATGTCATTCTCGTCCTGGGTCTCAATGTCATTACCGGCACTGCCGGCCAGCTTTCACTGTGCGAGGGCTCTTTCTCCGCACTCGGCGCCTATGGCTGCGCGCTCCTGGTGATGCGCGCCGGTCTGTCGTTCTGGGTGGCACTTCCCGCCGCGACGCTCGGGACCGGCATCGTCGGGCTCATCGTCGGCGTGCCAGCACTGCGGCTGCGCGGGCATTATCTCGTCATGCTGACCCTCGGGCTTGCGGTGCTTGTAGAGCAGGTCTTGACCAATTGGGTTTCGCTCACCGGCGGGCCCGCAGCGTTGATTGGTATCCCCTGGCCGGGGCCCATTCATCTTGGCGTCTTCGATATCGGCGTCGCGACGCGCGAGCGCTACTATGTGCTGATCGTCCTTGTCGTCGCTCTGGTGATCTACGCGATGCTATGGCTCAACCGATCGCGTCTCGGCATCTCCTTGCGTTCGCTGCGCGACGACGAGACGGCGGCGGAACTCATGGGTATCGACACTCGTTTGTGCAAACTTATCGCCTTTACGCTGAGCGCGCTATTAGGCGGCCTCGCCGGCGGCCTTTACGCTCATTTCGCGAAAATTCTCTCACCCGACGAGTTCGGCGTTATGGAATCCGTGAGCATCCTGATGATGCTGATCGTCGGCGGCATCGGCTCGGTCGCGGGATCGGTTATTGGCGCGGTTATCCTGACCGTTTTGCCGGAGCTTCTCCGTGCCGTTGAGGAGTGGCGTCTCGTCGTCTATGGCGTGGCCTTGATGGTGATAGTGTCGTATTTTCCACAGGGGATTATCTCCGGCATCCGCCGTCTGCTGCCGTCGCGACGGGCGGCGCGGCGCGGCGCGGACATGGACGGCGCGGGAGACCACATATCTGCACGCACCGGCGAGGACGAGCTACTTGTCATCGATCGCCTTGCGAAGCACTTCGCCGGTCTCGTCGCCGTCTCGGAAGTCAGCATGACCGTCAAGCAAGGCGAAATCGTTGGCCTGATCGGTCCCAACGGCTCGGGCAAGACGACACTGCTCAATCTGATCTCGGGCGCGCTACGGCCCAGCGGGGGCGAGATTCGTCTCGGCGGCCGGCACTTCCGCGACGTCCTCCCGCACGAACTCAGCCATGCTGGCATCAGCCGCACCTTCCAGAAGATTCGCCTGTTCCGCGGAATGACGGTGCTGGACAATGTCGTCGCCGCCATGGCGCCGCGCCACGTGCCGGCGATGCTATCGTCTTTCTGGCGTGGCCGCGTCTTCGGCCGCCCGTCGCAGGACGAGGGTCGTGCGATGCGGCTGCTGGGTCAGGTCGGTCTCGAGCGGCGTGCTGCAGAGCTGGCACGCAACCTTTCCTATGGCGAGCAGCGCATGCTCGAGATCGCGCGCGCCCTCGCGACCAATCCGGGGCTCTTGCTGCTGGACGAACCCGCCGCTGGGCTGAGCCACGTCGATATGCGTCTCCTAGAGACGGCGATCGCGGGCATCCGGGCGGCTGGCATCGCGGTGATCTTGGTCGAGCATCACATGCGCTTTCTTATGAGCACTGCCACGCGCGTTATTGTGCTGAATTTCGGCAAAGTCATCTTCGATGGCCCTCCTGCCGCAGCGCAACGCAACGAGGCGGTGATGAATGCATATCTCGGGACGCGACGTAATGTCCGCTAGCGCGCCGCTTCTCTTGCTCGACGCGGTCTCGGTCGCTTATGGACGGACGCTCGCCGTTCAAGACCTTTCGCTCGAGATACGCAAAGGCGAGGTGGTCGCGCTGCTCGGCGCGAACGGCGCCGGCAAGACCTCGACGCTGCGGTGCATCTCCGGGCTGTTGCGGTTGAGAGCTGGCTCGATCACGTTTGACGGTCAATCGTTGTCGCGGCTCTCGGCGGCACAGATCGTCCGGCACGGCATTTCGCATGTTCCTGAAGGAAGGCGTGTCTTCCCGCGCCTCAGCATCCGAGACAATCTCGAGCTCGGCGGCTATGCCCTGCCACGGCGTGAGCTCGAACGGCGGATCGCTAATGTCTACGAGATATTTCCCGTGCTCTCCAAACGCGCCGCGCAATACGCCGCCACGCTCTCCGGCGGCGAGCAACAGATGCTTGCTATCGGCCGAGCGCTGATGGCCGGACCGAAACTTCTCCTTCTGGACGAGCCGTCGCTGGGGCTGGCGCCGCTCGTCGTCGAGGCCTTGTTTGAACGCATCAAAGAGATCATGGTGAGCGGCGTCACCCTCCTCCTCGTTGAGCAGAATGCGCGTCTCGCGCTCGATACGGCCGATCGTGCCTATGTGCTGGAATGCGGCCGGCTCGTCTGCTCCGGCACCGCCGCGGCTGTTGCGGCCGACCCGGCTGTGCAGCGTGCCTATCTCGGCGATGAGGTCGCGGCATGAGAGGGCCAGAGATGACAACGCCTTCCGTCATGCAGCCGCTCAAGCCGGGGATCTTCACGGCCGGGGATCTGCAAGACCCCGATCTGGCGCTCTGCGGCACGCGCTGCGGAAAATGCGGCGAGACTTTCTTTCCGCAGCGTCGGATCTGTCCTCGCTGCCGAGTGCCCGGCACGATGGCGCCCACAGCCTTGAGCCGGAACGGCCGCATCCATGCCGTGACTCAAGTTTTGCGATGGCCGGGGCATTTATCGGCAAGCTATTTCCTCGCGCTGATCGACCTGCCGGAAGGCGTTCACCTCGTCACGCAGATCACCGTGCCGGAGGGATTGATGCCGCGCATCGGCGACGAGGTGACGCTGATGGTCGAGCCAATTTTTCACACGGCCGAGGGAACGCCTGTCTTGGGCTACCGCTTCGCCTCGCGAGCAGGCGCGTAGAGTGATGGTAGAACCCTCGATCATCGGCGCGGGTATGGTCCGCTTCGGACGCTATCCGGAGACGACCGCCGCGGATTTGGCCGCCGAGGCTTCTCTAGCCGCGATCACCGATGCCGGCCTCGACCTGGGCGAGATCGGCGCTCTCTATTGTGGCCATGTCGCGCAGGGAATGACCTTCGCCCAGACCGTGGCGAGCACGCTCGGCGTCGCGGGCATTCCCGCAGCTAATTTCGAGAATGCTTGCGCCAGCAGCGCGACGGCCTTTCATTTCGCGTGTCTTTCCGTGATGGCGGGACAATACGACGCCGTGTTGGTCTGCGGCGCCGAAAAAATGGCGCGCGGCCTTCTGCCACTAACCGAGTTGATGGAGTGCGATCTCGAGGCGTTGCTCGGCATGACGATTCCGAGCCTCTCGGCGCTTCACGCCAGCCGCTATGCCGCCCGTTTCGAGCTTTGTTCCGACGATTTGGCGGCGGTCGTGGTGATGAACCGGCGCAACGCCGCGGCCAATCCTTTCGCGCAATATCAAGCGACGGTTTCTGTTGACGAGGTTTTGCGCTCGCCGATGATCAGCACTCCCCTGACGCGGCTCATGTGCTGTCCAACCTCGGACGGTGCGGCGGCGGTGGTGGTGGTCGGACCGGCCATGGCGCGGCGCCATTCGCACGACGCCGTGCGCGTGCTTGCGTCGCATATCGAAGGCGGGTCGCCAATCGGCGCGGCTGAGCGCGCGAATGCAACCGCGCGCGCCGCGCGGCATGCTTACGAGCGCGCCGGAATCGGCCCTCAAGACATCGATCTCGTCGAAGGCCTCAACTACACGGCGATGGCCGAGATCCTGCTTTACGAGGATCTCGGTTTCTGTGCGCTGGGAGGCGGCGTCGCCATGCTGCGCAACGGCGAGACCGCGCTCGACGGCCGGGTGGCCTTCAGCCCGGGGGGCGGCCTCATCGGCCGAGGCCATCCTCTTGGCGCAACTGGCGTGGCCCAGCTCGTCGAGACGACATGGCAGTTGCGGGGTTTCGCTGGCGGCAGACAGGTGCCGAACGCGCGCGTCGGGTTGACGCACGCGGCGGGCGGGGTGATCACCGGCATCGACGACGAGGCGGTCGTCGTCGTACATGTTCTTGGCCGTTAGGAAGCGAAGGAGGTCGGGGTGGCAGACGAGTTTCCAATCTACTGGGCCGGTTCGATCGAGACCGCGAGCCGCGAGGAATTGCGGCGCCACCAGGAAAGCAAGCTGCGGCCGCTCGTCGATTGGCTCTATGCTCGCTGCCGGTACTGGCGCGATATCTTCGACAGTGTCGGCGCGAAGCCGCAGGACATCCGCACGCTCGAAGACCTAGCCCGGCTGCCCTACGTGACCAAGCGCCTTTACAGCCAAAATATGGATCTGCGTCCGCCTTATGGCGATTTCCTCTGCTATCCCGAGGACGAGATCCACCGCATGGGCGCGATTGTCTATCGCACCACGGGTACGACTGGCAAGCAACGCTGGTTCATCAATACTCACGAGGGCTTCGATCTCTTCGGCGATCAAGGCATCCGCAACCTGTGGCAGGCTGGTGTCCGGCCGGGCGCCACCGTCATGGCAACGTTCCCGATGTCGCTGTGGGGTGCGGCTTGGGGCTTCTATTACGCGAGCCGCAAGGCAAATATGACGTTCATTCCGGCCGGGCCACCCTACGATACGCGCGCGCGGCTCGACATCATTGCAGACTACCGGCCCACTGCCATCGTCACCACGCCTTCTTACGCGCTGACCGTCGCTACGGCGGCGCGGGAATATGGGTTCGACCTCGGATCCTGCGGCGTCAAGACCCTGCTAATTTCAGGCGAGCCATACCCGCCGTCGCGGAGGCAGCGGATTGAGGAGGATTGGGGCATTCCTGGTGGCGCGATCGAGTTCGCCGGCATCACTGAGGGCGGCCCGATGTACCTGAGCGGCGAATGCCGTCACCAGGCCGGGATGCATCTCTACGAGGACTTGATCATCTTCGAGATCGTCGAGGTCGGCGGCACGCGTCCCGTCGCCGCCGGCGAACTGGGCGAGCTCGTCTGCACCTCCCTCGACCAGCGCGTCATGGGCACGAGCTTTCATTACCGGACTGGCGACCTCGTGACCTACACCGACGAGCCCTGCGTATGCGGCCGCACTTCGCGACGCATTTTCGGCATCCAGGGGCGCGCCGACGACATGGTCAAGATTCGCGGCGTGAACATCTTCGCCTCCGCGATCGAGGATGTGATCCGCAAGGTGCCGGGGCTGTCCGATGACTTCATGCTGGTGATTGAGCGGCCCGGCAATTCCGACGAGGTCACGGTGGAGGTCGAGCCCGGCTCCGGCGTCGAGGTGGCGCAGTACGACGCGCTGAGGCACGAGCTCGATGAACGGCTTCGCCTGTTTCTCAGCATTCGTGTTCCCGCGCGGATCGTCACGCGCGGATCTCTGCCACGCTTCGAGCTCAAGGCGCGGCGGTGGAAGGACAACCGGCCGAAGGATTGAGCGTCATTCTCGCGTAATCAGGAGAAGCAGAAGATGACTAGCGCGATCGACATCTGGTGCAACATATTCACGCCTGCCGGCCTGAAGAAATACTACGCCGATGTGGAAGAGATGGCGGTCATCTTCCAGGGCAAGTTTGCCGGCCATCTGCAAGGATATTCACCGCAGGATTTTTCCCGTGTGCTCGATGCGGCCGGGATCGACAAGATCATCATCCCGAACGGCAAGCATCGTTCCTTCATGCTCCAGGAGTTGCACTGGAACATGAGCGTCGAGGAAGTGGCCGAGATCGTGCGTGTGGATCCCGCCCGCTATGTTGGCATCTACGGCATAAATCCCTTTACCCGCATGGAGGGAGTACGCGAACTCGAGACGGCGGTGAAGGAGCATGGCTTTAAGGGCGCGCACGTTCACGCCTATGGCTTTGGCCTGCCGGTTAACCACGCGATGTTCTATCCCTTCTACGCCAAATGCGCCGAGCTCGGGGTGCCGGTCGAGATCCAGGTCGGTCATGCGGCCAACCTGATGCCGAGCGCAATGGGACAGCCCATTCTCCTCGACGACATCGCGCTCTATTTCCCTGAGCTCAAGGTCATCGGGCTGCATACGGGATGGCCTTGGGTCGAGGAGCTGATCTCGCTTGCGGTGAAGCACAAGAATCTCTTCATCGGAGCAACCGGACATGGGCCGCGATACTGGGACGCCTCGCTCATTCGCTATCTCAACTCGCGCGGCCAGGACAAGGTTCTGTTCGGCACCGATTTTCCGCTGCTCCTGCATCAGGAAGCGTTGCGGCAGGTCGATGAGCTCGACTTGCGGCCGGGGCCAAAGCAAAAGCTGCTGCGCGACAATGCGCTCCGCGTGTTCGGCTTGTGAGAGCCGCGGCTACGATGGCCACGGTGCTCGCGCATCAGTACGGCGCGATCGGCTGGATCACCTTCAACCGGCCGCAGGTGCTGAACGCCATCAACTACGAGGTTTTTGATGCGTTCGACGAACATCTCGCGCGCTTCGTTGCAGACTCGACGGTGCGCGCGGTCGCCATTACTGGCGCCGGTCGCGCCTTCTCGGCGGGGGCCGATATCTCTCTCCTCGCCGCAGGCGAGGAGAGAGATCGCGCGTTGATGATGCGGCGGAGCCACGTCATGATGGCAGCCATTGAGGCCGCACCGAAACCGGTGATCGCAGCGGTCAACGGCATTGCCGCCGGCGGCGGCTTCGAGGTGGCTCTGTCGTGCGACTTCATCCTGGCTGAGCGCAGCGCCGGCTTCGGAATGACGGAGATTAGATATGGCTTCCTTCCCGGCGGCGGCGGAACGCAGCGCCTGCCGCGGCGGCTGTCCCGCGCGCAAGCGGCATACCTGCTAATGAGCGGCGACATGCTGACGGCCGATCGCGCGGCTGCCCTTGGCCTTGTCATGCGCGTAGTCGAGGACGGAATGCTGGCCGAGGGTGTGCGAGAGTTCGCCGCGCCGTTCATAATGCGCAGTCCGGTGGCGATAGCACAGGCCAAGCGGCTGGTGCGGCTCAGCGGAGAGTTGCCGTTGAGCGCGGGTTTGGAGATGGAGGTCGCCGCGAACGTGACGCTGCTCGATACCAACGAGGCAAGGGAGGCCATGGCGGCCTTTCTCGCCCGCAAGGCACGCGCGGGGACGGACGGAAAGGACAAGCGATGAAGCGACAAGATGTGTTCACGGGTAAGCCCGTCGAGAAGAAATACCAGTACACGCCGGCTGTCATCGCCGTGCGCGCGGGGCTCGTCTTCGTGTCGGGTCAAGCGGGCTGGGATGAGAATGGCGACATGATCGGGATCGGCGATCCGTCTGCCCAGGCGCGCCAGGCCTTCAACAATCTGCGCGTTGTCCTGGAAAAAGCCGGCGTTACGCTTGCCGACGTGATCCAGGAGACGGAATACGTCACCGACATTGCGCTGTACCGCGAGATCGCGCGTGTCCGCAAAGAATTCTTCCCTTCGGGCTTTCCGGCCGCGACGCTGGTCGAGGTCAAAGGCCTGTTCAAGAAGGGGCAGGTGTTTGAGATTCAAGCGGTCGCAACCCTCGCTTAAGGAGGAGATGAGCCATGCCTTACCCATCGGCTGGGCAGTATTTCGGGGATTTCTCTATCGGGCAGAGCTTCGAGACGCTTGGCCGCACCCTCACGGAGGCGGACCTCGTCGGGTTCTGCGGTTTCATTGGAGATTACGAGCCGATGCATGCCGATCAGGAATTCGCCAAAAAGAGCCCGCTGGGGCGGCGCATCCTGCAGGGCTGTCTGGTAACAACGGCCGCCGAAGGGCTGATCAGCCGCACCGGCCTCTTCGTCGAAACCGCGATAGCGCTTCTTGCCGCATCCTGGGAATACAAGGCGCCCGTCTTCATCGGCGATACGATCCGCGTAGGCCTGAAAGTGAAAGAACTGCGCCCATCCAGCAAGGGCGGAAGAGGTGTTGTGACATTCTCCATTTCCATCCGAAATCAGGCCGCCGCCGAGGTGACGACCGGCACCTATGTCATGATGTTCGAATCGGCACGCTGAAGCCGCCCACGTCGGGATCGCCCAGCGGCGCCGTCGATTGCTGAACACTCTCCAACCATCGGACGTCTTCCGGGTCCAGAATTTGACGGCGGGAGCCCGAGCGGCAGTCCCTCGGTCGTCACCCTTAGGCTTGAGTGCATTAGGATGCCGCAAACCGTGTGCGCTCTCGGGCGGCCCGCTTTGTCCCGACCGCTGTTGATGCTCTTGGTGATCCCGATGGTCGTATCATGGAGCACAAGAACGAGACCGCGGGTGGCGATGGCGCGCGCGGGTCGATTAAAAGTCATCATGGGTGCAAATGAGTCTCCCTCCGCCGAAGGCCGTCTTGTGATGCGGTAAGCTGGCTGTGAAGGTGTGCGCGTAAGGAGTCCTTACGAGCGCGCATAGGAGCACAGCGTGAGCCAGGTGACGTTGCTGACGGGGCCGGAGCGTCGCCGGCGGTGGAGCGAGGACGAGCAGCGGCGGATTTTGGTCGAAGCATTTGCACCGGGTGCGGTCGTAACGGATGTGTCGCGTCGGTACGAGGTCTCGACCAGCCTGATCTACAAGTGGCGACGGCAAGCCTTGGCGCCGGAGAGCGGCGC
>JBOHLV010000288.1:0-11148 GCA_050729815.1 Allostellaceae bacterium
GCATCGTCGAGCGCGGCAGCCATGGCGAGCTGCTGCGGCTCCGCGGCGCCTATGCCCGGCTCCACGCCATGCAATTCACCGACGAGCCGGCCGCTTCATCGGACGAGCCCGCCCTCGCCCGGATCGCGGCGGCGCAGGCCTGAAGGCGCATGTCCCTCGCCGCGCTCTATCGCGCGGCGGTCCGGTCGCTGAAATAGGCGGCGAGCCGGATTTCGATCTCCCGGCCGATATCGCGGATCACGGCCTTTTCGGCGCCGCTCTTCCCCACCTCGGACGCATAGGCATCGGGATCGATACTATAGTCGGCGATCGACTGGATTCGGGCGCGGTAGAGCACGTGCTTGCCGTTGAGCGGCGTCAGCACGCATTGGGCGGCGCCGGAAATCTGGCCGCGGGACGCGATCCCGTTCGATTGGGTGGCTATGAAATCCCGGCGCAGCGCCAGCGCGACATAGAGCCGATAGCGCGGCGCCACCGCGTCGTTGCCGGGGTTGAAATCATTGGCTAGCTGCCAGTTCAAAAGCTGGCCGGTGTGCTCCTTGATCGGCATGATTTCGATTGCCGCCAGTTGCGGTTCGACCGCGCCGGCGCCGTTATGCTCATAGAGCGGATGAAAGCCGCAGGCGGCCAGCAGTGGCGCGAGAAGCAGCGCCAGCGCCACGGGCGCCACCGACCATCTGTGCGACGTACTGCTAGAACACATCGTTGGTAATCCTGCCTGGGAAATAGACCCTCTTCGGTCGATTGTGGCTTGCCCGGATAAGACCAGAAAAGATCGCCATCCCCCGACGTTTACCATGGAACGGCGCAGGTGCCCATAATATGGACGCCGCGACGGGCGCGCCATCCGGTCCACCGACCCCGAGCGCTACCAGATGGCTGCCCTCAGGCGCAAACTGGATCAAGAATACGTCACCCGAAATGGCGTCGCAAAATCGACCTCGGCAAACACCCATCCCACCAAATTATCCACCACCAACCGGACTTGACCCTCGATGTTGGAATCGTATATCGCAATCATTGTATCCTAGCGTCTGCCCGCATATCTTCAATCTTGGCGCACTGGGAAGACTAACCAGTGCGTCCCGTTTATCTTGGCGCCGGGAACAGCGGCTGGCGCTAATCGCAATGTCCGCCTGAAAGGCGCTGGGATGCACATCAGTAACTGTAGGATGTGCCGCGGTACGCGGCTTCACAAATTTCTCGATCTGGGCAAGACACCGCCCGCGGACCGATTTCTTTTTGAACATCAGTTGAAGGAGAAAGAGGAATTATATCCGCTGAACGTCGTCATTTGCGATGATTGCGGACTGGTTCAGCTCGATTACGCGGTTGCGCCCGAAATTCTCTACTGCGACGATTATCCCTACGAGTCGTCGACGACGTCCGCGGGTCACCGCCACTGGAGCGAATTCGCCGAGACGGTGACGCGCATGATGAGCCTTGAAGGCAAGGATCTCGTCGTCGACATCGGAAGCAACGTCGGCGTGCTTCTGCAGATGTTCAAAGATCGCGGCATTCGTGTCCTCGGCGTCGATCCCGCCGCCAATATCGCGGCAATCGCTAACCGCAACGGCATCGAAACGGAAGCGGCCTTTTTCGACGAGAAGATCGCGCGGCAAATTGTCTTGCGGCATGGGCATGCGAGCGTGATCACCGGAACCAATGTGTTCGCCCATTTGAATGATGTCCGCGGCGTGATGCGCGCCGTCGACGATCTGCTCGCCGATCGCGGCGTTTTCATCGTCGAGGCTCCCTACCTTCTGGCCCTGATGCAGGACTTCGAATACGACACGATTTACCACGAGCACCTGTCCTATTTGTCGCTGAAGCCGTTGCAGAGATTTTTCGCGGGCTTCGGGATGGAGATTTTCGAAGTGCAGCGCCGCGATATTCATGGCGGTTCGTTCCGTTTTTTCGTTCAGCGCAAGAAAGAGGGGCGGCCGGTATCGCCGGTCATCACCGAGCTTCTCTACATCGAAGAACGTGAAGGGATATACAACCACGACCGGTTGAAACAGTTTGCCGATCAAGTCGCCAAGAACCGGGACGACCTGCGCAACCTGCTGCTCACACTCAAGAGCCACGGCAAACGGATCGCCGCGGTCAGCGCACCAGCCAAGGGCATGACGCTGGTCAATTATTGTGGCCTCGACAATACGATTCTCGACTTTGTCACGGAGAAAGCGCGACTCAAAATCGGGCGCTATACGCCGGGTATGCACATTCCCGTCGTGGCGGACGAAGTTCTCTTCGAGAAGCAACCCGATTATGCGCTGCTGCTGGCTTGGAACTTCGCCGAGGAAATCATGGCGAACCTGAAGCGTTTTTCCGACCATGGCGGCAAGTTCATTATCCCGGTCCCCACGCCCAAGATCGTCGGCTGATCACGGTTCTTTGGAATGTCACAAATCCGGAGTCTCGATGGATGAAAGTTGATATCATTACGCCCGCTTTTTCCGATGAGCGCGGCGAGATCATCGACATTCTAAAGAACAATCCGGTGGAATATGCGACATTGATTACGTCGAAAAAAGGTGCGGTGCGCGCCAATCATTTTCACAAGGACACCTACCAGTGGGTCTATATGGTGGAAGGGCGCATGCGCATCAGGGCCCAGATGCCGAGCGCGGAAATCGAGGAAGTCGTCCTCAACAAGGGCGAACTGATCGTCAACGTGCCGCACGAGAGCCATGCGTTCGAGGCGCTCGAGGATTCCGTGATGCTGGTGTTGACGAAGGGTCCGCGCGGCGGCGAGAACTACGAGAAGGACACCTACCGTCTCGAAGAGCCGCTCATCGCACCGAAGGCGTAAGAAACCAGAATGATCCCCGTTTCCGAACCGTTGATTGGGGACAATGTCGCCCGCTACGTCGCGGAATGCGTTGCAACCGGGTGGGTCTCGTCCGAAGGGGCCTTCATTCGCGAGTTCGAAAGCAAATGGGCACATTATTGCGGCGTGGATCATGGCATCGCGGTTGCCAATGGTACGTGCGCGCTGCAGGTGGCGGTCTCGGCCCTAAAACTGCCGCCGGAATCGGAGATTATCCTTCCGTCCTTCACCATCATCTCGTGTGTCATCGCCATTATTGAAGCAGGCTGCGTGCCGGTGCTCGTCGACAGTGAGCCGGACACCTGGAACATGGACATCGATCAGGTCGAGAAGAAGATCACGCCGCGCACCCGCGCCCTCATGCCGGTGCACATGTTCGGTCATCCGGTCGATATGAAGCGGCTGATGCCGCTCGCGCAGAAGCACGGGCTGCGCATCATTGAGGATGCCGCGGAAGCGCATGGCGCGGAGGTCGATGGCCGCAAGGTCGGCGGAATCGGCGACCTGGGATGCTTTAGCTTTTACGCCAACAAGATCATCACCACGGGCGAAGGCGGGATGGTGGTGACCAATGACGCGGAGCTTGCCGAACGCGCGCGCTCAAAGCGCAATCTGGCGTTCCGCAGCGATCGGCGCTTTCTGCACACCGAGATCGGCCACAACTACCGTCTGACCAACATCCAGGCGGCGATGGGCGTCGCCCAGATTGAACGGATCGGCAAGCACATCGCGCACAAGCGCTGGATGGGCGACGCGTATCGTAAGCGGCTTAGCGATCTGCCGATCGATCTGCCGGTCGAGCGCAAATGGGCGAAGAATGTCTACTGGATGTATTGTCTGATACTACGCGATCATGTACCGCTCGATGCGGTGACATTTGCGCAGGAACTGCGCCGGCGCGGCGTCGATACACGCCCCCTGTTCGTCGGCATGCATGAGCAGCCGGTTTTGCGCGACATGGGCTTTTTCCGTGGCGAAACGTATCCCGTCGCGGAACGACTGGCGCGGCGCGGTCTCTACGTTCCCTCCGGCTTGACCCTCACAAAGGCTCAGATCGACGCCGTTAGCGCGGCGGTTCACGACGTGCTCAGACCGTACGCTTAACATCGCTGTGCCGGCTTCGGCGATATCAGCACCGTCAGCCTTTAGCCCGACAAGCTGGTGACGGCCGGGTTCAGGCGGCGGCAGTATAGCCGAGACGTTCCATCATTGGCCCCGCCTTCTCTTCGATAGCGCGGCGAAGATGATCGGCGAGCGGCGCGCGCGCACCACCCGCTTGTCCCTCGCGAACGAAAGTGAGTGCTTGGCGCTGCGGATGGCCGGCCCTCGCGAGCCGCTCCGAATCCCGCATGCGGTCCATGCTCGACCGCGCGATTGCCGTCGCCAGCAGCTCGTCCTCCAAGGCAAAACCGAGGAGCTGATATAGTCGTCTCAATTCACCCGCCGTGTCAGCCAGCAGATCCTCATAGCGAATGAGCGTGAACGAGGTCGCGGCATCGACATGATCGAGCCAGCCGCCGACATGCGCCGCCCATGCCTCGATGCCATATCGCGGGTGCGCGATCAGTTTGTCCAAACCGCCGCGCCACCAGTCCAATTCATTGAGGAACGCGGCGTATGAAACCATGACGTCGCGAGGGTCGCGTACCAGATAAAATGCTTTGCGGTACTGCCTCGTAAAGGGCGAATGGCTTTTGAAGATGCGATGTCCCGGCACCGGAAGCGGGTGATCGCCCCCATATCCGCCGCCCAGCTCGGGAATAAAATCGTTGACGTTGAAGAAGGTGACCTGGCGCGGATCGCGGCTCAGCTGCAAGTTGACATTGGCCATGAGAAAGGTCAGCCAGGTCACGCCCGATTTTGGAAACTCGACCAGGAACAAATCGTCGTCGCGCCGAAGATCGGGAAGGAACCCGCGATCCTCGCCGTCGCGGCGCCGACGGGTGAAGGGCCGGCCCGCGGCGCGCACTATGCTTCGCCAGTTCGACAATGACGGTTCCCGGGCAGGTCGTGGCAGAAGGAAGACTTTTGAGGAATCCCCATTCCGCCCTATAACATGGCGCGGTCCGCAATTGAAGGCGTCGTCCAAGGAAGGTAGTGTCCTAATTTGGGGAGTTAGGCACTTGACACAGCATGGTCAATCGAAAAGCCCGAGCGACGGGAGGGTCTTGATCTTTGCGCAATTCCGACTTTTTGCCGCCTGTCCTTTTGCCCATTCTCCGTTCCCTGTTGCGTCGCCGAATGCGGACCGGATGTGAGCCGCCGCCAAGGCCCTATTCGACATTATCACGGCTCGTGACACTCAAAGCTCCCGTGCTTGTTCTTGACCGAGTTCTAGCCAGAGGAAAGTTGTTGGAGCCGCTTGGTAGCTATCGATGCCTTGTCGAACATCAACTGGGACTTGAGCCGGGTATGCCTGACTCCGCCCATCACGTTGCTCAAGTGTGGGTAAGGATGTAAAGGCTTTCAACGAAAACTAAAATAGTACCCCAAGGAACGGCCAATTGACAAATTTCCCCGAGCCGACATAGTGCAACCGAGGCATCACAAGCGTCCTGATGCCGCTTTCCCTTGGCTTGCGCCCGATGACTGAGCAAGACCTGATTCAACGAAACGGCACGGGTATTCGGCGTCGTGCTCGATGACGAGGCGCGAAGCGGCTTGCGCGGCGCGGCTTCTATTTGCCGAGTGGTCTTGCCTTGAGCGACGCGCAGATTGAAGAGGCCGCGGCCGCGCTCCGGGCGCTTCTCGCATGAGCATCTTCGCCCGCTCGGCCGTGTTCTACGACGCGCTTTACGCGGCAAAGGACTATGCCGCCGAGGCCCTCTATGTCGACGATCTGGTGAAGCGCCATTGCGCCCATGCCGCCACGCTGCTCGATTTGGGTTGTGGCACCGGCAGGCATGCGGTCGAATTTCTGAAACGCGGATATAGGGTCCTCGGCGTCGATGTAAGCCCCGACATGCTGGCGCGCGCGAACGAGCTAAAGGCCGCCGAGCCACCCGCGCGCCGTGACCGGCTCGAATTTGGCGCGGCCGATATTCGCCAACTCCATCTTGATCGCCGCTTCGATGCGGTCGTGGCCTTGTTCCATGTCATGAGCTATCAGACTTCGAACGCGGACTTGCTTTCGGCGCTTCGGGCCGCCCGCGACCATTTGGCACCTGGCGGCGTATTCCTGTTCGATTGCTGGTACGGGCCGGGTGTGCTTTCCGATCCGCCGCGCGTCCGGGTGAAGCGGCTAGCGCATGAGGAAAAACCCTTCCTGCGCCTTGCCGAGCCGGTGATGCGCCTCAATGACAATCTGGTCGAGGTTCACTACACGTACATGGCGCGCGATTATTCCGGGCCCGCCCCCGAATTCGCGGAGACGCACATCGTCCGCTACTTCTTCCTGCCGGAGCTGGCGCTGGCGCTTGACGCGTCGGGGCTCCGGCTCATCGCCCATTCTGAATGGCTGACAGGCCGCGCGCCCGATGTTGCGACCTGGAATCTGACCGTGGTCGCCGGGGCGGCATCGTAATCGGCCAATGAACGTCCTCGTCGTCGCGGCCAGAGGCAATCCCGAAGCGGGCGGTGGCTTTACCTTCGTCGAGGCGATCGTGACGGCGGTTACGGCCTATGAGGAGAGCCATCCCGGCCACCATTTCCTATTCTATCCGCCGCGCGCAGAGGAGGCGCCACCACGGCGCGGATTGTTTCGGCGAAAAAAAACCGACCTTGAGACCGTGATCGCCCGAGACGCGATCGACCTCGTCTGGTTCGTCAATCCGACCAGCATTCCGGTATCGGCCCCTTACATTGCCACGGTATGGGACCTGGCGCACCGCACCCATCCGTTATTCCCCGAGGTCTCGACCGCGGGCTGGAAATGGGAGGAACGCGAGGCCGCCGCCAGGGCGACGTTGCCGCGCGCCACCCGTATCGTCACCGGAACCGAAGAAGGTCGCAACGAGATCGTCACCTGTTACGGCGTCTATCAGGGGAATGTCCGGGTGGTGCCGATGCCAATCGATCTGGGCGACACGGGCTCGCTCGAAACGATCGATGTCCGAGGCAAATACGCGCTCACGCGCCCATACCTCTTCTATCCGGCGCAATTCTGGCCGCACAAGAATCACGTCAATCTGATTTTGGCGCTCGATCTTTTAGTGCGCCAACACGGGCTCGATCTCGATCTGGTCCTGACGGGAAGCGACAAGGGCAACGGCGATCATGTCATGGCGACAGTCAAGGGCCTGGCACTCGATAATCGCGTCCGCCATCTCGGCTTTGTCCCGAAGGCCGATCTCTACGGCCTCTACCGCGAGGCCTTTTGCCTCGCGTTCGCGAGCTTCTTTGGTCCCGACAACATCCCACCGCTCGAGGCCTTCGCGCTTTCCTGTCCGGTCGTCGCCGCCCGGGCGCCGGGTACGGCGGAGCAGCTCGGCGATGCGGCGCAGTTGTTCGATCCGGCCGATCCGAGCGACATCGCGCGCCAGGTTCTGGCGGTTTGGTCTGATCCATCGCTCCGGACGGAGCTCATCGCGCGCGGCGCAAAGGTCGTCGCCGATCGCGGCGTCAATCGCTACATCGCCCAAATCGGTCGCATCATCGATGAGCTAGCGGCACTCCGCCGCAACTGGGGCCGTATTTATGTCGACCAGACGAAGCGTCGGTGACATCCGGTCATCATTGCGCAAATTGTGCGAGCCGGCCACCGATGCCGTCATCTCAGACACCCCCGAGCGGCGAATCCGCTTCCAACCGTCCTTGCGCGATTTTCCGGTCAATGCGGCGTTTTCAACACGACACCCGTCGAGGGCCGCTTCAGCCGTGCATCGAGCCAGCGTGCAGCGACGCGTGGTGTTACCGGCGACTCCCGCCGGTCGACCATGAAATTCGCGTGTCGCATCAATTTGACAGAAATGGCGCCGATGAGCGAGGTCAGTACCTTTCGTAGCTCTCGGTCCTTGGCGCGTTTGGGCGATATCATGACGATCGCGTCATAGCGTGGAATTTCTGCCTTGGGGTCGGTGAGGACCCGCAGCTTGTCCGCCACGATTCGACCGTCGGTGGTAAATGCAGAGATTACGTCGACCTCTCCCGTTACCACGGCCTGATAGAGAAAGGTCGATTCGAACTCGCGCCGTTCGCGGAAATGGAGATGATAGCCGTCACGGATCGCTTTCCATTCCGGGCGCGCGAAGAACTCAAAATCGCTACCAATGCTCAATTGCGGCGCGTATCGCGACAAATCCGCAATCGATTTGATCCCCAATGCTGCTGCGCGGTCGTGACGCATCGCGAGACAATAGGCATTCTCGAACCCGAGTGCCCCGATCATCGTCACCCCATATTTCCGGCGCAGCCAATGGGCGATTTCCTTGAGCATGACGGCGCGCGGCGGGTGGTCGGTCCGGCCCATATAATTGGTCCAGATCGTTCCGGAGTAATCGACATAGACGTCGATGTCGTTGTGCGCCAGCGCGCGGAAAATCACGGCTGAGCCAAGACCGGTACGTTGCGTCACGGCGGCACCGCGGGCTTCGAGTTTTTGACTGATAAGGGATGCGAGTATGTATTGCTCGGTGAAGTTCTTCGCACCGACGACGTAAGAGGATTTTCCCCCGATCCCGGCGACGGCGGCGCCGGCCAGTCCGACGCCGAGCAGCAACACGAGCGCCCCGGTGAGGACACGCCATCGGCTGCGCCGCGCGACCCCCTCTTCGATCAAACCGAGGAGTTGATCGACAGCGAGCGCAAGGGCGGCCGACACGCCGCAGCCGAAGAGTACCTCTATCCAATTTTCCGTCTGAAGCCCGGTGAAGATATAGTTTCCGAGGCTGGTTTGACCAACGGGCGTCGCCAGCGTGGCGGTTCCGATCACCCAGATCGCGGCGGTGCGCATACCCGCCATCATGACCGGCGCGATAAGTGGCAATTCCACGCGAAAGAGGCGCTGGCGGCTGGTCATACCCACACCCTGCGCCGCCTCAATCAAGGCGGGATCGAGGCTGGCGATCCCCGTCACGATGTTTCGGGCGATCGGCAGCATCGAATAAAGCGTGAGCGCGATGAGAGCGGGCAGAAAGCCGAACGCGGAGAACCCCTCTCCAAAGACGGTCTTCGACAATAGCGACAATGCCAACAGGAGCGGATAGAACAGCGCCATCAGGGCGAGACCGGGAATGGTCTGAACGAGACTGACGAATGTCAGCACAGACCAGCGCACGGGCGTATTTCGGCTCGCGTACAAGGCCAGCGGCACGCTAATCGCGAACCCGAGGGCCAGTGCGGCCGCGCTCAGCAGAACATGATTGCCCAGATAGTCGGGCAGCACCCGAAGAGCACTGGCGAGGGCGTCATTCACGGGGTTATGACTTGCGGTTCGGCTCGACCGCCAACAGCGCCTGCACCCGCTCCGCCTGTCGCCGGGGCATGTCCATGAGGGTCCGAACGCCGTCATCCGGCGGATCCCTCAATAGAATATGCGGCGCCCCGTCGGCGACGATGACACCCTCCCGCAGCACCACGATTCGATCGGCTAGGAGAACCGCTTCGAAGACATCGTGCGTCACCATCACGCTGGTGAGCCCCAGCCCTTCATGGAGACCCCGATAAGCCAGACCGAGCGTATCGCGCGTGATCGGGTCGAGTGCGCCAAACGGTTCATCCATCAGCATGATCTCGGGACGCGCCGCGAGGGCGCGCGCGACGCCGACCCTTTGCCGTTGCCCCCCAGACAACGCATCCGGCATCCGGGCGCCGTAGTCCGTCCGCAGTTCGACGAGCGCGAGAAGCTCCGTCACACGCGCCTTGATGTCGTCCGGGGCCCATTTCAGCAAGGCGGGGGTGATGCCGATGTTCTCCGCCACCGTCATGTGTGGGAACAGCCCGACGCCCTGAAAGACGTAACCGATCCGGCGGCGCAACTGATACGCGGGCAAGCTGTCGGCGGGTTGGCCATCGATGATCACCGCCCCACGATCGGGTTCGACGAGCCGATTGATGGTCTTCAGCAGCGTCGTCTTGCCGGAGCCAGATCCGCCGACCACGGCAACAAAGCTGGTTGCGTCGATGGTGAGTCGGATATCGCGAATGGCGAAGCTTTTTTCGCCATCAAAGCTCTTCGACACACCGTCCAGCACGATGATTGGAGCGACATCGCCCACTGAAACCCGTACCCACAACCGCCGGTATTACGCTTCCATCGCGGTTTTAGGGCCGTCCCGTTGTTCGACCTGAACGTAGCGTGCTCCGAACGAACCGAAGCGCCCACTCGACACAGTGACGATCTCCTCGAGCGACATTGCCTTCGCGTCCGCCTCCGGCCGCGACAGGAAGAGTTCGGCTTGAAACAAGCCGTCGCCTTCGACCCCGTGGGGATCGATGCCGCGCATCTCAAGTGCCGCCAAGGTCTTTTCGAACTCCTCGGCGTCGCGGAAACGACGCTGCACAAAAGTCGTCCCGGGAAGTTTCTCGGTCACCATCTCGCGTTCGGCAAACGCCTTGATGAATCCGTCATAGGGAAACATTCGCAACACGAACGAAATGATCCATGGCACTCCCGCCATGGCGTCGAGCAGCTTTTGATAGGTCCGGTCCGTCACGTACCCAACGGCGCCAGTGGACAGAATGACATTGGCCGGCGCGATGATCTCGGCTTCCCGGTGCGATAGCTCTTTCGTCTCGAGATTGGTCGCCACGCCGTCAATGTGAAGGCCGACCTCGTTCGCATAGCGGATAGCGGGTTCCGAAACGTCAAACCCGATGAATTTGGCCAACCCGACATCCGGCCAGCTTGCATAGAAGTTTCGGTCAAGCCGAACCATCTCTGCAGGTGGCACCTCCATCATCTCGCGCCGGGCATACCGCTGCCGCAGGGTCGAGAAATTGACAGGAAAACGGTGTAGTGCCGCATTGATCCCATAGGAGCAGCCGACATCGAGGATATTGGTCTCACTTCGATACCGTGCCCCGCGCGCCGAAAGAATTTGGCGGATTACGGACTCCGCAACGTCCGGGATCACATAGTCCAACGCGCCGAGTACGGAAAAGTAATCCCGCGGATCATCCGTTGCGTACAAATCATCGAATACGGCTTTACTTTTGTTAATCTTCGCGATTTCCATAGACACCATATGTCCCCTCAGTCGTTGTTGTGGACAGCTTCGTGGAAACCATGCCAGACCCATAAACATATATAGCATTATTGACTGGCTCTGCAACGTACGCGCAAAAAATCATAACCTCGGTCTCGCTCCCCATCGATGTGGCTTTTCTGCTCCTGATTGAGCATTACTCCGTAAGCGATCGGCGTCGAACGACGGTTT
>JBOHLV010000289.1:0-5122 GCA_050729815.1 Allostellaceae bacterium
CCCTTGCACAGCGGATCCGTCTCCGGATGGAGAAAGATCAGCAGGCGCTCCCGCTGGTACTGTTTGAGCACCAGGCGGGCCAGCAGCAGACCGCCGCCGCCCATCAGCACCGCCATCCCGGCCAGCACCAGCAGCGGCAGATAGCGCGTGCGGAACAGGAGGCCGAGCGCCGCGGCGGCGAGGAGGACGGCCGGCACGTCGGGCCAGAAGGCGAGGCCGGCCGCGACCGGCGGCAGCATCCGGACATGTTCGAGATACTGCTCGCCGAGGCTGAGCAGCGTGATGAAGCCGGCGCCGCCCATCATCGCGGCGAGGGTGCCAATCAGCGGGAAGGTGTGCCACATCTGCTTTACCGGCGAGAGCGGCTCCTCCTTGTGATATTCGAGCAGGATCAGCGCCACAAACGCGACGAGGCCGAGGCCGAGCGGCAGGAAGAACAGCGGCGCACCGAAGCCGTGACCGGTGAGCTCGCTGACGCCCCAGAACGGCAGCGCCGTCGCCGGCAGGGCGAGGGCGAGGCCGGCGAAATCGGGCCGCAGGCCGGGATTCGGCGGCGCCTGGAGCGGCAGGCTGAGGGCGGCGCAGAGCCCGACCGCGAGGCCGATCCCGCCGAGCCCGGCATCGAACCAGCGCCAGGCATGGCCGGCGCTCACCACGCCGCCAATCAGCGGCCCCGCCGTCACCGCGCCGAAGAAGCCGATATTGATCGCGACGGCGGTGATCGGCATCCGCGCCGGCGGAAAGCGCTGGATCACCGGCGGCAGCGCCGCGATCAGCAGCACCCCGGTCGCCAGCCCCTGCAGCACCCGGCCCGCGCCATAGACGGCGATCCCGCCCGCCACTGCGGCGAGTGCGCAGCCGAGGACGAACAGTAGCTCGGCGGCGAGGAAGAGATGGCGCTGCGGCACGCGGTTGACGAGGTCACCCCCCGACAGCGCGCCGAAGGCATAGCCCGCGACCGCTAGGCCGCTGACGATTTCGAGCCCGGTCGGCGTCGCGCCGAGCGCCTGGCGTACCTCGGGGCGGTAGAGCGCATCGGCGGTGCTGACGACGATGAACGGGATCAGCGCGACGATCGCCGTCGCCAGCGCGACGGGATAGTTCCCTTCGAGCGGCATCGGCGAGGCGTGCGCCGCGCTCATCGCCGCGGGCATATCGCGCCGCCGCGGCGCTGCGGTGCCGGAAAGTCGCGAGCACGAGGGGAACGCCGCACGCCAGCCCTCCGGGAAACTAAGGCCCGGAAATCGAGGCCCCGCAGAGTCCAACCGCGATCGCCCCCGGAAGTTTCAGCCGGGGATCGCCGGCGCCCAACCGGCGCTTATGGTCAGGCGCCGGGAGGCGGCGACCAGGCCTTCCCCGAATAGGCGTCGAAATAGGGAGTATTTCGGGGACATAATACCTAATTCAGAATCGGCGTATTGTGTTTCCTGAATTCGTGATCGGGGCACTGCTCTTATCATGGTTTCGACGGGGCGCCGTGAGCACCGGCCGCGGACCTGCGAGCGCGCTGCGCTTTCACCTCGCTCGGCGTAATCTCTTTGCCATGGTTGCTCCATGAGGTCCGCTCGTGGTTGATGATGTTGGCGATTTCCGCATCGCTCAACGAGGCCGCGAACGGAGGCATCGGGGTCGCATAGACGGTGCCGCCAACCTTCTCGCCGTGCAGCCCGTTCAGTACGGTGTCGATCTGTTTGGTTGGATCGGGGTCCAGGACCGCGGCATTGCCCTTTAGCGGCGGAAACGCACCCGGTATGCCTTGACCGGTTTGCTGATGACAGGCCGCGCAATTGGCCGCGAACAATGAAGCGCCCGTGGCCGGATCGAAGTGATAGGGCCCTGTCGCGACAGGAGCCGCCGCAACCTTCGCCGCGGGCGTGACGGCGGTGGTGGATGGCGGCTCGGCGACGATCGCGGACGGCGGCTTCGATGCGGCCGCCCCAGCCGACGAGGCTCCGCTGCCGCGCACGTCAAGGATGCCTACCGCGCCTTTCATCAAGTGCGCCATGTCGTGATCGACGAAGGTATATTTACCGGGCTTCGGGATGACCAGATCGAGGATCGCGCCGGCGCCCGGCCCGACGGTGTAGGTGGATACGTCGCTCAAGGCGTGCGCGGCATCCCCGTCGGGATAGACCTTGTCGAAGATCGAACCGATGACGTGAAGCGAACTCCACAGATTCGGGCCGGCATCGACAAAATAGATGCGAATGCGCTTGCCTGCGGTCGCGACCAGTGGATGCTCGCGATACTGGAACGCAACGCCGTTGAAGACGACTTCATCGGGGCGCTCCTCAAGCATCTTCTCGTAGTCGGGACCCATAAGGTGGCCTGAGACCTGCTGCGTGTACCACTCGCTTTGCTCAATCACATAGCTCTCGGCGGCGGGCGGCAATGGCTTCCTCGGATCCACGACCATCACCCCATACATGCCATTGGCGACATGCAGCAGGATGGGCTGTGTCTCACAATGGTAAATGAATGCCCCGGGTACGCGCGCCACGAACGAGAACTTCAGCGACTTGCCGGGCTGAATATCGATGTAATGCAAATTGGGCGCGGTCTGGGCGGCATGAAAATCGATTGAGTGCTCCATGGTGCCGTGGTTGGTAAGCGTGACGTTCACGGTCTGCCCTTGACGCACGTGAAGGATCGGGCCGGGCACCGTACCGCCATAGGTCCACGCCCGATAATTGACCCCATTGGCAATGGCAACCGTGCGGTTCGTCACGACGAGATGGACATCGACACTGTCGCCCGTCCCGATGAGGGGCGGCAGGCGCGCATCGCGAGGCCTCGCGATCGGCACGCTCGAAGCGAGCGATAGTGGTGTAACGGCGGCGGCGGCGGCGGTTGGCGACGGCGACTTCACGTTCAGCGTACTGTGCAGCCCGCCAATCAGGAAGATCACCAAAACCAGGACGGCGAGCATGGCGGGAACCTGCAGGCGCCAAGGCAGCGCGTACGGCTCCTGCCTCAGTGCTTCATCGCTGCTCCATTCGGACACACGGCGCCACCGTGGCCAGCGTCGCTCAATGAGAAAATCCAGGCTGTAGGGGTTACGGCCGCCGCGGTTGTCGATACCGATCAAGGCAATGAAGATCAACACATAGGCGATCGCCGTGCCCATATTGGTCGCGCCCACGGTATAGGGGCCGCCAAAACCTTCGGCCGTACTCCATACCAGCAGGCTGAACAGGGCGCCGACCACATACAAGGTCTTGCGCGCAAATCCCGTCAACAGGGCGAGTGCAATCGCGCTTTCGACAATCCGCGTAAGCCAGGTAAAGAGCATGGCATGAGGCGTCACCAGTCCGATCCACATGGCGAACCAACCCGCCAGCCAGCCTGGTTGCCCCTGAGCCGCATTGTGCAGATAGCCGACGTAGTGAACGGCGAAATCGGGCGACCATGTAAGCGCGGCACCCACCGCCCAAATGACGCCGAAGGCGACACGCAGCGCCGCGGTCGCTATTGGCGGCCAAGCCTTGGAGGCAGCCTCGGGAAGCTGGATATTCGGCATGCGGCACTGACCCCCATTTTGGCCCGGCCCGACACCAAGGCGACGGCGCGGTTGAAGCGGAATTTGCGAGCCAGCTTAGCGGCCGAGATAACAAGTCTATTTGTTTAAGAGCAAGCTCTCTCATTCCGGGGAACACAATACTTAATTCGCAATCGAGGTACATATTATGTCCCCAGACTTCCCCCTCCGTCTCAGCGCCGTGGGTTCGCGCGTTCCTATCGGCGCCAATCGATGAGGCCGTGATCGTGCCCGACCTCGATCGCATCGGGCGGGAGGCGATCACAGAACAAGACCAGGTTCGCGCACGGCCATCGCGCGCTGGGCACCAGAATTCCGTCGCAATCGAGGAAATGCGCGACTTCGGCGATTTCCTGGGGGCGCGGATATTCCGCATTCCGCTCGTTGTAGGTGAGCTGTCCATAGCGCGCCGCATCGAGCCCCAGCTTTCCGAGCGCGTCGAGCGTTGGGAGCCGCAGCATCGCCTTGAGCCGGGCCTTTAGCGCGTAGAGGCCATAGCCGACGCGCGACGGAAACACCGGCTGCCCACGCATCAGGTGAAAATGCATTTCCGCGATCGCGCCGTCACGGTCGAGGGAGGTGTAAAGCACATCGAAGGTGCGGTCGTCCCACCGCCCGCCGGCGGCGCTGCATTGGGTTGGATCGCGCCCTTCCCGCACCACCCGCCACACGGCGGCCTCGAACGACTCATGCGTGAACGCTTCGAGCGCATCGATGAGCCGGCTGTCACGCGGCCGCGGTGGCACCGCCATGGTTCAGAGATAAACGCCCGCATCGAGGCGTTCGAGAACGCGCAGCACCTCGATCGATTTGCCGTCATGGATGAGGTCGATCGCGCGCCCGCCCTCCAATTGCGGATGGCGGGCATAGAGCCAGGTGCGAATCTCTTCCGGCGCATAATATTCCTCGAGCCGCCCGACGACGTAATAGAGGTCCGACAGGATCAATTCGGTGCCCGGATGTGGCCGCGCCGTCCCGGCTTTCCACCGCGACACCGTCGCCTTCGACACGTCGGTGATATTGGCGATGTCGGTGCCCGAAAGCCCGCCTTCCTCCTCCAATTCGTCGAGAAAGCGCACAACCGCGTCTGGCCTGGGCGCCCGCACGCGTAAGCTCGCCTGGCTGCGGGCGGGGCGAGATGGCGCGCGCGATGACGGTTTTCGTTTCATCGTCAGATTATATGCGACAATAATGCGAAGGTCAAAATGCGCCTAAGCTGCGAGGCGTGGATTTGATAAGTGGATTTGATAATTCGTCATTCCCGCGAAAGCGGGAATCCAGAGCGTTGCCTCGGCGAAGGTCTTGGCGAACGGGCCGCTTCCCTGGGTCCCTGCTTTCGCAGGGACGACGACGAAGATGATAAAAAAGTCGGCCAAGCCAGATCAGACCCCCAATCCCATACCGGCGAAAGCCGGTATCCACGCCTGCCAATTCCTCGAATTCTGTATTCCGGTAGTTAGCCCATCTTATTCATGAGGGCGGTGATTTTGAGCTGGCGGATGTAGCGTAGAGCGTTGATTGCGCGCATGATTCTGTTGTCGAGACAGGCTCAATCGGCAACCCCGGAGCGCCACACCCGCCATG
>JBOHLV010000290.1:0-1534 GCA_050729815.1 Allostellaceae bacterium
CGCGGCCGAGCGTGCCACGATGTGTGTCGCTTTGGAACTGAGCAAGGCGAGATGGCTGGTGGCCCGGCATTCGCCGGTCGCCGACAAGGTCGGCCAGCATCGGCTTGTCGGCGGCGGAGCCGCCAGCCTTCTTGTCGACCGGCGCTCGCGGCACGCCAAGACCGATCGGCTGGATGCGGCGGGTCTGCTGTACACACTGATGGTGCTGGATCGCGGTGAGAGCCGGGTGTGCCGGGTCGAATCCCCTGATCGTTGTTGGCAGATACCATCTTTTGACATTTTTTTGGCTTGCCTGTTCAGCCTCCGCTTTGAACACTGCGGCCCCCGCCTGCCGGGACGATCGACCCGGCCATTTCTGCATGTGTCCGAGAGGACCCTGCCCGATCGGCTTTTTGCTACAATGACAAGATTTCGGCGATGCTTCGCCATGGGTCAAAGGGCTCGAGTCGCCGCGGGCGGCGTCCCATGGCGAATCGCCGACGAGCGAGGAGGACGTCAATGAAGCGCCTGCCCTTCCCTTCTGTGACCCGCCGGAGTGTGCTGCGCCACGCCGGGATCGTCGGAGCGGCGGCATTCGCCGCGCCTGCCTGGGGGGCGCAGCGCCAGGTCCAGCGCGCGCCGCCACCTGCCCCTGCCCCTGCCGCTCCCCTCCTTCTGACGCTCACGTTCCCGAGTGGGATGTCGCTGTCCTTTGACGAGAGGCAGGCGACCAGTCTTGGCACCTATGTCGGTCCCTTTGTGCAACAGTATTGCCGGCGCCAGCGCGCGCCGGCGAATGGCACCTATCTCGCCGGATTCACCGTGTTCTTCCGCCCGGATATGTCCGGATTGCGCCAGGAGATCGTCGTCGAATACGGCACCGAATATGCCTTTGCGGCCAATGCGGCACCGGTCCCGGCGAGCGGCGTGACACCGGCGCACATCACCGCTCCCTACACCGCGACGATCTCGGGCGGCGTTCTCGCCGCGCCGGTCACGGTCAACGTGCCAAACCATTGGTGGGGGGCGCGCTGGCGCTGGCAGTCGGCGCCGCGCCCGATCGTGCGCAACCTCGCCGATCTCGTCGCGATGAAGGCGGTGCTGCCGCTCAGCACCATGCCGGTGTGGAACACCAGCCCGCCGGCGACCGGCACCCCCTGGGGCGGCCCGATGGCGACCGGCGATCTCAACACGTCCCTCGCCACCACCGGCGATCGCGACGAGTTGGGCTTCACCACCGAGCAGCAAGCCTGCTTTCTGCTGACCGGCAACGCGGCGGCCGGAGAGACGATGCTCACCGACGCCGAGGCCTCGGGCACGTTCATCTACCATGTGCGCGATGCCGCCACGAGCGCGCCGTTCAGCGTCGAGCAGTATCCTAACATAAGCCTGCTCTACAACGCCGGCCACCCGGGCTTCGCCATCCCGATACCGGCACAGTCGTCCGCGAGCAATTATTTCTCCATGGTCGAGGGTGTGGCGCACATGCCGGCGCTCGGCTTTGTGCCGTGGCTATTGACCGATGATCCGTTCTTTCTCGAAGAGGCGCAATTTG
>JBOHLV010000291.1:0-25119 GCA_050729815.1 Allostellaceae bacterium
GCATCGTCGAGCGCGGCAGCCATGGCGAGCTGCTGCGGCTCCGCGGCGCCTATGCCCGGCTCCACGCCATGCAATTCACCGACGAGCCGGCCGCTTCATCGGACGAGCCCGCCCTCGCCCGGATCGCCGCGGTGCAGGCCTGAAGGCCCATGTCCCTCGCCACGCTCTATCGCGCGCTCACCCTCGCGGCCGGGCCGCTCGCGCCCTTCTATCTCGCCCGGCGCGCCCGCCGCGGCAAGGAAGAGCCGGCGCGCCGCGGCGAGCGGTTCGGTGAAGCCTCGCTGCCGCGGCCCACGGGGCCACTCGTCTGGGTGCATGCCGCGAGCCTCGGCGAGGCGGCGTCGATGCTGGGGTTGATCGATCGCCTCCTGGACGAACGGCCGCTCGCGATCCTGTTCACCACCGGCACCCTGACCTCGGCACGGCTTTTGGCCGAGCATGCGCGCCGCGACGGCCGTCTCGTGCATCAATTCGTGCCGCTCGACCATCCGTCCTATGCAAGCGCGTTTCTCGATCATTGGCGGCCCGATCTCGGCCTCTGGGTCGAATCGGAATTGTGGCCGAACCTGCTCGGCGCGGCGCGGGCGCGCGGCATGCCGACCCTCCTCGTCAATGCGCGGATGTCGGCCCGCTCCGAGACGCGCTGGCTCAGGCTGCCGGGCCTCATCCGGCCGCTCCTCGCCGGGTTCGATCTGTGCCTCGCGCAGGATGCGGCCCAGGCCGAGCGGCTGAAACGGCTCGGCGCGCGGCAGGTGCGTTCGGTCGGCGATCTGAAATCTTCGGCGCCGCCGCTCGAGGTTTCGGCGGCGGAACTGGCGCGGCTCCGCCGGTTCGTCGCGGACCGCCCGCTCTGGCTCGCCGCCAGCACCCATGAGGGCGAGGAGGAAATCGTCGCCGACGCGCATCTTCTCGTCAAGCGCACCCTGCCCCGGATTCTGACGGTGATCGTGCCGCGCCATCCCGACCGCGCGCCGGCGATCGCCCGCATGCTTGAGGAGAAAGGCCTCGCCGTCGCCCGCCGTTCCGCCGGCGAGTCGATCGCCCGCGCAACCGACCTCTATCTCGCCGACACACTGGGCGAACTCGGCCTGTTCTACAGCCTCGCCGGCATCGCCTTCATCGGCGGCTCGCTCGCGCCGAAGGGCGGACACAATCCCTATGAGGCGGCGCGGCTCGATTGCGCGATCCTTCATGGCCCCGACATGGCGAACACCGCCGCCATCGCCGCCGCGCTCGCCGCCGCCGGCGCCAGCAAGATTGTCGGCGATGCCGAAACCCTGGCGCGGGCGGTCCTGCAACTCCTCCAGCATCCGGAAGAGCGCGACCGCCGCGCCGCCGCGGCGTTGGCGGTGGCGCAGGCGCAAGCGGGCGTGCTCGATGCCGTGATGGCGCAGTTGCAGCCCTGGCTCGACCGGCTCACGGCGCATGCCGAGCCTGTCCCCGCCTGATTTCTGGTCACGCCCGGGCCTGGTGCCGAGCCTCTTGCAACCGGCGGCGGAATTGTTTGCGGCAATGGGCGCGGCGCGGCGCGCGATGATCGTGCCATGGCAGGCGCCGGTGCCGGTAATCTGCGTCGGCAATCTGGTCCTGGGCGGCGCCGGCAAGACGCCGGTCGTGGCGTCGCTGGCGCGGCTTTTGCGGGCAAGCCGTCGCAACCCGCATATCTTGAGCCGCGGCTATGGCGGCAGCGCGGCGGGGCCGCTCCGCGTCGATCCCGCGTGCCAGGACGCCGCCGAAGTCGGGGACGAGCCGGTGCTGCTGGCACGTGAGGCGCCGGTCTGGGTGGCGCGCGACCGCGCCGCCGGCGCCCGTGCCGCGGTCGAGGCCGGCGCCGATTGCCTACTCCTCGATGACGGCTTCCAGAACCCCAGCCTCATCAAGAATTTCTCGCTTCTGGTGATCGACGGCGCATACGGTCTCGGCAATGGCCGGGTGGTGCCGGCGGGGCCGCTGCGCGAGCCGGCGGCATCGGGCCTCGGCCGCGCCGATGCCATCGTGGTGATGGGCGAGGATCGCGCCAACATCGCGCCGCGTCTGACCCCGCCGGTGTTCGAAGCAAGGCTGGCGCCGGTGAATGGCGCCGATTTCGCCGGCCGCGAGGTGATCGCCTTCGCCGGCATCGGCCGGCCGGAAAAATTCTTCGCGACGCTCGCCGACGCGGGCGCGAAGATCGTTGGTCGCCATGCCTTTTCCGATCATCATCGCTATCGCGATGCCGAGCTCCACCGTCTGCGCGACGCAGCGGCGGCGCAAGGCGCGGTGCTCGTCACCACCGAAAAGGACCGGGTGCGCCTGCCGCCGGCCTGGCAGGCGGCCATCGCCAGCCTCGAGGTTCGCGTCGCGTGGCACGATGAGGCGATGCTGATGCAGCATCTCGAACGGGTGTTCGATCATGGCTGAATCGGCGCGACACAAGCGCGTCCGCTATTTCCTCGAAGGCGTCGGCGCGACCCTGCTGTGGAGCGTTTTCCGCGCCTTGCCGCTGCCGGCGGCATCAGCGACGGGGGGCTTCATCGCGCGCCAGATCGGGCCGCGCATGGGGGTGACGCGCCGTGCCGAGCGCAATTTGCGCCGCGCCATGCCAGAGCTCAGCGAGCCCGAGATCACGCGCATCATCCGCGGCATGTGGGACAATCTCGGCCGCGTCGTCGCCGAATATCCCCATCTCGGCAAGTTCAAGGTCTATGAGCCGGGAGGCTATATCGAGCAGGCCGGTACCCTGCCCTGGATCAAAGACCATCCGCCCGACCCGGGTGAGCCGCACATCTTCGTCTCCGGCCATTTCGGCAATTGGGAGATCGCGGCCATGGCCGCAACCCAGCTCGGCCTCAAGGCGGTGCAGATTTATCGCCCGCCCAACAACCCGACCGTCGCTCGCCTGATCGGGCGGGCGCGAAGCGCTGTCGGCGGCGAGCTTTTGGCCAAGGGCACGGCGGGGAGGCGCGCGGTGGCGGCGCTTCGGAAAGGCGCCGTGATCTGCATGCTGATCGACCAGAAGATGAATACCGGCATGCGGGTGCCGTTCTTCGGCCGCGACGCAATGACGGAGAAGGTGATCGCGCGGCTCGCCCTGCGCTATGACTGCCGGGTGATACCGGCGCGGGTCGAGCGGGTGAAGGGCGTCCATTTCCGCTTCGTCACGGAGGAGCCGGTCGAGTTGACCCATAGCGGCGATGAGGAGGCCGATGTCCGCGCCCTCCTGATCCGCCTCAACCAGCGACTCGAGAACTGGATCCGTACCCGCCCGGATCAATGGCTGTGGCTGCACCGGCGCTGGATCGATTGAGCGGCGAGCGCGCCCTTGATCCGGCGCTCCATTTACAGCGAAGGCGGGGCCGGTCTACCTTGACCTTAACGGGGGCCGGCAGCGCGCCCGTCGTCGCGGTGAACAAGGGCATGAGGGAGCGGGCGATGCCGACAGTGAAGGAACCATTGACGATCGCGGACCAGGGCTTTTTCTGGGTCGGGGTTGAGCGCAAGAAGATGCCCTATGGCACCATTCCCGCCGGCCAGATGTATGTCCAATACCAGATCCCGGTGGAGCAGAAACATCGCTGGCCGCTCGTCATGGTGCATGGTGGCGGCGGCCAGGGCACCGATTATCTCGGCACGCCCGATGGCCGCGAGGGCTGGGCGACCTGGTTCCTGCGCCAGGGCTATGCCGTCTATGTCGTCGATCGGCCGGGCCATGGCCGGGCGCCCTATCATGCCGACGCGCTGGGGCCGGCCTCGCCGCCCGCGACCTATGAGGGGCTGGGCGATCTCTTCACCCGTCCCGAGGAAAAGATGCCCGGCGCCTATCCGCAGGCGAAGCTTCACAGCCAATGGCCCAAGGGCGATGCCAAGCGCACCGAGGAGAACCTCGACCAGATGCTGGCCGGCATGGGGCCGATGCCGACCGACCTGCCTGCCTATCAGGAGAACATGGCGCGGGTCGGCGGCGAGCTTTTGGACCGGATCGGGCCATCGGTCCTGATGACCCATTCGATGGGCGGGCCCTCCGGCTGGATGATGGTCGATGCGCGCCCGAAGCAGGTGAAGGCGGTGATCGCGATCGAGCCGTTCGGCCCGGCCTTCGCCAAGAACCAGTTCGGCAGCCTCGATTGGGGCTTGACCTCGGCGCCGGTCGCCTATGATCCGCCGGCGGCGAGCCCGGAGGAACTGACGCGCGTCCTCAAGAAGGCGCCGCGCCCCGATCTTCAGGATTGCTACATTCAGGCCGAGCCGGCGCGGAAGCTGAAGAATTTCCTGGGCATTCCGATCCTGGTAATGGTGGCCGAAGCATCGTTCCTGACGCCCGGCACGCATGGCGTCGTCGATTTCCTGCGCCAGGCCGGCTGCGACGCCGAACTGATGCGGCTCGAGGAGCATGGTGTGCACGGCAATGGCCATGCCATGATGTTTGAGGAGAACAGCGAAGCGGTCGCGGCGCTCCTGGAGAAATGGATCGCGAAGCACGCCAGCTAGTCAGTGGCGCTTGACGGGAGGATCACCATGGCACAGGAAATTCCAGTCTACGACGGCGATATGTGGGGTCGGGACGCGGTGCTGAATGCGCGCGCCGTCGACGACCAGCTTCGTGAGATGGCGCCGGTGGTGTGGCTCGCGCGCGACAACATGGCCATCATGGGCCGCTATAGCCAGGTCACCGCCGGCCTCACCGACTGGCAATCCTTCTCGAACCGCTCGCGGCCGTGGCACGATCCGTCCTCGGTGCGGCCGGAGATCTTGCTCACCGACGATCCGCCGCGCCACACCGAAATCCGCAAGGTGATGGCAAAGGTGATCTCGCCCTTGCGCCTTAAGGAAGCGGTGCCGGCGTTCGAGCGTGCCGCCGAAGATCAGGTGACGGCCCTCATGGCACGCGAGGGCGAGGTGATCGACGCCAATCTCGACATCACCCGGCCCTTCGTCCACAAGGTGCTGCCCGATCTCCTCGGCATGCCCGAAAAGGGCCGCGAGAATATGAGCGCCTTCGGCCATATGGTGTGGGCGACGATGGGGCCGATGAACCAGCTCTTCCACGACGCGCTCGAAGGGTCCGATCCCGTCGTCCAATGGGCCGACTGGTCCTGTACCCGCGAGAACATGAATTCGGGCGGCCTCGGCGAAGCGACCTATCGCCTCGCCGATGACGGCGCGATCACGGCGGACGAGGCGAAACTTCTGGTCATGACCATGCTCGCCGCCGGCTCCGATACGACCGTCGTCACCGGCGCCACCGCGATCCGCGCCTTTTGCGAATTCCCGGAAGAGTGGCGGAAGCTGCGCGCCAACCCGTCGCTGATGCGCAACGCCTTCGATGAGAGCCTGCGCTGGGATTCGCCGTCGCGGATGGCCGGACGGATCACGACGAAAGACGTTGAGATCGAGGGCTATACCCTCCCCGCCGGCACCCGCACCGGCCTGCTCTTCGCCGCCGCCAATCGCGATCCGCGCAAATGGGACACGCCCGACCGCTTCGACATTGGCCGCGATTTGAAAGGCCAGGTCGGCTGGGGCTTTGGCCTCCATTCCTGCGTCGGCAAGGTGATGGCGCAGTTGGAGATGGATGCGTTGTTCGGCGCCCTCCTGCGCCATGTCGAGCGGTTCGAGGCGGCCGGCGATCCCGAATGGTGGATGACCACCATCGGCCACGGCCCCTACAAACTGCCGGTGCGCTTCACCGCCGCAGGCTGAAGCGAGCGGCGCCGGTCGCACCGACGCTCAGGCCGGCATGCGCACCACCGGCTTGATCACCTTTGCCGTTTCGGAATCGCGGATCGCGTCGTTGATCCGCTCGAAGGGATAGAAGGTAATGAGCCGGTCGAACGGGAACCGCCCCTGGCGATAGAGATCGATCATCGCCGGGATGAAGATGTCCGGATTGGCTTCGCCCTCGACGATGCCGTGCAGGGTCTTGCCGCTGGTCATCATCTCGGTGAGATCGATCGAGACTTCGGTACCCGGCGCCGCCGCCCCGACATAGCCGCACACGCCGCGCGGCGCCAGAACGTCGAGGGCCTGGCGCACCACCGGCGCCAGCCCCGTCGTCTCGAAGGTGAAATGAGCGCCGCCGCCCGTCAACCGCTTCACTTCGCCGACCAAATCGTTGGTCGCCGTCACATCGACCACGGCGGTCGCGCCCAGTTCCTTGGCCATGGCAAGGCGGGCGGCGACGCGATCGACCGCGACGATGGTGCCGGCACCGACGGCACGCGCCGCCATGACCGCACTGAGGCCGACCGAGCCGGTACCGAACACGACGAGCGACTGACCGAAGCCGACCTTCAAGGCATTGATGATGGAGCCGGCGCCCGTTTGAATCCCGCAACCGAGCGGCCCCAGAATGTCGAGCGGCACGTCGGACGGCACCAGGACGATGTTGCGCTCATGGCAGATCGAATGGCTGGCGAAGGAGGACTGGCCGAAGAAATGGCCGTGAATGAGGGTGCCGTTCTGCGACAGGGCGCTGGTGCCGTCAGGCCTGAGGCCGGCGAAATTCCGTCCGAAGAAATCGTGGCAATAATTGGGGATGCGGGCCTCGCAACTCGGGCACACGCCGCACGAATCGAAGCTCATCGCGACGTGATCGCCGGGCTTCACCTTGGTGACGGCGTGCCCCACCGCCTCGACGACGCCCGCGCCCTCATGGCCGAGCACGACCGGCTGCGGCACCGGATACATCTGGTCGCGCATCACGATGTCGGTGTGACAGATGCCGGTGGCGACGAGGCGCACCCGGATCTCGTCGTCGCGAAGATCGGCAAGGTCCAATTTTTCGAGCGACATCGGTGCGTGCGGCGCGCGCGTCACCGCGGCTTCGATCTTCATGGCTGTTACCTCCCTCGGCTTGGATATTGGCATAAGCTTAAGGCGTCGGCGCCGCGAGTGTCCATGACAGGCCGCCGGCCGGCATTGCGTTCGCCCCGGGACATGGGAAAATGCCGTTTATCGCCACATTGGGGGATCACGAGATGAGCACGACAATCCGCTCGGAATTCACATTTGCGACGGCGGGCGATCAGGCGAAGGCGCTCGCCGAGCGGCGGATCTCCGCGGTTGAACTGCTCGATCAGGCAATCGCCCGGATCGAAGCGCTCGACGGCACCTACAACGCCGTCGTGGTGCGCGATTTCGACCGCGCGCGCGACGCCGCCAAGGCCGCCGACGCGGCGCTGGCGCAGGGCGAGAAGAAGCCGCTGCTCGGCGTGCCGATGACGGTGAAGGAATCCTATAACGTCGCCGGCCTCGTCACGAGCTGGGGCTTTCCCGACAACAAGAATCATCGCGCGACGCAAGATGCCGTCGCCGTGACGCGGCTCAAAGGCGCCGGCGCCGTGATCATGGGTAAGACCAACGTGCCGGTCTCGCTGGCGGATTGGCAGAGCTACAACGACATCTATGGCCAAACCAACAATCCCTGGAACCCGGCAATGTCTCCGGGCGGCTCCTCGGGCGGCGGCGCCGCGGCGCTGGCGGCCGGCTATGTCGGTTTGGAGATCGGCTCCGATATCGGCGGTTCGGTCCGCGTGCCAGCACATTTCTGCGGCGTGTTCGGCCACAAGCCGAGCTATGGCATCATTCCCTATCGCGGCCACGACCTCTTCGACAGCGACCGCGCGCCCGACGTCTCGGTCGCAGGGCCGCTCGCCCGCAGCGCCACCGACCTGGCGCTGGCGCTCGACCTTCTCGCCGGGCCGATGGAGGACGAGGCGGTCGGCTATCGACTCGAACTGCCGCCGCCGCGGCACGCGGCCTTGAAGGATTTCCGCATCCTGCTCTTGGATCAGCACCCGATGGTGCCGACCGATGCCGCGGTGACGGGGGCGCTCGACCGGCTCGCCGAGAAACTGGCGAAGGCCGGGGCGAACGTGACCCGCGCCGGGAATCGCATTCCCGATCTGGTGGCGACGGCGGATGCCTATATCCAGTTGTTGATGTCGGAGATGACGGCACGAATGCCGGATCGCGCCGTGGCCGACCTGAAACAACGCGTCGCCGCATTCGCTCCCGACGACCGGTCGTGGGAAGCGCGGTGGCTGCGGTCCACCGTGTTGGATCATCGCGCCTGGATCATCGCCGATTTGAAGCGTGCCGAGCTGCGCCGCGCCTGGCGCCTATTGTTCCGGGATTGGGATGTCGTCCTGGCGCCGCCGTTTCCGACACCGGCCTTTCCCCACGATCACACACCGGACCAGCTTGACCGGCGCGCGATCATCAATGGCAACCCGGTACCCTATACCAGCCAGATTCTGTGGCCCAGCATCGCCAGCGTAGCGATGCTGCCCGCGACGGTGGCACCCGTCGAGCGCAGCGAAACCGGCCTGCCGATCGGGGTACAGATCATCGGGCCCTATCTCGAAGACCGCACCACGATCGCGTTCGCGCAATTCCTGGCACGTGAATTCGGCGGTTTCACCCCGCCACCCGGACTGGCGTAAGAGGCTTTCAGTTATCAGTCTTCAGTTATCAGTAACCGGTCCAAGCGACCGAAACTGACAACTGAAAACTGACGACTGATGACTACGCCGTCTTGCGGCCTTGCTCGATCGCCGGGATCGCAGGCTCGGCCGGCTGTTTTGCCGCCAGTTCCTTGTCGCGATCGGCGGCGATCGTTTTCCATTTCGCGATCACACTGCCGGTGCCGGCGGGGATGAGCCGGCCGACGATCACGTTCTCCTTGAGCCCGGTCAGGGTATCGATCCGGCCGGACACCGCCGCCTCGGTAAGGACGCGCGTCGTCTCCTGGAACGAAGCCGCCGAGAAGAACGAGTTCGTCTGAAGGCTCGCCTTGGTGATGCCCTGAAGCACCGCCCGCGCCCGGGCGGGACGCAACCCCTCGGCCTCGGCCTTGGCATTCACCCCGTCGAACTCGATGCGATCGATCTGCTCGCCGGCGAGATAGGTGGTCTCGCCCGGATCCTCGATCTCAACCTTCTGCAGCATCTGGCGGACGATCACCTCGATGTGCTTGTCGTTGATGCGCACGCCCTGGAGGCGATAGACCTCCTGGATCTGGCTCACCAGATACGAGGCAAGCGCATCGACGCCGAGGACGCGCAGGATGTCGTGCGGCACCGGATTGCCGTCCATGAGAAGGTCGCCCTTGAGGACGGTGTCGCCCTCCTGTACCGAGATATGCTTGCCCTTCGGGATCATGTACTCGACGGGCTGCGCACCTTCCTCGCTCGGGATCACCATGATGCGGCGCTTGGTCTTGTAGTCCTTGCCAAATTCGACGCGGCCTTCGATCTCGCTGATGATGGCGAAGTCCTTGGGCTTGCGTGCCTCGAACAGCTCTGCGACACGCGGCAGGCCGCCGGTGATGTCGCGGGTCTTGGAACTTTCCCGCGGGATGCGCGCCAGCACGTCGCCGGCATGGACCTCGGCCCCGTTCTCCACCGAAAGGATGGCATCGACCGACATAAAGTACCGCGCCTCAGCGCCGTTCGACAATTTGATGACATTGTCCTTGGCGTCGCGCAGCGTGATCAGCGGGCGCAGATCGACGCCACGCGGCTGTTGCTTCCAGTCGATCACCACCTTCGAAGAAATGCCGGTGGCCTCGTCCAGCACCTCGCGCATCGACACGCTTTCGACGAGATCGACATAATGGGCGACGCCATCCCGCTCGGTGATGATCGGAATGGTATAGGGATCCCATTCCGCCAGCTTCTGGCCCTTCACCACCGTGGCGCCGTGATCGGCAATCAGCTTCGCGCCGTACGGCACACGGTGTCGCGCCTTCTCACGCCCCGCGTCGTCGATCAGCACGACCTCCGTGTTCCGCGCCATCACCACCGGCACCTTCATGGAGGTGAACACGACGTTGCGATTTTCGATCTTTACCTTGGCATCGAACGCCGCCTCGACCGAGCTCTGTTCGGCACCACGCTGTGCCGCGCCGCCGATATGGAAGGTGCGCATGGTAAGCTGGGTGCCGGGCTCACCGATCGATTGCGCGGCGATCACGCCGACCGCCTCGCCCATGTTCACCGTGGTGCCGCGCGCCAGGTCGCGGCCATAGCATTTGCCGCAGAGACCGTGACGCGTCTCGCAGGTCAGCACCGACCGGATCAGCACCTGATCGATCGCGGCACCTTCGATCCGCTCGATCGCTGCTTCGTCGACGAGCTCACTTGCCCCGACCAAGACGTTGCCGGTAATGGGATCAACCACATCCACCGCGGCGGAGCGGCCGATGATGCGGTCGGAGAGCGACGAGATCACCTCGCCGCCCTCGACCACGGAGCGCATGGTAAGGCCGCGCCGGGTGCCGCAATCCTCCTCGGTGATGATTGCATCCTGCGCAACATCGACGAGGCGACGGGTCAAATACCCCGAATTCGCCGTCTTCAAGGCCGTATCGGCGAGGCCCTTGCGCGCGCCATGCGTCGAATTGAAGTATTCGAGCACGGTCAGGCCTTCCTTGAAGTTCGAGATGATCGGCGTCTCGATGATCTCGCCCGAAGGTTTGGCCATGAGGCCACGCATCCCGGCGAGCTGCTTGATCTGCGCCGGCGAGCCACGGGCACCGGAATCCGCCATCATCCAGACCGAGTTGATGGGCTGGCCCGGCTTCGGCGGGCTCTTGATCGCCTTCATCATCTCGTCGGCCACCTTCTCGGTGCAGTTCGACCAGACATCGACCACCTTGTTGTATTTCTCGCCCTGGGTAATGAGGCCGTCGAGATATTGCTGCTCGTACTCCTTCACCTTCTCGGTGGCCTCGGCGACCAGTTTTCCCTTCGCCGGCGGGATGATGAGATCGTCCTTGCCGAACGAGATGCCGGCCTTGCATGCCTGATTGAAGCCGATCGTCATCAGCCGGTCGCAGAAGATGACCGTCTCCTTCTGGCCGCAATGGCGATAGACCTGGTCGATGAGATTGGTGATCTCCTTCTTGGTCAGAAGCTTGTTGACCAAGCCGAAATTGACGTGTTCGTTCATCGGCAGGATTTCGGACAGCAGCATCCGACCCGGCGTGGTGACGACCCGCTGAATCACCAGATCGCCGTTCTCGTTGATGCTCTTGACCCGCGCCGAGACGCGCGAATGGAGCGACACCGCGCCGGCATCAAGCGCCTGCTCGATCTCGCCGAGATTGGCGAACGCCATGCCTTCGCCACGCTCGCCATCGCGCTCGAGCGTGATGTAGTAAAGGCCCAGGACGATATCCTGCGACGGCACGATGATCGGCTTGCCATTCGCCGGCGACAGGATGTTGTTAGTCGACATCATGAGGACGCGGGCTTCGAGCTGTGCCTCGAGCGACAGCGGCACATGGACCGCCATCTGATCGCCGTCGAAATCGGCGTTGAAGGCGGTGCAGACCAGGGGATGGAGCTGAATCGCCTTGCCTTCGATGAGGATCGGTTCGAACGCCTGAATGCCGAGGCGATGCAAGGTCGGTGCGCGATTGAGCAACACCGGATGCTCGCGGATTACCTCTTCCAGGATGTCCCAGACCTCGGGCCGTTCCTTCTCGACCGAACGTTTCGCCGCCTTGATGGTACTTGCAAGGCCATAAAGTTCGAGCTTGGCGTAGATAAACGGCTTGAAAAGTTCGAGGGCCATTTTCTTCGGCAGGCCACATTGATGGAGCTTCAGCTCCGGCCCCACAACGATGACCGAGCGGCCGGAATAATCGACGCGCTTGCCGAGGAGGTTCTGGCGGAAACGACCCTGCTTGCCCTTCAACATGTCGGAGAGCGATTTCAGCGGGCGCTTGTTGACTCCGGTGATGACACGACCGCGCCGGCCGTTATCGAAGAGCGCATCAACGGACTCCTGCAGCATGCGCTTTTCGTTGCGCACGATGATGTCGGGCGCGCGCAGCTCGATGAGGCGTTTCAGCCGGTTGTTGCGGTTGATGACACGGCGATAGAGATCGTTGAGGTCGGAGGTCGCGAAGCGGCCGCCATCGAGCGGTACCAGCGGGCGCAATTCGGGCGGGATGACCGGGATCACGTCCATGATCATCCATTCCGGCCGGCTGTCCGATTCGATGAACGCCTCGATCAGCTTCAGGCGCTTCACCAGCTTCTTGCGCCGTGCCTCCGAGCTGGTTTCGCGCAGCTCACCCCTGAGGCGCTCCTTTTCCTCCTCGAGATTGATCCCCGAGAGCATCTTCTGCAGCGCCTCGGCACCGATGCCGGCCTGGAACGCCTCCTCGCCGAATTCGTCCTGTTTTTCCAGGAACTGCTCCTCGTTCAAAAGCTCATTCTGCTTCAGCGAGGTAAGGCCCGGCTCGGTGACGATGTAGGATTCGAAATAGAGAACCTTTTCGAGATCCTTCAGCGTCATGTCCATCAACAGGCCGATGCGGCTCGGCAGCGACTTCAGGAACCAGATATGCGCGACCGGCGAGGCGAGCTCGATATGGCCCATGCGCTCTCGCCGGACTTTCGACAGGGTCACTTCGACGCCGCATTTCTCGCACACGATGCCGCGATACTTCATGCGCTTGTACTTGCCGCAGAGGCACTCGTAATCCTTGATCGGACCGAAGATGCGAGCGCAGAACAGGCCCTCGCGCTCCGGTTTGAAGGTGCGGTAGTTGATCGTCTCCGGCTTCTTGATCTCGCCGAACGACCACGACCGGATGCGTTCCGGCGAGGCGATCGCGATGCGGATCTGGTCGAAGCTCTGCGGCCCCTGATTCTGGCCGAAGATGTTCATCAACTCGTTCATGGGTAGACCCTTTCCCGTCGATCAGATGCGGCGCTGTTCAAGTTCGACATTGAGCCCGAGCGAGCGCAGCTCCTTGACCAACACATTGAAGGATTCCGGAATGCCGGCTTCGAAATTGTCGTCGCCGCGCACGATCGCCTCATAGACCTTGGTGCGGCCGGACACGTCGTCCGACTTCACCGTCAGCATCTCGTGGAGGGTATAGGCGGCGCCATAGGCTTCGAGCGCCCAGACCTCCATTTCGCCAAAGCGCTGGCCGCCGAACTGTGCCTTGCCGCCCAACGGCTGTTGCGTCACGAGGCTGTAGGGGCCGATCGAACGCGCATGAATCTTGTCGTCGACAAGATGATGGAGCTTCAGCATGTAGATGTAGCCGACCGTCACCGCATGATCGAACGATTCGCCAGTACGACCATCGACGAGCCGCACCTGGCCCGAAACATCGAGCCCCGCCTGAGCGAGAAGACGCACAATGTCGTCCTCGCGGGCGCCGTCGAACACCGGCGACGCGAACGGCACGCCGTGGGCGAGATTGGCCCCCAGCTCCACGAGCTCCGGATCGCCAAGCGCGTTGATCTCCGCCTGCTCGTCCTTGGCGGTATAAACGGCGTCGAGGGTCCGGCGCAGCTCCTTCGTGTCCTTGCCACCACGGCGGACGCGCGCAACCAACTCGCCGATCTGGCGGCCCAATCCGGCCGATGCCCAGCCGAGATGCGTCTCCAGGATCTGGCCGACATTCATCCGGCTCGGCACGCCCAAGGGGTTGAGCACGATATCGACCGGCGTCCCGTCCTCGAGATAGGGCATGTCCTCCAAGGGCATGATCCTCGAGATCACGCCCTTGTTGCCGTGACGGCCGGCCATCTTGTCGCCAGGCTGGAGCTTGCGCTTCACCGCAACAAAGACCTTGACCATTTTCATGACGCCAGGCGGCAGTTCGTCACCACGCTGCAGCTTCTCGACCTTGTTCTCGAATCGCTCCTGAAGCTGCGCGACCGAATCATCCATCACCTTCTTCAGGCCTTCGATGTCCGTCATGCGCTTGTCGTTCTTGATCGCGATCTGGCGCCACTGACCGGGGGTATATTCGGCCAGCACGGCCTCGGTCACGTTGATGCCGGCCTTGAGGCCCTTGGGACCGCTCGCCACTTCCTCATTCATCAAAAGATTCTTGAGTTGCGCCTGGAAGCTGCGCTCAAGAATGATGCGCTCGTCATCGCGGTCCTTGGCGAGGCGTTCGATCTCGGCGCGCTCGATGGCGAGCGCGCGCTCATCCTTGTCGACGCCGCGCCGCGAAAATACCCGCACCTCGACGATGGTGCCGGTGACGCCCGGCGGCAGGCGCAAGCTGGTGTCGCGCACGTCCGACGCCTTTTCCCCGAAGATCGCGCGGAGGAGTTTTTCCTCGGGCGTCATCGGCGATTCGCCCTTTGGCGTTACTTTGCCGACCAGGATGTCGCTCGGCTTCACCTCTGCACCGATATAGACGATGCCCGCCTCGTCGAGATTCTTCAGCGCGTCCTCGCCGACATTCGGGATGTCGCGGGTGATTTCCTCCTGGCCGAGCTTGGTATCGCGCGCCATCACCTCGAATTCCTCGATATGGATCGAGGTGAAGACGTCGTCCGACACGATGCGCTCGGAGATCAGGATCGAATCCTCGAAATTGTAGCCGTTCCAGGGCATGAAGGCACACAGCACGTTGCGACCGAGCGCGAGCTCGCCAAGCTCGGTCGAGGGGCCGTCGCCGATGATGTCGCCGGCCTTGACGATGTCGCCGACCTTTACCAGCGGCCGCTGATTGATGCAGGTATTCTGGTTCGAGCGCTGGAACTTCAGGAGATTGTAGATATCGACGCCCGGCGTGTGGCTCGACGTCTCCACCTCCGTCGCCCGCACCACGATGCGGGTGCCATCGACCTGATCGATGATGCCGGAGCGGCGGGCAATGATGGTGACGCCGCTGTCGCGCGCCACCGTTCCCTCCATGCCGGTGCCGACGAGCGGCGCCTCGGCCCGGATGAGCGGCACCGCCTGGCGCTGCATATTGGAACCCATAAGGGCACGGTTCGCGTCATCGTTCTCGAGGAACGGGATCAACGCGGCCGCCACCGAGACGAGCTGCTTGGGCGAGACATCGATGAAATCGATGTCCTGCGGTCGCGCCATGATGTAATCGCCGCCCTTGCGGCAGTTCGTCAGATCCGACACGATCCGGCCCGTGTCGTCGAGCTCGGCATTGGCCTGGGCGACGGAGTAGCGGCTCTCCTCCATCGCCGACAGATACACCACCTCGTCCGTAACCAGACCATCCTTGACGCGGCGATAAGGGCTTTCGATGAAGCCATAGGGATTGACCCGCGCATAGGTGGCGAGGCTGTTGATGAGGCCGATATTCGGCCCTTCCGGCGTCTCGATCGGGCAGATGCGACCGTAATGCGTCGGGTGCACATCGCGCACCTCGAAGCCGGCCCGTTCGCGGGTGAGACCACCCGGCCCCAACGCCGAAAGCCGGCGCTTGTGCGTGATCTCGGAGAGCGGATTGGTTTGATCCATGAACTGCGAGAGTTGGGACGAACCGAAGAACTCGCGCACCGCCGCCGCCGCGGGCTTCGCATTGATGAGATCGTGCGGCATTACCGTGTCGATCTCGACCGAGCTCATGCGCTCGCGGATTGCGCGCTCCATGCGCAAGAGACCGACGCGATACTGATTCTCCATCAGCTCGCCGACCGAGCGCACCCGGCGATTACCGAGATTGTCGATATCGTCGATCTCGCCGCGGCCGTCTTTCAGCTCGACCAGCACCTTGAGGATCGCGATGACGTCCTCCTTGCGGAGGATTCGGATGGTGTCCTCGGTCGTAAGGTTGAGGCGCGAGTTCATCTTGACCCGGCCGACCGCCGAAAGGTCATAGCGTTCGGGATCGAAGAACAAGCCCTTGAACAACACCTCCGCCGTTTCGAGGGTCGGCGGCTCGCCCGGGCGCATGACACGATAGATGTCGATAAGCGCCTCTTCGCGCGAAGCATTCTTGTCGATCATCAGCGTGTTGCGAATGTAGGGACCGATCGAGACATGGTCGATCGCCAGCACCGGCAGTTCGGCGAGCCCGGCCGCCTCGACGGCATCGACCAGCGCGGCGGTGATCTCGTCTCCGGCCTCGGCGAAAATCTCGCCGGTTTCCTCATTGATGACATCGATCGCGAGATAACGTCCGACGAGCTCATCGCGCGTGACCAGGATGTCGCCCAGCCCATCCTCGGCGAGCTTGCGCGCCTGGCGTGGTGTCACCTTCTCGCCGGCAGCGACCACGACATCGCCGGTCTTGGCATCGACGATATCGTGGATCAGCTTGACATTGCGGAAGCGCGCCGGATCGAACGGCGCCTGCCAGCCTGCCGCGCCCCGGATGAAGCGCACCGTGCCAAAGAACGCGGCAAGAATCTCCTCCTTCGACATGCCCTGCGCCTCGTTCGGCGCCACCGGCTTGCTGTCGGCGGCACGCTCGGCGCGCAGCTTTGCCGTCTCCGCGCTATCGAGCGCCATGAGCAGCGTCGTCGCCGGCAGCTTCCGCCGCCGGTCGATGCGGACATAGACATGGTCCTTGGCGTCGAACTCGAAATCGAGCCAGGAGCCGCGATAGGGAATGACCCGCGCCGCGAACAGGAACTTGCCTGAGGAATGGGTCTTGCCCTTGTCGTGATCGAAAAACACGCCCGGCGAGCGGTGCATCTGCGAAACGATCACGCGCTCGGTGCCGTTGATGATGAAGGTGCCGTTCTTCGTCATCAGCGGCATGTCGCCCATATAGACGTCCTGCTCCTTGATGTCGCGGATGGAACGCGACCCGGTCTCCTCATCGACATCCCAGACGACAAGGCGCAGCGTCACCTTCAAGGGCGCGGCAAAGGTGATGCCGCGCTGCTGGCATTCCTCAACATCGTATTTCGGCTGCTCGAGCTCATAGCGGACGAATTCGAGCCGCGCCCGGTCGGAGAAGTCGCGGATCGGGAATACCGATTTGAAGACTTCCTGAATGCCGACATCGACGCGCGCATGCGCCGGCACGTCCATTTGCAGGAAATGGTCGTAGGAGCTTTTCTGCACCTCGATCAGGTTCGGCATTGGCGCCACCTCGGGAATCCGCCCGAAGCTTTTCCTGATCCGCTTCTTACCGATAAAGGATGTCGTCATGGATGCTCCTCATGCCGCTCGGCGACGCCGCGCGCCTCTCGCTTTGCCCGATCCTCCAAACGCCAAAACCGGTTGACGCGGGCACGTTGCCGCGCCCGCCTCCCCGGAGTCGTTCTTGTTGCCGCCGGCTCTCGCAGCGGCGTGATCGGCTCGTCAGACTAGTCAGTCTATTTGACCTCGACCGTTGCACCGGCGTCTTCGAGCTGTTTCTTGAGCTTCGCCACTTCGTCCTTGCCGATACCTTCCTTAATCGGCTTCGGCGCGGCCTCGACCAGGTCCTTCGCCTCTTTGAGGCCAAGCCCGGTGATGGCACGCACCTCTTTGATAACATTGATTTTCTTATCACCCACCGCGGCCAGGACGACGGTGAATTCGGTCTGCTCCACCGCGGCCACCGGCGCGGCCGCGCCGGGCATCGCAACGGCGACCGGCGCCGCCGCGGAGACGCCCCATTTCTCTTCGAGCCGCTTCGACAGATCCGCGGCCTCAATGACAGTGAGTGACGACAAGTCTTCGACAAGCTGATCCAGATTAGCCATTTTAGCACTCCTGGGAATTTTTCAAGGGTTTCAGATGAATCAGGCCGACTCGCCCGCCTTGGCATAGGCCGAAAGCACGCGGGCGATCTGGCCGCCGGGCGCCTGCAAGACCCCGACGAGCCGGCTCGCCGGTGTTTGCAGAAGACCGATCAGCCGGCTCCGCAGCTCTTCGAGCGATGGCAGGGCCGCAAGCGCTTTCACCGCGTCGACATCGAGCTCGCGTTCGCCGAGGCCACCCCCGACGATAGTAAGCTTGTCGTTCTTGTCAGCGAACGCGACGGCTACCTTCGCCGCTGCCACCGGATCGCGCGAAAAAGCGATGGCGGTGGGACCCGTAAACAGCGGCGAAAGACGCTCGAACTTCGTGCCTTCCAAGGCGCGACGAGCCAACCGGTTCTTGGTCACGCGAAATTGAGCACCCGCCGCCCGCATCTGCCGCCGCAACTCCGTCGCCTCGGCGACCGTGAGGCCGCTTTGGTGCGTGATGACGACGCAGTCGGTGTCGGCAAGAGCCGTATTGAGCGCGCTGACCAGATTTGCCTTTTGCGACCGGTCCACGTTGCCTCGTCTCCGACCTTAAGGCTCGCCGCAAAGATCGCGGCGGGCCGGTTACACGAGGACGGCGGAACTATTCCGCCATCCGGTTCGCCTGTCCCAGAAGTCGAGACTTCCGTCTCGTACCCCCGTCTCATGCCGGCGGTCCCGAAGGACCCTTAAGCCGTGACGGCACCTGCAATCTCGGACAGGACGGAACGGTCACCCGTCCCGCTACGCCCCGAAGGGCGTATTCTCAAGCGACGAGGCGTTACCCCTCGAGGCTCGACAATTCCAATTTGATCCCCGGCCCCATGGTAGAGCTGAGGCTTACCTTCTTGATATAGGTGCCCTTGACCCCGGTCGGCTTCGCCCGGTTGATGGCACCGACAAACGCCTTCACGTTCTCAACGAGCTTGTCGTCGGCGAAGCTCGCCTTGCCGACACCGGCATGAACAATGCCGGCCTTCTCGGCGCGGAACTCGATCTGGCCACCTTTCGCCGCCTTGATCGCCTCGGCCACATTCGCCGTCACCGTACCAAGCCGTGGGTTTGGCATGAGGCCGCGCGGCCCCAGGATCTTGCCGAGCCGCCCGACAATTCCCATCATGTCCGGCGCGGCGATGGCGCGGTCGAAGTCGATCTGTCCGGCCTGGACCCGCTCGGCAAGGTCCTCGGCGCCGACGATGTCGGCCCCCGCCGCCTCGGCCTCCTTGGCCCGGTCGCCCTTGGCGAATACGGCAATTCTGAGCGTCTTGCCGGTGCCGTGCGGCAACACCACGGCGCCGCGCAGATTCTGATCCGCCTTGCGGGGATCGATGTTGAGATTCATGGCGAGTTCGATGGTCTCGTCGAATTTCGCCGACGCGCGCGACTTCAAAAGCTTCACCGCGGCGGCGGCGTCATAGGCGGTTACACCGTCAACGCCCTCATAAGCCTTCTTCAAGCGCTTTCCCACTTTCGCCATGGCTCACTCCACCACTTGAAGACCCATCGAGCGCGCCGAGCCCGCCACCATGCGGACGGCACCGTCGAGGTCCTTGGCATTGAGGTCGACCATCTTCTGTTGCGCGATCTCGCGGACCTGCGCCATCGTCACCTGGCCAACCGAGGCCTTGCCCGGCGCCGTCGCGCCTTTTTCAACCCCTGCCGCCTTCAACAGGAAATAGGAATTGGGCGGCGTCTTGGTGACGAAGGTGAAACTGCGATCGGCGTAAGCGGTGATTACCACCGGGATCGGCATGCCGGGTTCCAAATTCTGCGTCTGGGCATTGAAAGTCTTGCAGAATTCCATGATGTTGAGGCCGCGCTGCCCCAGCGCCGGGCCGATCGGCGGCGACGGATTGGCCTTGCCGGCCGGCACCTGTAACTTGATGTATCCAACGACCTTCTTTGCCACTTGCCTTGCCCTTCCCTTAAGGGTTCGCGGTCCGGCCTTGGCGGGCCTCCCGCAAGATGAATTTCGCGGTTCGGAACCGCCGGACGAATGCTACATCTTCTCGACTTGCGAATATTCGAGTTCCACCGGGGTGGCACGACCGAAGATCGAGACCGCGACCTTGATCCGCGCCTTTTCCTCGTCCACGTCCTCGACAAAGCCGTTGAACGAGGTGAAGGGCCCTTCCTTGACCCGCACCTGCTCGCCGATCTCGAAGGTGATCGAGGGCTTGGGCCGCTCGATCCCTTCCTGGATCTGGCGCATGATGCGCATCGCCTCGTTCTCGCTGATCGGCAGCGGACGACCCTTGCCGCCCAAGAAGCCGGTCACTTTCGGCGTGTTCTTGACGAGGTGCCAACTCTCGTCCGACATCTCCATCTTTACCAAGACATAACCCGGGAAGATCTTGCGCTCCGATGACACCCTGGTTCCGCGCTTGACCTCGACCACCTCCTCGGTCGGCACCAGGATCTCCTCGAACGCGTCGACGAGCCCCTTCTGAGCCCCCTGCTCCTTAATCGACTGGGCGACCTTCTTCTCGAAGCCGGAATAGACATGGATCACGTACCAGCGCGCGGCCATTGGCTTCAGGCCCCGAGATTCAGGACATATTGAACGGCATGCCCCAGTACCAGATCAACGACGAAGAAGAACGCGCCGACCAGAATCACCATCAGAAACACCATGGCCGTGGTCTGCAACGTCTCGCGCCGTGTCGGCCACGTGACTTTGCCCACTTCCTGGCGGACTTGCCGCAGAAATTCGACCGGAGAATTGCTTGCCATGATTGTCCTGGAGGTGGCCTTATATAGCGGGGTGGCCGGCGGATTGCCAGCCCTTAATTCAAGGACGCCAAGCCCTTGCTCGGATCGACCCCTGGCGCCCGGGCGTGTCGCGGCTGGCGAAATAGACCCAGCAGGGGCCGGCCGTCAAGACCGGCTGGCAGACGCAGGCCTGGCAGGAGTGGAGGGGCTCGAACCCCCAACCCCCGGTTTTGGAGACCGGTGCTCTACCAATTGAGCTACACTCCTAAGCCGTGGCGTAGGCCCTTCAAGGCATCTTCGCCCGATGGTTCATAGCAGACCGGAATGCGGCGTCAAGCCGGGCGGCCAAACCCGCTCACGGCCACAGCGCGCGGCTCGCGATCCGGGCGCCCTCGACCAGACTTTGGAATTTCGCCCAGACGATTTCCGCCTCGATTTCCGGCCGCTTGCCGGGCACCAGGGTCGAGGCAAAGCCGCAATCGCTGCTCGCCATCACGCGCTCGCGCCCGACCACGTTGGCGAGACGCACGATGCGCTCCGCCACCAGTTCCGGATGCTCAACGATGACCGAGGCATGGGTGATGCAGCCGGGCACCAGCACCTTGTCCTCGGGCACCGCCATCTCCTGCCAAACCCGCCATTCATGCTCGTGGCGCGGATTCGCCATTTCAAAGGAATAGTATCGGGCGCGGATGCCGAGGATCAGATCGGCGAGGTGCCGCAGTTCGAGATCGCTCGTTCGCGGCCCCATATTGATGCCATAGCAGGTATGGTGGCGCACCCGCTCCGGCGGGATGTCGCGCAAGGCGTGGTTCAAGATTTCGATGCGCCGACGCGCCCAGGCGCGGGTTTCCTCGACCGTCTCGCCGGGCGACAGCATGGAGTGCATGGCAAGGCGCGGATCGTCGATCTGAAGCTGAAAGCCGGCGGCGACGATCGCCTCGTATTCGATGCGCAAGGCCTCGGCGCAGGCCAGGACATGATCCTCCTCATCGCGGTAATGACGGTTCTCCATGAGGCCGGCGAGGCTCGAGGGCGAGACGGCGGTGACGAAGACATCGACCGGCGTGCGGCCGCGAAGCGCGGCTTTGAGGTTGTCGAGATCGGCGGCAAGGCGTGCCATGCCGGTATAGGCGAGCGGGCCGGTACAGGCAAACCGCGCTTGGGCGGTGCCGGAATGCGCGCCGCCCGTATAGAACACCGGGAAGGCCGTGTTCTCGCGCGTCACCCGCTCGCCGGGCTTTGGCGCGATCGGCGCGATGCCGGAGAGCCGCGACACCACATAGATCTGAAAGCTTTCCTTTGATTGCTCGCCGTCGCCGACGACATCGATGCCGAGATCGAGCTGCCGCGCGACGATCTCGGCCACGGCCTCCCTGGTCGCATCGGCAAGCCCCTGACCTTCCTCGGGCCGGTTGCGGAACAAGAGGTCCGTGAGCCGGTCGGGACGCGGCAGGCTGCCGGTATGGGTGGTGACGATGCGGTGCACGCGAGCCTCGTCGAGCGACATAGACCTTCTCCTCTTCCAATTGTTCCGTCTTTTACGGTCGCGGGGCGCAACACGACAAGCATGGCCGAACCGCGACCTTTGCCTCTGCCGTCATCGGGTGCGATAACGGAAGGGATGAACTTCGCGAAGGACCAAACGCGCGTCGCGATCGGCGAACCGGTGAAGCGACGGGAGGATGCGCGGCTGCTTACCGGCAAGGGCAGCTATGCCGATGATATACGGCTCGACCGCATGACCTATACCGCCTTCGTGCGCTCGCCCCATGCCCATGCCCGGATTGCCGCCGTCGAGGTCGCCGCGGCCAAACGCGCCCCCGGCGTTCTCCTGGTGCTGACCGGCGCCGAGGCACGGGCGGCCGGTCTCAAGCCGATCCCGCACGCGCCGGGCGGCGACGGCGGCGGCAGCGACATTCCGCTGATCGATCGGCCGGGCTTCCGGCGCGTCAAGACCCCGCACGAGGTCATGGCTTGCGACGTGGCGCGCGCGGTCGGCGAGATCGTGGCGATGGTGGTCGGCGAGACCGTGGCGACCGCGAAGGATGGCGCCGAACTGGTCGAAGTCGCGTATGAGGCGCTGCCAGCGGTGGTCGATTCGCGCGACGCGATGGCGGAAGGAGCGCCACGCCTGTGGCGCGATCAGCCCTCGAACCTCGCGATCGATGCCGATGTCGGCGACCGCGCCGCGGCCGATGCCGCCTTCGCCACGGCGGCGCATGTGAGCCGCCTCGACACCTGGGTCCAGCGCGTCACCGGCGTCCATCTGGAGCCGCGCGCCGCGATCGGCGATTACGATCCCGAAACCCAGCGCACCACGCTTTATGCCGCGGGCGGTCACGGCGTCGTCCGCATCCGCGACGAGCTGGCCCAGACGCTTGGCCTCGATCCCGAAACGGTGCGCGTCGTCGCCCAGGATGTCGGCGGCAGTTTCGGCACCCGTAACGCACTCAATCCCGAATTCGTTCTCATCGCCTGGGCGGCGCGGCGTCTCGGCCGGCCGGTGAAGCATGTCGCCGACCGGCAGGAATGCTTCATCACCGATTTCCAGGGCCGCGATCTTCGGGTCGAGGCGGAACTCGCGCTCGACCGCGACGGCAATTTCCTCGCGATCCGCTCATCAAATCTAAGCAATGTCGGCGCCCACACGGTGTCGTTCGTGCCGCTCAACAAGGGCGTGCAGATGATGACCAATGTCTATCGCGTCCCCGCCGCCTATGTCCGTGCGCGGGCGGTGATGAGCGACACGCCGCCGACCATCCCGTTCCGCAGCGCCGGTCGGCCGGAGGCAATCTTCGCGATCGAGCGCCTCATCGACATCGCCGCACGGGAGCATGGCTTCGACCGGGTCGAGCTGCGGCGCCGGAATCTCGTGCCGCCTGACGCCTTTCCCTATGCCAACGGGCTCGGCATCACCTATGACAGCGGCGACTATCCGGCGACGCTCAAAAGCGCGCTCGATCTTGGCGATTGGGCCGAATTCCCGGCGCGGCGCGCGGCGGCGTTGGCCCACGGCAAGCGCCGCGGCATCGGCGTCGCCTGTTATGTCGAGACCGCGGGCGGCAATCCACGCGAGCGCGCCGAGATCATGGTATTGCCCGAAGGCCGGATCGAGCTCGTGCTCGGCACCATGGCGAGCGGCCAGGGCCACGAAACCAGCTTCCCGCAGCTCGTCGCCGCCTGGCTTGGCGTGCCGATCGAGTCCGTGCGCTACCGTGCCCACGACACCGCCTTCGTCAAGGCGGGCGGCGGCTCGCATTCGGGCCGCTCGATGCGCATCGCCTCGATCGTGATCAACGAGGCGACCATCGCCATCATCGAGAAGGCGAAGGAGATCGCTTCCGTGATGCTCGAAGTCGCGCCGGCCGATCTCGAATTCGAAAGCGGCCGCTTCGCCGTCAAAGGTACCGACCGCATGGTCGACCTCTTTACGGTGGCGCGGGCGGCGATCGAGCGGAACGACCTGCCGGCGGAACTGCAAGGGCCCCTCGGCGCGGTGTCGGACCAGTTGGTGCGGCAAGGCGCCTATCCCTTTGGCACGCACGTCGCCGAGGTCGAGGTCGATCCCGAAACCGGTGCCGTCGATCTCGTGCGCTATGCCGCGGTCGATGATGTCGGCAAAGCGATCAACCCCTTGATCATCGACGGCCAGACCCATGGCGGTATCGCCATGGGGGTCGGGCAAGCGCTGCTCGAACATGCCTATTACGACCGCGCGAGCGGCCAGATGCTGGCAGGCTCGCTCATGGATTACGCGCTGCCGCGGGCCGACGATCTCCCGAACTTCATGACCCTGATCAGCGAGGTGCCGGCGACCAGCCACCCGCTCGGCATCCGCCCGGCCGGCGAAGGCGGCACGACGCCGGCCCTCGCCGTCGTCATCAATGCGATCGTCGATGCGCTCGCCGAGTTCGGCGTGACACACATCGAAATGCCGGCGACGCCGGACCGGGTCTGGCGCGCCATCAAGGATGCCCGGAAATAGCGGCGTCATCATTTGCCGATGCAGAAGTCGCGGAAGAGGATGTCGAGCATGTCCTCGACATCGACGCGGCCGGTGATGCGGCCCAAGGACCGCGCCGCCTGACGCAGATCCTCGGCGGCGAGTTCGGGCAGCGGCGCTGCCTCGAAGCGGCCAAGCGCCGCGACGCAGTGCTCCAGCGCCTCGCGGTGCCGGGCACGGGTCAGCGGCGGCGCTCCCACCTCGCCGACCCTCAGCGCGGCCTCCGCGGTGAGGCGGTTTAGCAAGGCCGTCATCCCTTCCCCGGTCTTGATCGAGAGCGAGCCGTCGATGCGCACCCCGAAGGCGTGCTGAAACCGCGCCCGCGACCCGCGCGCCGGCGGCACCAGATCAACCTTGTTGACGATGACCAGCGCATCGTCATCGACGAGGCGCGCGTCAACGGCGATGTCCGGCCGCGTCGCGTCGAGGAGGATGATCCGGATATCGGCCGCCTCGGCCCGAGCGAGGGCGCGCTTTACCCCTTCCCGCTCGATCGCGTCCGCGGTCTCGCGCAGGCCCGCGGTATCGGCCACCAACAGCGGAAAGCCGCCGAGATCGAGATGCACCTCGATGATGTCGCGGGTGGTGCCGGCGATTTCCGAGGTGATCGCAACGTCGCGCCGCGCCAGCCAGTTGAGCAGGCTCGATTTGCCCGAATTGGGCGGCCCCAGGATCGCGACCGAGACGCCGTCGCGCGTCCGCTCGCCGCGGCGCCGGTCGTCGAGATGCGCCGTGATTTCCGCCCGGAGCGTGGCGATTTCGTCGCGAATGCCCGCCAGGAGATCGGGCGGCAGGCCTTCGTCGGGGAAATCGATCTCGGCTTCAAGGCGGGCGAGCGCCCGCATCAGCCGGCCGCGCCAATCCTCATAAAGCGCGCCGAGCGCGCCTTCGAGCTGGGTCATCGCCTGGCGGCGCTGCTGGGCGGTATCGGCGGCGATGAGGTCGGCGACCGCCTCGGCCTCGGTC
>JBOHLV010000292.1:0-4581 GCA_050729815.1 Allostellaceae bacterium
CTCGTAGCCCCGAGCCGCAGTGCAGCCAGTGACGAGAGACCGGACCCACACCCGATGTCGAGGAACGTTCGCCCAGAAATATCGGGGCACAGTCGACGCAATCCCTCAATAGCCATTGCGATCGCGCTATCGTCAATGCTCTCAGCGAATTGCTCCCAATTGGAACCGAACTCGAAATGAGTCCCGCGATCCGTTAGGTCCTTCCGAACCATCCGTGGCTTACCCTCTATTGCCGCCGCTTATCTTGCGCCGAAATTTGACTCTACCCAAAGCGGAATTCTAGCCGGCGTTCGGGCGGCCGGCCCGTCACGACCGTCCGAGCGCGATGGTGGCGCCGAGGCCGAATCCGCTCAGGCGATTGACACTGTCGCCGACGGTATGGTCATCTGCCGCACGACCAGGGATCAAGGGATTCGATGCGCGATCTTATCGCGGACAGACCTCACGACGAAGTTTGGGACACAATCGCGGGCGCAAGCCGATTCGTTGCGATTCGGATGCGCCGTCGCTGGGCGATCGTCGTCGCCGGCATCGTGGTCGGCGTGTGTCTCTCCACCCTTTACCTCGCCTTGGTCCCCCCCTATTACGAGGCGACGGCCCTGTTGGCGCCGGGCGGATCCTCGCCGGCAACCTCGTCGGCCGGATCGGGCCCGCTTGCCGCACTCGCGGGGTTGTCGAACACCGTCCACCAAATCACGCCGTTCGAGGATTTTCAGGCGACCCTCACCTCGATCGCCTTGGCGCGGAACCTGGGGCAACAGGAATGGGTCCTGAAATTCCTGTTTGGCCGGGGGCGCGACAGCGCCACCCATCAATGGGTGCGGCCCACGGGCTCTATCGCGAACGTCAAGGCGATGGTGCATCGCTTCTTCGGTCGCGCGGCCTGGCAGCCACCCGGCGACGTTCAGATCGCACGTGCGCTCCAGGCTCATCTTAGCGTGAAATACGACCGGCTGACCGATCTGATGCATGCCGAATTCACTGCCTCCAGCCCGGTAATGGCGCAGCGAATGCTCAGTGCGGTGCTGAAGGAAAGCGACGAACTGGTGCGCAAGCGGTCAAACTATGAGGCGCAACATTATGTCGCCTTCGCTGATCAGCAATTTCAGACCGTGACAAATGCAGATCAGCGCGCCGCCCTGTCCAACATTGAGACGGAATATGAGCGGATTCTGATTCTCTCCGGCGTCGACGTGCCCTTTGCGACGACCGTGATCGACCCGCCGACGGTTTCCCAACTGCCAACGGGACCACGGATATCGATTGTGATGGCCATGGGCCTGATCTTGGGCGCGTTGGTGGGCATCGCACTGACGCTGTTATTTCCGGTCCGCCATCGGTGACACGGTCGCACCTGCTGCCTCAACGATTGTGGCTTTCCGCCGGAATCGTCGGAATCTTCATTCTTTTTGCCCTCCTCGCTCCTTTCATTTTACGAGCGGAATTTCGTGGCGATACGCAAACCATGATCGCTGCCGCGGAAGATATTGTTCTTGTCGGCCGCGCCTTCGAGGTGATGGCACAGCTTATCAACTTGTTCGGTTATGGCGGCCTCACCGTCATTGTGATTGCCATTTCCGCCGTCATCGTCTGGAATTTGGTCACCATCCCGGAACGAACGGAGACCTTTTTCTATGCGTTGCTCATCGTCATCGCGGCGGCGCCGCTATGGATGGTTCGCCCGCAGAAGGAAATCCTCGTCGTAATATTGACCGGTGCGTCTCTCCTGGTGCTGAAGCTGGTTCCGCTGCGCGCGCTTCAGATGGCGATCATTTGTGCCCTCTACGTTCTCTATGCCGATCTGGCGGGCCGCATCTATTATTATCTTATACCGCTCGCATTCATTCTCTTCGCGGCCGGCAGCTTTTCCGGGGGGAGGACGAGAATTGTCCTTGTATTAGGCGTCATTGCCGGGCTGCTTTTGGCGCCGCACAGCCTCATTGCGAAGCTCAACGAGGTGCGGAATGCGCTGGACCTTTTTGTCGTCCGTGAGCATCTGGTGCACACGGCATGGCTTAACCCGCTATCAGGGAATAGTGTTTTTGATTTTCTCGGAAATTACTTCTATGCCGCGGTGCGGATCAACTTTCCGATCTTGTTCCATATACGCGCCCAGGAAACCTTCCTGACGATTTTTTCGATCGCGTGGCTCCGGTTGCTGGTCGCCGGATTTCGCTCCTCCAACCCGATCGCCCGCATGGCGGCTTGTCTCATCGCCGCCCACATGACGGTGGAATTTATCTTTGAACCCGACCTCGGCAGCTATCTGCGCCACATATCTTCCACGGTTCCATTGATCCTGCCGCTGCTCGCCGCGCTGGATGCCGAGCAGTTCACGCGCCGCCGGATGCGGTTGACATTCAGCGCCATGGAAAACATTTAGCGCTCGGATCTGGCGCCAATACCTGCGTGCCGATTACCCGTGATCCGCACCGCGCAGGCCCCGACAAGGTCCCGCTGTCGTCGCCGGCGCGCCGGTGGGTGATGGTCGGAATTCCAGTTCCGCCAGGCGCAGGCTTTCGGCGGTTCCGATGTCGCGATGGTAGTCTGCGTTGTGGAAGGCGCAAATTCGACCCATGAAGGCGGGCAGGATTTCGGTGCTCAAATCGATCGTCGGCTTCTTGAGGCCGGCCAGAAAGTCGATGATTTCCGGCTCGAAGATATAGACGGCGGCGTTGGCCCGTCGGCCGGGCGGAGCGACGACCTTTTCGTGCATGGCGAAGACGATGCCGCGCTCGTCCTCCTCAACGATGCCGCAGGATTGCGGCGCGTCGGTATCAAATGTCATCATCGTCAGTGCCGTCCCAGCCGGCCGCGCCCGATGCCGCGCCACAAAGGCCGGTACATCGAACCGCGTCAGATTGTCGCCATGTGCGACGAGGAACGCCTCGCCGCCGAAAAAATCGCGATTGGCGAGAACCGTCCCGCCGGTGCCGAGCAACACTGGCTCATGGACCAGCGTCACCCCCGAACGCCATGGGCTCGCCCCGACATGCGCCCGCACGGCATCGGCAAGATAGCTCGTATTGACCAGCACCCGTTCGATGCCGCCCGCGAACAGGAGCTCGAGCCAGTAATCGAGCAGCGGCACGCCATGGATCGGCACGAGGCATTTGGGCACGGTATCGGTGATCGGCCGAAGCCGGGTGCCGAGCCCGGCCGCGAGCACGAGGGCTCTCACGCCTGAAGTTCCGTCGCCAACTCCTCAACCGAGATCGGCATGTTGCCGATCCGTCCCACCTGACATGCCGCCGCAAGCGAGCCGAGATAGGCCGCCTGCCAGATATCGGCGCCGGCGGCGAGCGCGAGCGCCGCTGAGATGAGCAGCGAATCCCCGGCGCCCGCCGGGTCCTTGGGCGCGGTGTTGAAGGCCGGCAGCCGATCCGTCAGGAAAGACTTGCCGTCGGGGGCATGGATCAGCACGCCCTCCTGTCCGAGCGTGATCAGCAGCGATTCGGCGGCCGATTTGCGCTGCAGCGCGTCGGCCAAGATGACAAGGCCGGAGCGTGAATCCTGCACGGCAAGGCGCGCCTCGTGCTCGGTCGGCGTCAGGAGGCGCATGCCGTGGAATCGCGACACATCGGCGAGCTGTGACGAGGCCTGGCTGTCCGCCACCATCATCACACCATGACCGCGACAGCGTTCCGCGATCGCCTCGACCAGCGGCTGTGGCAGACCGCCATAGTTGAAGTCGGAAAAGACGAGGAGGTCGATCTCGCCCAGGATCGCCTCAATCTGGCCCAGGATGCGCGCCGCGATGACGCCGGAAATATCGTGCTGGCGCATATGGCTGACGCGCAGCAGGGTCTTGTTGTTGGCGCGATAGCGCTGCTTCAGCGTAGTCGGCCGGCTCTCGTCGGTGAAGAGCACGGTCTTGACTTGGTGCTTTTTCAGCATCCCGGCGGCGAATTGCGCGGCTTCGTCCTCACCCGCGACGCCGAGATAGATGACCTCGGCGCCGAGGCCCCTCGCATGTGCCGCGACGATGCCGGCGCCGCCGACGAAGCGGTCGTGCGCGATCGGCGCCACGACCAGCGTCGGGTCCTCCTGCGACATGCCGAGGGCCTCGCAGCTGACATATTCATCGACGATGAGATCGCCGATGACGGCGACGTTGAACCCGGCAAATTTGCCCATCAGGGGGACGAGGTCCGCGATGGCAAAGCCATGGCGCTGCGGAAAATCCCGCGGGAGCTGGATGGTGGAGGGCGCGGTCTCCTCGAGTTCGTGCCGCAACAGGTCGAGCGAGGAGAACTGTACCTCGCCCGAACTGAACAAGAGGCGGCCGCCATAGGCATCGACCGCCGCCTGCTCCGGGTTGAAGGCGCTTTCATGCTCCCGGCCCTTGACGACGATGTCGGGCCGCAAGCGCGCGATGAACTCCCCCGGCGGGCCGCGCAGGATGAACGCGTAATCGACGACGCCGATCGACCGCATACCTTCGAGCCGCAACTCCTCCTTGACGAGGGCCGAGCCCACCCGGTCGGCAAGGACACCGACGACAAGAAGGTCGCCGCAATCGGCGGCAAAATTCAAAAGGCGCAGATGCCCCGGATGGACGATGTTGAAATTGCCGCAGAC
>JBOHLV010000293.1:0-6775 GCA_050729815.1 Allostellaceae bacterium
GCACCGCATGATCGCGAAAATGCCGACCATCGCGGCGATGGCCTATAAATACACGCTCGGCCAGCCCTTCATGTACCCGAAGAACGAGCTGAGCTACGCCGAGAACTTCCTCTACATGACCTTTGGCGTGCCCTGCGAGGAGTACAAGGTCAGTCCGATCCTCGCCAAGGCGATGGACAAGATCTTCATCCTCCACGCCGACCACGAGCAGAACGCCTCGACCTCGACGGTGCGCATGGCGGGCTCGTCGGGCGCCAACCCCTTTGCCTGCATCGCCGCGGGCATCGCCTCGCTGTGGGGCCCGGCGCATGGCGGCGCCAACGAGGCCGTCCTCAAGATGCTGCAGGAGATCGGCGACAAGTCGCGCATCCCCGAATTCATCAACCGCGCCAAAGATAAGAACGACAGCTTCCGGCTTTCAGGATTCGGCCATCGGGTCTACAAGAACTACGATCCGCGCGCCAAGGTGATGCAACGCACCTGTCACGAAGTGCTGGACGAGCTGGGCGTCCGCGACGATCCGCTCTTGGACCTCGCGATGGAGCTCGAGCATATTGCGCTCCACGACGAATATTTCATCGAGCGCAAGCTCTATCCCAACGTCGATTTCTATTCCGGCATCATCCTGAAGGCGATGGGCTTCCCGACCTCGATGTTCACCGTCCTGTTCGCGATCGCCCGCACCGTCGGCTGGGTGGCGCAATGGAACGAGATGGTCGAAGATCCCGACCAGAAGATCGGCCGGCCGCGCCAGCTCTTCGCCGGCCCGACGCGCCGCCCCTATCCGGTCAAATAGAGCGGACGCGATCGAACTCGGGCCGAGCGACGAGCGGCAGCCGCGCGCGCTTCGGCCCGAACGGGCCGGCGAGCGCCGCGATCGCGGTGATGGTGCCGAACGATAGCGAGGCGCAGGCGACGGCGATGAAGAGCGTCGGCAGGCCGAGCCCCAACTGTCGCACCACGAACCAGCCGCCGAGGCCGGCAAGAGCCAAACGTACGGTGCCGGCAACTACCGGCCAGAAGACACGGCCGGCGCCCTGCCCCGCGAAATAGAGCATCATGCCGAGCCCGACCGCGCCATAGAACGGCGCCACGGTATGAAAATAACGCGCGCCGGTCGCCAGCACGACGGGCACGCCGCTGAAGAGGCCGAGCCAGGCATCGGGAAATGACGTGACGGCGAGGCCGATCGCCTCGGTCACCAGCACGCCGACGGCGGTGCTGATCCAGGCGATGCGTCGTGCCCGGGCCTGGTCGCCGGCGCCCATGGCGATCCCGACCATGGTAAGGGCGGCGGTGCCGATGCCGAACAGAAGCGGGATCAGGATGTAATCGACCCGCGAGGCGATGGCATAGCCGGCGACCGCGCCGGCGCCGAAGCCGCCGACGAGTCCGGTGACGATGGCCACCGTCAGGTTCATCTGAAGCGTGCCGATCGCGGACAAACCGCCGACGCTCAATATCTCCCGCAGCAACCGCCAGCGAAGCTGCCTCGGATCGAAGACGAGACGCAGGAGACCACGGCCCGAGCGCAGGTACAGGCCGAGCACCAGCGTCGCCGCGGCGTAATAGACGATGATTGCGGTGCCAGCGCCGGCGACACCCATCCGCGGCATCGGCCCGAGCCCGAAGATCAACGAGGGTGACAGCGGGATCACGATCACGGCGCCGCCGAGCGTGACGAGCGCCGGCACCATGACATTGCCGGCACCGCGCAGCGCCGCCGCGAAGAGGCTGGTGAGCCAGATCAGGATGGAGCCAGCGAAGATGACATCGGCATAATGAAGCGCCGCCGCGATCTCGCCGCCCTTGCCGCCCATGAAGGCGAATAGCGCGCGGCCGCCGAATTCCTCCGCCGCCGTGAAGAGGAGGCCGAAGCCGAGCGCGACCACCAAGCTATGAAAGACGAGCGCCTCGGCATCCTCGCGCCGGCCGGCGCCCAAGGCCCGCGCCACCGCCGAGGAGACGCCGCCGCCGATTCCACCGTTCGACATCATCTGCATCAGCATCAGGGCGGGAAACACCAGCGCGACCCCGGCCAACGACTCAGTGCCGAGATGGCTGACGAACCAGGTCTCGGCAACGCCGACCGACGCCTGAACCATCAACACCACGACCGTCGGACCGGCGAGCCAGGCCAGGGTCGGCAGGATCGGCGCGGTGAGAAGACGGGTCCGGCGGTCGGTCATGGTGTCCTCACGAAAGTAAGTGTAATTACACGTATATTCTCAAAAAAATTCACTCGGCCGCGGCGAGCAGTTGCGCGAGCCGCGACTCCTTGAGCGTCGGTCCGACCGTCGCCTGCGCCTCGCGCCAGGCCGGCAGCGCCGCCCGCGCCATCGCCCGGCCCGACGCGGTGATCGCGACCGCGCGGACGCGACGATCCTTGCTGTCGCCGATCTCGATCCAGCCCTTGGTCGCCATCGGCCTCAGGTTGCGCGTCAAGGTGGTGCGCTCGACGCCGAGATAGGCGGCAAGCCGCGACACCGGCATCGGCCCGCGCCGGGCGAGACTCGTCAGCACGGAAAACTGGGTGCCGCGCAGCCCCGTCGCCCGCATTTTGCGGTTGTAATGCTGCGTTACCACCCGCGCCGCGCGCCGGACCCCAGCGCAGACGCAGCCGGCACAGTCGCGAAATTCGCTGACGTCATCCATGGTCCGTGTATATGCACCTTTCGCCGCGCCGTGGCAAGAGAGGCGACGCGACATTTATGTCTCGCGTCTCGCCCTCCCTCACTTGCCGCTCATGGTTTCGGGACCGGGGCGTGGCGGCGGGCGTTCGCCGCCCCCCGCATTGACAGGGCCAGGATCGCTCCCCATACTCGCGCGCTTCCTTGGGGCAGAAGCGATGATGCACGAGAGCAGCCGGGCGAAGCGGCACGGACGAGAGCGACGACGCTAACAGAAACCCGTTTGCGCCGGCGTGGCCATGCGCCAGTCTCTTCCCTTTCGTGCAGGAGTTTGATCCCGTGATGCCATCCGTCTTGCCGTCTTATACGCGGGCACCCATCAGTTTCGACCGGGGCGAAGGCCCATACCTCTTCACCGCCGACGGGCGGAAATACCTCGATTTCACCAGCGGCGTCGCCGTGGTCGCGCTGGGCCACGCCAACCCGCGCCTCGTCAAGGTGCTGACGGCGCAGGCGCAGAAGCTCTGGCATTGCTCAAACCTGTTCGAGGTCGAGGGCCAGAAACGGGTCGCGCAGAAGCTGATCGACCAGTCTTTCGCCGATACCGTGTTCTTTTGCAATTCCGGCGCCGAGGCGGTCGAGACCGCGATCAAGATCGCCCGCAAATACCAGGCGGCGAGCGGCCATCCCGAGAAGAACCGGATCATCGCCTGCGACGGCTCGTTCCACGGCCGGACGCTGGCGACCCTGGCCGCCGCGGGCAATGAGAAATATCTCGCCGGCTTCGGCCCGCCGGCCGAGGGCTTCGATCATGTCGCCTTCGGCAATCTCAACGAGATGCGCGCGGCGGTGACGCCGGAGACCGCCGGCATCCTGGTCGAACCGGTACAGGGCGAAGGCGGGCTTTCGACCCCACCTGACGGCTATTTGACGGGGTTGCGCCGGCTCTGCGACGAGTTCGGGCTAATGCTGGTCTATGACGAAGTGCAATGCGGCATAGGCCGCACCGGCAAGCTGTTCGCGCATCAATGGGCCCCGGATGGGCCGCCCGACGTGTTAGCGGCCGCCAAGGGCCTCGGCGGCGGCTTCCCGGTCGGCGCCTGCCTCGCCACGGAAAAGGCGGCGGTCGGCATGATTCCGGGGACGCACGGCTCGACCTTTGGCGGCAATCCCCTGGCGATGGCGGTGGCCGAGGAAGTTCTCGACATCCTCTTGGAGCCGGGCTTCTTCGACGAAGTGAACCGGATGGCGGCGCATTTGCGGACCCGGCTCGATCGGCTGATCGCGTCCTATCCAGCGCTCTTCGCCGAGGCGCGTGGCGCGGGCCTCCTCGCCGGGATGAAATGCGTCGTCCCCAATACCGAGATGGCGACGCGGCTGCGCGGGGCCGGTCTGCTCGCGGTCGGTGCCGGGGACAACGTGCTGCGCCTGATGCCGCCGCTCAACATCACGGCAGCGCAGATCGACGAGGCCTCAGCCATCATCGATCGCGTCGCCCACCATTGGGACGGGGCGAAGCCATGACCGGGCCCCGGCATTTCCTCGATCTCGACCGCATCGACGCGACCCAATTGCGCCGCATCCTCGATCTCGGCGCCGACTACAAGGCGGGGCGGCGCAACGGCAAGCCGCTCGCCGGCAAGATTCTCGCCATGCTGTTCGAGCGGCCTTCGACCCGCACGCGCATGTCGTTCGAGGTCGCGATGAAGCAGCTCGGTGGCGACGTCGTGGTGATGGACGAGAATACGAGCCAGCTCGGCCGCGGCGAGACCCTCGCCGATACCGCGCGGGTAGTGTCGCGCTATGTCGATGCCATCATGATCCGCGCCGCCCGCGCCACGCATCTCGAAGAGCTGGCGGCGAACGCGACGGTGCCGGTGATCAACGGCCTCACCGATGAAAGCCATCCCTGTCAGATCGTGGCTGATGTCATGACCCTGGAGGAACGGCTCGGACCGGCCAAGGACAAGACCGTCGCCTGGACCGGTGACGGCAACAATGTCGCCGCGAGCTGGATTCATGCCGCTGCGCGGTTCGACTTCACCCTGCGACTCGCCTGCCCAGACGAATTGCGCCCGGCGCAGGGCGTCGTCGATTGGGCAACCCGCGCGGGCGGCCGCATTACCGTCACCCGCGAGCCCGAGGCAGCGGTGACGGGCGCCGATTGCGTCGTCACCGATACCTGGGTATCGATGGGCGACCCTAATCCCGGCGAGCGCCACAACCTCCTCGCTCCCTATCGCGTCGATGAACGGTTGATGGCGCTGGCAAAGCCGGAGGCGATCTTTCTTCATTGCCTGCCGGCGAAACGCGGCCTCGAAGTCACGGCGGGCGTCATCGACGGGCCGCAATCGGCGGTGTGGGACGAAGCGGAGAATCGCCTTCATGCCCAGAAGGGCATCCTCACCTGGTGCCTGGGCTAGATAGGCGCAGGCCGGAGCGAGGCGACACAGGTCCGGCCCTGAACAACAATCGAAGCGGAGGTCATCATGCAGCTTGCCAACAAGACCGTACTCACCCTTGAGGCCGCAAAGGCGGTCAGCGCCGCCGCTGAGGCGGAAGCTCGCAAGAACGGCTGGATCGTGTCGATCGCCGTGCTGGACGACAGCGGCCGGCTGGTCCATCTCGTGCGGATGGACGGTTCAGCACCGGCGAGCGTCGATGTCTGTCAGGCCAAGGGCCGTTCGGCCGCTCTGTTCAAACGCCCAACCAAGGTGTTCAGCGACGCGGTCGGCGGCGGCCGGGTCGCGATCATGGCCCTGCCGGGCGCGGTGCCGGTCGAAGGCGGCGTGCCGCTGATGTCCGACGGCCAATGCGTTGGTGCGATCGGCGTCTCCGGCGTCACCTCGGAGCAGGATGGCCAGATCGGCGCCGCAGGCGCCGCCGTCCTCGGATGATCGCCTAGGTCGATCGCGTGCGGCGGATCGGCATCATCGGGGCAGGCGCCTGGGGCACGGCGCTCGCCGTGATGCTGGCCGGCGCCGGACACGAGGTCGAGATCTGGGCACGGGAGCCGGAGGTCGCCGAAGCGATCGCCCATGACCACGAAAACAAGCAATTCCTGCCCGGCGTCGCCTTGCCGCCCACCCTCCGCGCGGGGACCGATCTTGGCGTGACGGTCGCCGCGGCAGAGGCGTTGCTGATCGCCGTGCCGGCCCAACATCTGCGCGGGGTGCTGTCGCCCCTGCGCGGGATGACGTTACCGCCGCTCGTGGTGTGCGCCAAGGGCATCGAGATCGGTACCGGCGCGCTCGTGAGCGAGGTGGTGGCCGCGGTGCTGCCGGATGCAGTGCTGGCGATCCTTTCCGGCCCGACCTTCGCCGCCGAGGTGGCGCGGGGCCTGCCTACCGCGGTGACTCTGGCGATCGCGAACGAGGTGTTGGGGCGCGATCTCGTCGACACGCTGGGGACGCGTTATTTCCGCCCCTATCTCTCGGCCGATATCGTCGGCGCCGAGATTGGCGGCGCGGTGAAGAACGTAATGGCGATCGCCTGCGGCATTGTCGAGGGACGCGGTCTCGGCGACAACGCCCGCGCCGCGCTCATCACCCGGGGGCTTGCCGAGATGGTGCGCCTCGCCCTCGCCAAGGGGGGACGGATCGAGACGCTGATGGGCCTCTCCGGTCTTGGCGATCTCGTCCTCACCTGTACCGGCCGGCAGTCGCGCAACTATTCCCTCGGGCGGGCGCTGGGCCAAGGAGAGACGCTGGACGAAATTCTCGCTCAGCGCCGCTCGGTGGCCGAGGGGATCGATTCGGCCGCGGCCACCGCCGCGCTGGCGGTGCGGCTTGGCATCGAGATGCCGATCACCGACGCGGTCGCCGCCATCCTCCATCGCGACGCGCCGATCGACGATGCCATTGCCGGCCTGCTCGCGCGCCCGTTCAAGAGTGAGATCAGTTGACCGGACGTGGCTTTTTTCTGGCCTTGGGCTCGGGCTTGCGCGAGCCCAGCCAGAACAAAGCCCCCAACACCCCCGCCGAAATGAATGCCGGCAGACTAAGGATGAAAGTGAGCACCGGATCCCACAATGGCGGAATGTTGACGGTGAGGAAATTCTGCGTGCCGTAATAGCTGCCGGGGCTGAGAACCAGCCAGCATTCACGCCCGGACAACAAGGCGAGATGGCCGGTGGCATAAAGATC
>JBOHLV010000294.1:0-4794 GCA_050729815.1 Allostellaceae bacterium
CTGAAGGGCCGCGGCGGCATCGAGACGCTGATCGAGATGGACGCGGCCCTCGAATTCGCCCGGCGCGCGCCGGCGCCGCGGCTCGTCGCCGAGGCCGAGGCGCTACCCTTCAAGCCCCAAAGTTTCGACCTCGTCGTGAGCGTCCTCGATCTCCATCACGTCAATGATCTGCCGGGCGCGCTCGCGCAATTGCGGCACATGCTGAAGCCGGACGGGCTGATCCTCGCGGCTCTCTTCGCCGGCGACACGCTCGCCGCCTTGCGTCGCGCCTGGATGGACGCGGAACTGCTGGAAGAGGGCGGTGCCGGCATCCGGGTTTCGCCGTTCGCCGACGCCAGCGATCTCGGCGCGCTGTTGCAGCGCGCGGGCCTCGCCCTGCCGGTGATCGACAGTGACACGATCGAGGTCAGTTATGACCATCCCCTGAAGCTGATGCGCGATCTTCGGGCGATGGGCGAAGGCAATGTTGCCGCCGAGCGCCGCCGCGGCTTCACCCGCCGTGCCACCCTCGCCCGGGCGATCGAGCTTTATGGTGACGCGGCCGTCCGGCCGGACGGCCGCGTCACCGCGCGGTTCGAGATCGCGACCCTGACCGCCTGGGCGCCGCACGAAAGCCAGCAACGGCCGCTGCGCCCCGGCAGCGCCAAGACGCGTCTTGCCGATGCGCTTCACACCGACGAGCGCTCGGCCGGCGACAAGGCGACGCCGTGATCGCTTAGCCTTTATCATCCTGTCGTGGCAAGAGGCGGGTGACATGGCCCATCTTGCGGCCGGGGCGGGTCTCGGCCTTGCCATAGAGATGCAGCTTCGCCGCGGGCTCGGCGATCGCGGCACGCCAACCCGCGATCTCCTCGCCGATGAGATTCTTCATCACCGCCGCCGAATGCGCCGCAGTCGATCCGAGCGGCAGGTCGCAGACCGCGCGGACCAGTTGCTCGAATTGGCTCGTCACGCAGGCATCGATGGTCCAATGACCGGAATTGTGGGGGCGCGGCGCCAGTTCGTTGACGAGGAGAGCGCCGGCCTTGGTCACGAACATCTCGACGCCGACGACGCCGACCAGATCAAGCCCTTCGGCGACGGCACGGGCGATACGCTGGGCCTCGGCGGCGATGGCCGGCGCGATCGGCGCCGGGGCGATGGTGGTGTCGAGGATGTGGTTGCGATGCCGGTTCTCGACCGCGGGATAGGCCGCAAGCGCGCCATCGGCGCCCCGGGCGATGACGACCGAGATCTCCATCGCGAAATCGACCCGCGCTTCGAGGATCGCCGCGGCGTTGCTGATTGCGTCCCATGCCGCCACGGCATCGTCGCCGGGGCCGATCGCTGCCTGGCCCTTGCCGTCATAGCCCCAGCGGGCGGTCTTGAGGATGGCATGGGGGCCGATCTCGGCGATCGCCGCCGAGAGGTCACGAATGCCGGCGACCCGACGATACGCGGTGGTCGCGATGCCGAGCGCCCGGACGAAATCCTTCTCGATGAGCCGGTCCTGGCAGGTCGCCAGCACCGTGGCGCCGGGATGCACCGGCTTCCTGGCGGCGAGGGTCGCGACCGTCGCCGCTGGCAAATTCTCGAATTCGAAGGTGACGACATCGACCGCATCGGCAAAGCGTTCGAGCGCCGCCCGGTCATGATAGCCGGCGACAGTGGCGAGCGGTGTCACCTGCATTGCCGGAGAGGCGGGTTCCGGGCAATAGATATGGCAGCGATAGCCGAGCGCCGCGGCGGCGAGCGCGGTCATGCGGCCGAGCTGGCCGCCGCCCAGAATGCCGATGATGCCGCCCGGCGCAATCACCTTCCGTCACTGCGCCGTCGGCGTTTCCGCCACGGCGTCGGTCTGTTCGCGCCGCCAACGATCGAGCGCCGCCGCCACCGCGGGATCGGATAGCGCCAGGATTGCGGCGGCGAGGAGCGCGGCGTTGATCGCGCCGGCCTTGCCGATGGCGAGGGTGCCGACCGGCACGCCGCCCGGCATCTGCACGATCGAGAGCAGGCTGTCGATACCCTTGAGCGCGGCGGTTTCGATGGGCACGCCCAATACGGGCAAATTCGTCAACGACGCCACCATGCCTGGCAGATGCGCCGCGCCGCCGGCGCCGGCGATGATCACCTTGAGGCCGCGCGCCTGCGCCCCTTCGGCATAAGCGACGAGGCGCCGCGGCGTGCGATGGGCCGAGACAATGCGGCATTCATGCGCGATGCCGAGGGCGGCGAGCGTCTCCGCGGTATGACGCATCGTCTCCCAATCGGACTGGCTGCCCATGATGATGCCGACGGCAGGTGCCACCACGCTCCCCGCGAAAGCGCCGCATTATAGGGCGTCGCGCCGTCGCGGCAAGCCGGCCGCCGCCGTTTCGATTGGGTCGCCGGCCCACCCGGTTTCTAGGCGGTCGCCCGATCCTTGCGCCACAACGCGTCGAGCGACCACGGACCCGGGCCGGCGGCCGCGATAAAGAGGAAGATGAAGCAGTAGAGCACCGCCGGTTCGCCGTGGTTCAGGATCGGCAGGATGCCGCCATGCGCCACATGATACATGAAATAGGCGATCGCCATCTCGCCCGACAGGATGAAGGCGGCAATTCGCGGAATGATGCCGATCAGCAGCAACAGGCCGAAGACGGTCTCGATGATGCCGGCGATCCCGATCGGCCAGGACAGCGGCGACAGATGCGCGAAATAGGGCACGAACGGCCAATGGAGAAATTTCGCGGCCGGATGTTCCAAAAAGAACAGCGCGGTCGTGATCCGCAGAATGCTGAGGAGTTGCGGCCGATAGGGTTCGAGCAAGTTCATGGCGTTCCCCCAGGATATGATTGTTAGTGACCGACTGTAACACAGGATTGGCTTGGTTGACCAAACGCCCGACGATTCGGGAAAGCCAGCATTATTCTGACCCGTCCGCGCCGCGCCGGCCTTGCCGAGGCCGGACCCGCGCCGTAACTTGGCCCCGCCGGCAGCCAAGGCCGGCGGCTGAAGGAAACGCCCCCCGCAATGAAAGTCTTTATCTTCGATCTCCTGCCTTACGGCGAGCATCTCGACCATCTGAAGGTCGGGGACGAGCTGCCGTTTCCCTTGGAAAAGCGCCATTTCAAGCCTGAGGTCGCGGTCCGCACCTATGCCGAGCATTTGGACGCCTGGGCGGAGATCGACCGGCTCGGCTATGACGGCATCGCCTTCAACGAGCACCACACCTCGCCCTATGGCCTCATGAATTCGCCGAATCTCCTCGCCGCCGCGGCGTCGCAGCGGACCCGGCAGGCGAAGCTCCTCATCTATGGCAACCTATTGCCGCTGCATGAGCCGCTGCGCCTCGCCGAGGAGTTGGCGATGCTCGACTGTCTCTCCGACGGCCGGCTCATCTCCGGCTTCGCCCGCGGCATTCCCCGCGAATACAATGTCTATGGCGTCGATCAGCGGGAATCCCGGGCCCGCTATGAGGAGGCGCATGAAATCATCCTCAAGGCCTGGACCGAGGAGAAATTCTCCCATGACGGCAAATACTGGCACTATCGCGACGTCGCGACCTGGCCGCGCCCCAAGCAGCAGCCGCATCCGCCGATCTGGATTCCGATCACCACCAGCAAGGAATCGATCGATTGGGCGGCGCGGCACAACGCCCCGATCACGCCGGGGCTTGGCGGCCGCGGCCTTACCGAGGACATCGTGCGCTACTATGCCAAGGCGATGAACCGCCACGGCTTTACCGTGACGCCGCAACATCTCTCGCTCGGCATCGGCGCCCATGTCGCCGACAGCAAGGAAATGGCGGTGGCGGAGGCCGCGCCCTATCATCTCTATTTCCATCGCACCCTGTTCAGCCATGGCAACATCACCGAAACCGCGGTGGCAAAGGAAAAGGGCTATGTCAGCTCGAGCTCCATGGACTATATCCGGCCGGAGAACCGGCAGGCGGCGGCGCGGGCGCGGGCCGAGTTCCGCGGCATGACCATGGCGGATGTCGAGCGCTTCGCCGCGACGGCGCCGTGGGGGCCGGCCGATGAGGTGCGCGACAAGATCATCGCCGCCGCCGAGCATGCCGGCGCCGAGACCGTGCTGGTCAGCATGAATCGCGGCGCCCTGCCGCAGGACATGTTCCTCCACCAAATCCGCCGGTTCGCGAAGGAAGTGCTGCCCGCGCTTCAGGCACACCCGATCACCCGCGTCCCGGCGGCGGAAGACATCGCCGCCTGAGCCGGCGCGACGCCGGCGCAATGCCGGCGCGAAATTGGCCAAGCAGCGCCAATGACCATCCCGCTTTGGTTCATAAACGTCCTATATGTATATGAAACGGAAGAGCGATCGATGATGCGCTTGTCGGAGAATTTTGTTACTCTATCGTTTCCGAAAGCCGTAAGAGATATTTTCTCTAAAATGGAGAATCGATGATGTGTCCCAACTCGACCCACGCGTCGGACGAGAGTTCAGCGCCCGATGTTGAAGCTCGCCCGCCGCCGCGCGCCCCCGGCGGCGCCCGGCGGCCCTGGTCGGCGCCGACCTTGACCATCGGTTCGACCAGGAACTCGCAGAATCATAAGGTTCTTTCGAGCCCATATGAAAGCCACTACAGCTTTGTTGGTCCGGCGTCGTAAAATCGCCGCAGAATTCCGCACCGCCCCGCGGCGACGAACGCCGCATTGGGATAATGTCGGCCGCGGAACCCCATCGCCACGATAGAGGTTGCGACGAATAGCGGCTGGCCGGCCGTGGGCTTCGCGGCCCGTCATCCCTGCTTTCGCCGCCGGAAGCGACGAATCGCGGAAGTCGCAATAGTAGGAAATTGCCCACGTCCCTGTC
>JBOHLV010000295.1:0-18657 GCA_050729815.1 Allostellaceae bacterium
GACTATGTAATGTTATTAATGGGACACAACACTAGCGGCCTTCAAAGCAGTGCTGTTGAAAGGGACGGAGGTCGTGTTCATCGTCTTGCCGTTAGCGCCGGTCATGGGCTTTTGTGGTCGGCGGCACTCGGTGCCCTCGCGGCATGTTCGCTCGTTTGCGGACCAGAGATGTTCCTTGAGCTCCGGCGTGACGGTGAAGCATACGTGGGCGAGGAGTGTCGCGACCCATTCCGCGGTCAGGCTCGTTCGCCGGTATCGTCGATGCGGAAAACAGCGGCGGCCCGCCGAGACGCTCATACCGCACCGCGCCGGCCCAGACCGCCGAGAACGGTATCATGCGGGCGAGATTAAGGGTCGAGATCGGCGGCTGGCGGACATTGGCACAGACGTGGCCAGGCAATCTTGGGAACCCCCTGGTTGGCTGATGCAATAGCAAAGGCCTTCCCAAAGAGTCTGGATGCCATTGAGAACCAATACTTCTGACGAAATGCCAACCTCGACCGTTCCCGCCCAATTGCTACGCTGTTTGCGAGTCCACATGGTCACGGGAAGCAAGTCCGATTGCAACCGGTATTGCAAGAAGCACCAAGGGGAGCTGTACCGTGATGCCGGCGATGATCGCGATCGCCAGCGGTTGCAGCATCTGGTCACCCGAGCCGCTGATCGCCGCGCCGAGCGGAATGAGCGCGAGGATCATCGCGAGTGTGCTCATGGTGATGGGTCGAAGGCGGTTGAGCGCCGCTTCGAACGCCGCCTCGCGCGGCGGCATCGTGCGCGCGAGTGCCTGATACTCGGATACCAGGAAGATCGCCATCTCGGTCGCGATGCCGACGATCATCACCATGCCCATCATGGCGGTGATGTTGAGCTCGACACCCGCGATCCAGAGACCGATGAAGACGGCGCTTGTCGAGACCAGCGAGCTCGCCATGATGATGATTGGCAGGAGAAAGCGCTCATAGAGAAACAGCAGCAACACGATCTCGGCCAGCGCCGCGGCGGCGAACACTTTGATGAGGCCCCGAAACGCGATCTGCTGCTGCTCATAGGCGCCGCCGATCGTGTAATAGACGTCGTGCGGCAGCAAGCCGGGCCGCGCGAGAACGCGCTTGACGGCGCCGATGGTCGAGCCGAGACCCGCGGCGCCCGAAGTCTCGGCCGTGACTGCGACGATTTGAGCGAGATTGGAACGGGTGATCTCCGGCTGGCCGGCCACGAACTTGACCGTGGCGACAGTCGCCAGCGGGAACACATGGCCGCCCGGCGCGTGGATCGCCAGATTGCCGAGTTGGTCGCGGTGAATGCCTTTACGGGTCGGCGCGAGCCACAGCCGCACCCCGATTTGCTGAACGGTGCCGAGATAGCGGGTCACCAGGTCGCCGTGCAGATGGGCGTAGAGCTGCGCCTTGACCTCGGCCGGCGTCATGCCCTCCATCGCCGCGGCCGCGGGATCGACATGAATTTCGAGGGCGTCCCCGGCCGGCACGACGCCGCTATCGACCGACGCCGGCTCGATGCCCGGCACCGAGGCGATGGCCTTCGCCACCTTACGGGCGACGCCGCCCAGCACCTCGGGGTTCTTGGCCCGCAATTCGATCACCACCGGCTGGCGGCGGCCGACCATGTCGCCGATCATGTCGCCCAGGAGCTGATGGATGTCGAAGCGGACGCCCGGAACCTGGTTGGTGATCTCGGCGGTCAGATCATCCATCACCGTCCAGATTGCCGGCCGGCGTGCGGCGGGGGTCAGATGGACGACGAAATCCCCCTGATAACTTTCGGCGAAGTCACCGCCGAACCCGGCCCCGGTGCGGCGCGAATAGGTATCGACATAAGGGTTGCGCTTCAGGATCGCCTGCACCTCTTCGAGCTCGCGATTGGTCTCGGCGAGCGAGGTGCCGGGCGCGGTCTGGTAGTCGAGCACGAAGCCGCCTTCGTCCATGCGCGGCAGGAACCCCGTCTTCACTTGGCCATAGGCAAAAACCCCCAGCCCGATCAGAACGGCGACGCCAACCGCGATGAGGGTGGGAGTCGCGAACAGCCGGCGCAGAACGCGGGCGTGCGTGCGCCGCAGCCAGGTCTCGCGGCCATGGGCCGGGTCCTGCCAGCGCTGGAAGTCGACCATGCTGCGGGCCAGCAGCGGCACCGTGAATGCCGTCAGAATGAACGAGATCACGAGCGCCGAGGCCATGGTCAGCGACAGATATTTGAAGAAGGCGCCGGTGACGCCCGACAGAAACGCGAGCGGGATGAAGATGATGATGGTAGCGAGGCTCGACCCCAGGAGGGGCGCGAGGAACTCGCGCGCGGCATACAGGACCGTGAGATGCGCCTCTTCGACATTGGGCACGCCGGCGCGGCGGGCGATCTGCTCAATCATCACGATCACGTCGTCGATGAGCAAACCGATGGCGGCGGCGATGCCGCCGAGCGTCATGATGTTGAACGACAGCCCCAGCACGGAGAGCAACAGCACCGTGATCAGCACCGACAGGGGCACGATCATCATAGCGACCAGCGTCACCCGCCAGTTCCGCAGAAACCCCAGGATCACGAAGGCGGCGAAGACGAGACCGATCAGGATCGCCTCCTCGAGTGCGGCGATCGACGAGCTAACGAGCTGGGTCTGGTCGTACCATTTATCGAGATGGATCGATTTGGGCTGGGTCTTCATGAACGCGGCGAGCCGCGTGCTCACCTCCTTGGCGAGCGCCAGCGAATCCGCGCTGTTCTGCTGGAACACATCGATGGTGACCGCGGGCCGGCCGTTGTTGACGACAAGGAGCCAGCGCGGGACGGTGCCGATCTCCACATTGGCGATCTGATCGAGGCGCAGCATTCCGGTGCCCGCCCGCAGCGCCACCTGCCGCACGGAATCGACCGAGGAGAAGGCGTTGTTGTTGATGGCGAGGAACAAAAGATCGTTGTCCTCGATGCGGCCGACGGCGGTGATCGTGTTGCCCGCCGCCAACGCCTTGGCGACATCGGCGAGAGTGAGGCCATGCGCGCGCAGCCGCTCGGGCGAGATTTTGACCTCGATCTCGGGCGTGGCGCCGCCGAGAACGCCGACCCGCAGTATCCCGGGGATACCGGTCAGGAGCGGCACGATCTGGTATTTGGCCATCCGGCGGAGGGCGGCGGGCGGGACCTTGTCGGAGATGAGGGCATAGGAGACAAAAGGGTCGATGATGCTGGGACTCATCTGGATGGCATCGTAAGACGTGCCCTTCGGCAGCGACGGCAGTTCCTGGGCGAAGGCGCCATCGACGCTCAAGAGGGCGCGCGCCATGTCGGTCCCCCACGGGAAATCGACGAAGAACTGGGCGCTGCCGCGCGAGGTGATGGAGGTGACGTTGACTACGCCGGGCACCGCCCGCGCGACCTCTTCGAGAGGCTCCGTCACTTCGAGCAGCATCTGCTTTGCCGGCATGCTGCCGGTGGCGATCTCGATCCTGAGGCGCGGAAAGCTCACCACTGGAAACAACGCTACCGGCAAAGTGAGCGTGGCCGCGACGCCGGCAAGGCCGAGCGCGAAGGCGACGAACAGCAGCGAGCGCCGATGATGCTCGATCCAATCGACAAAACTCACGGCGCCGCCTTTCCGGCCGGATCGGAGCGCCGCACCTTCATCCCGTTTTGCAGCTGGTAGTTTCCGGCCAGGACCAGCGCCGCCGAGGGCAACAGCGGACCCGCGATCACGTCCTGGTCCCCGACCGCCGCCAGCACCGTGACGAGGATTAGTCGCGCGAAGCCATTCACCGCCTGCACGACATAGGTCCTGCCCCGACCGTCTATCAGGATTGCGGCATGCGGGACGACAAAGCCCTCGACCGTGCCCGTGGTGATCACGGCCTTTGCCATTTCGCCCGCGAGCAAGGTGTCGCCGGGCACGGCGATCTCGATCGGCACGAGCCCGCTGCTCGCTTCAACCACCGATCCGGCGGCGAGCACCTTGCCGCTAGAGGCCGCGCGCTCGCCGAGCGGCGTGACGGCCGCCGGATCGCCGACCTTGATCGCGGCGGCCTCGGCTGGCATGACGCCGACGCGGAGAACCAGAGCCTCGGGCCGGGCGAGATCGAGCAAGGCGGTGCCTTCCGCCGCCAGCGCGCCGGCACTGGTGGAAACCACGGTGACAACGGCACGAAACGGCGCGCGCAGGATGGTGACGCCGCCCGCGCCTTGCGCGCTCAGCGCGGCAAGGGTCGCGCGGGCATCCGTTTCGGCGTTCTCGGCCGCCGCGAGCTGTTGCCGGGTCGCGAGATGCTGGCCGACCAGCTTCCGGGTGCGCGCGGCACCGATGTGCGCCGCCCGCACCGCCGCTTGCGCCTGCGCGTAGGCGGAGGCGACCGTGGGATTAGGACGGATGCGGACCAAGGGCGCATCCTTGGCGACCAGTTCGCCCTGCCGGACATAGACCTGCTCGACCACCGCCGCCAGCGGGGCGACGACGGTCTGCCGCGCCATCGGATTGGCCGCGACCGTCCCGTAAGCGGTGATGAGGCTCGGCAGCCTGCCGCGATGAAGTGCGGTCGTCTGCACGAGGACGCTCGGCTCCTTCGCGGCGGCACCGCGCGCCGCCACCGCGGCCATCATCACCGCGCACAGCAAGAGGGCGCGCCGGATCATGGCGAACGGCCCTGGGCGGCGATGGTGGTCTGCGGCAGGCCGAGGCCCAATTCGATGGTCGCCGCGATCTCCGCCTCGCCGAGGCTGCGCCCGATGCCGACCGCGGTCAGTTCGCGCTCCAGCGCCGCGGTCTCGTAATCGGTCAGGCTGCGCTGATCGAGATTGCCCTGGGCATAGGCGCTGCGCGCGGTTTTGGCGAGGGTCCGGGCCGCATCCGCCGCCCGCCGCGCCCGCGCGAGATCGACCGCGAGACCGCGGGCCTGCGCGATCAGCCCGCGCACGGCGACGACCGCCTGGTCGAGCCGCGACTGGTATTGCTCTTTCAGAAGGAGGCGCGTGGCGCGGGTTGCCGCCACATGCCCCTGATTGCGGTCGAAGATCGGCAGATCGAACGTGACAGTCGGGCCGGCGGAGACGACGCCGGTCGTGTCGGAGCCCCAGCTTCCGCCCAGGACGAAGGCCGGAAACTGGCCGAGAATGGCCGCGCGCACATTCTCGTCGGCGACGCGATAGCCAAGACGCAAGGCGACGAGATCGGGCCGCCGCGCGGGCAGGCTCGCGATCAGCCTCGCCACGTTCGGCGGCGGCGCCGGCAAGGACGGCGGCGCGATGGCGAAACGCGCATCGGGCAGGAGGCGGAGCAGGCCGTCGAGACCCTGCCAGTTCTGCTCGCGATCGAGTGTCAGCGTTGCCAATGTTTTCTCGGCTGACGCCTCGGCGGCAAGGAGGGGAGCCAGCGCCGGCAGGGCGAGGTTGCCGGCGGCCGTCGCCTTGCGCACCGCCGCGACCTCGCCGGCGATGAGGTCGCGCTCGTGCGTGGCGAGCGCGATCGAGCGATCTTCTTCGGCGATGTCGAGTCCCAAGAGCCGCGCCTTCTGCGCTACCTGCCATTCGCGCCACAGCAGATCGGCGTTGACCTCTGCCACATGGGCCTTGGCCGCGTTGACGCGGGCGCGGTAGGTGATGATCGAGGCGATGTCCTGCGACAGCGACGCCGCGTAGGCTGGCGCCGTTCCGGGGCCGCCGAGCAGGGCGGCATAGCTCAAACCGGCGGAAGGATTGGGGAGGAGACTGGCTTGGACGAGGCCCGATCGCGCCACGGCTTTTTCGCCGGGCTCGGATTTGAGGGCCGGATCGTTGAGGATCGCAAGCAGCCCGATCGCATTGATGGTGAGCGGCTTGTCGATGGCGATCGGCTGCGCCGGGTCGCCGGGGCCCGCGGGAACGATTGTATCGAGACTAGCGAGGTTGCGCTTCAGATCGGCTGTCCGGGCCAGCGGCAGCGGATGGTAACCGGCGCATCCCGCCAGCACCAGCAAGGCGACGGAAGTCAGAGCCCGGGCGCTACGGCCCCACCGTCCGCCGCCGCCCTGCGGCAGCGGACGGCTTGATATCGTTCCTGACACGAGTCACCTTTCGGTCTGCCGACAGCGCCGCGCGACCTTGACATGCGTTGCTGACCAAGTCCTGACGGCGCCGCACGGCGAAGCGCGTCATGATATCGGACGTCAGCCTTCGGTCAGGAGTCGGGGCTAGATTGCCGAGGCTGGCCGGAGTCCTTTCATGCGAGTGCTACTGGTTGAGGACAACAATGCGATGCGGGAGATGATCGCCGATCATCTCGGCGAGCGCGGCTTTGCCGTCGATGCCGTCCGCTGCGGCGAGGACGCGCTCGCGATCGCGACGGCCGTGCGGTTCGATGCGGTCGTGCTCGATCTCGGGCTGCCGGACGTCGACGGTATGGACGTGCTGGCGGGGTTGCGCCGCTCGATCGCGGATGTGCCGGCGATCATTCTGACCGCCCGGGACAACATCGACGACCGGCTCCTGGGCCTCAATGGCGGCGCCGACGATTACATCGTGAAGCCCTTCGATCTCGGCGAGCTGGACGCGCGCTTGCGCGCCGTACTGCGGCGGCCCGGCCGCCGGCAAGGGATCGTCTATCAAGCGGGCGGGGTGCAATTCGACACCGCGTCGCGGGCGGCAACCGTCGCCGGCGCGCCGATCGAGCTGACCCGCCGCGAGGCCGCCTTGCTGGAGGAACTCCTCAAAGTGCCTGGCCAGGTGATCGCCAAGGACGTGCTGGAGGAGCGGCTTTATTCGCTGGACGATGCCGGCAGCGCCAACGCGCTGGAAGCGGCGGTCTCGCGGCTGCGCCGCAAGCTCGCGGCGGCGCATGCCGCGCTTCACATCGAAACCAAATGGGGCATCGGTTATCGGCTGACCGAATGCGCGACCGAATGAGCGGGCCGCCCAGCCTGCGCGGCCGGCTGCTGGTGGTGATGACGGCGATCTTCACCCTCGGCGTCGGCGCGACGCTGGTCTCCTACCGGCTCGAAGTGCACGGCCTCGTGCGCGACATCCGCTTGCAAACGATCCAGGCGCAAGCCGATGCCGTCCTGAAAGCCATCGAACCTCGCCCCGACGGCACGGTCGCGATGGCGTTGCCGCCCGATTGGCGCAAGGCCTATGGCGATCCGTCGCGGCTTTACGCCTATACGGTGTTCGATCCGGCAGGACAGCCGGTAGCGCGCTCGCCCAATCTCGCAAAGCCCCTGGCGGCCGTCGCGCTGTCGCCGTCGCGATCGCTGGTGCCGTTGCGCTTTGTCGGCGTCGGCCGCGACGAGCGGGCCGTGATTGCCATGCGCGGCAACGACGGATACGTCGCGGTGGTGAGCCGCGGCGACTTCGATCGCGACGCTCTTGCCGACAGCCTCTTCGCCGAGGACTGGGAACAGGTCCTGATCCTCGTCCCCTTCGCCTTGCTCGCGCTGGTCCTGATCTGGTTCGTGAGCGGCTGGAGCCTGCGCCCGGTGGCGCGCGCGTCCAAGGAAGCGGCGCTAGTCGGCCCCGCCAATCCCGAGCTGCGCATTTCGTCGGAGGGCTTGCCGGGCGAGATTCGGCCGCTGGTCGACGCGGTCAACGGCGCGCTCGATCGCCTGGCGCGCGCCTACGCGGCGGAGCGCCGCCTGACGGCCGATGCCGCCCATGAGCTGCGCACGCCGCTCGCGGTTCTGAACCTGCGTCTTCAGCGCGCCCGAATCAGCGGCAAATTCGAGTGGGCGGCCATCGAGCGGGAATTGGGTCAGATGGGCCGCCTCATCGGCCAGCTGATGGATTTGGCCCGCAAGGAAGCGATTGCGCGTCAGGAACGTCCGGAAGACCTGCCCCTGGTGAATCTCTCTCGTGTCGCGCGCGAGGCGGCCGCCGCCATCGTGCCGCTCGCCGAGGCCGAGGACCGGCGCCTCGTGGTCGATCTGCCGGATTTCACCCCGGTGTACGGGCGTGCCGACGATTTGCGCGATGTCATTCGCAATCTGCTGGAGAATGCTCTGGTCCACGGGCGCGGCACGGTTGGCGTCGCGATCCGCCCGTCGCCCTCAGCGCCGCGCCCGCTATGGGTCGTCGAGATCAGCGACGAAGGCGACGGCATCCCGGTCGGACAGGAAGAAGCGGTCTTCGAGCGCTTTCGCAAGCTCGACAGCTCGACCCCCGGCTCCGGTCTCGGTCTCGCCATCGTCCGCCAAGTGGTGCGCAATCACGGCGGCCGGGTGGGCTTCGCCACCGCGGCAAGCTGCGTGGAGGTGCTGCTTCCTGGAGCGCAGGTGCCTGCCGCGTCGCCCGAACCCGCGCGTGCCGTTGCCGTCACGCATAGCGTGGCGCCCATTCCTGAAAGCTAATCGGCGTGGGGACGCGCGATGTGTTTTCACGAGCACCGATGCACGCTTACCGATCTTCTGCTGCTCTGTATTCGCCTCGGGCTAAGCCTCGACCTCAAAGGAGTAAGTTATAGTTTGTCGAGGAGTCAGATCCTGGTCAACCTGGTACCGACCTCGCTCCCACTTCGACGACTCGGGCAGCGAATCTCGCTCGCCTTTGGGGCCGACTGACATGATGACTGAATGTCCGCTTTCGCAAAAAGTTTCGAACGCCGGCAGGCGTACGAAAAAAGCGAACCCGCGGTCGACAGATCCTATGGCGGCGGATAGCGATCCGCTCTGTGGCAGAGTGGGGTTGAACGATCCATCACCCTGTGGAGACAAAGATGAACGTGATCGATGTTCGCATCACTGAACAAGCTGTGAAAACGCGCGCAACAATGACCCCGTCTAAAAGTCACACATGCCTTTGATTGTGCGTGAAATTCCCGGTCTTGAGAGGGGTCGCGTTCGCGCGAAGCCTGATCCTCTTGATTCTAGGATTCCGCAACGATATCAATGCGTTGATGCGTTTTGGCGGTAGAGTCATTGTCGGATGCAATTTCACACTCACCAATACTGAAGGCTGCCCAAAATTCGGCCAGCGCCCGGCGACGCTCAAACAGATCGCTTCGGCGGTACGCGGCCTCGACCTTGTTTCCCACGGTATGAGCGAGCGCCATTTCGGCGAGGTCATGGTCAACCCCACGCTCGGCGCACCAGTCGCGGAAGGAGGACCGGAAGCCATGCACGGTGAGACCGCCGCGGCCCATGCGCCTCAGCACCGCGACCATGGACATGTTGCTGAGGGGCTTGTGCGGCCGCATGCCGGGGAAGACATATTCCTCGCCGCCCGTAATGGTTCGCATTTCGTCGAGGATGGCGAGGGTCGCCACCGATAGCGGCACTCGATGTTGGCGGCCAGCCTTCATCCTTCCCGCAGGCACGATCCAAATTCGCTCGTCGAGGCGGATTTCATCCCACGTCATGCCCAACACCTCGCCTGTACGGGCTGCGGTGAGGATCGTGAAGCGCAGCGCCTTGGCAGCGATGCCGGTGTCGTCGTCGAGACGTTTCCAGAAGGTGGGCAGCTGGGCATAGGGGAGCGCGGCGTGGTGTTCTACCGACCGCGTCCTTGACTGAGACGGAAGGAGCTTATCGAGATGCCCTCGCCAGTGAGCGGGATTGTCGCCTTCGCGTAAGCCGGCGGCTCGGGACGCGTCGAGGACATTTTCGATCCGCCCGCGGACCCGGCTCGCCGTCTCCCCCTTCGTCGTCCAGATCGGCCGCAGTACCGCAAGCACGTCATCCGTCGAGATATCGCCAACGGCCTTATCGCCGATGATGGGATAAGCGAAAAGCTCCAGTGTCCGGCCCCACTGCCAAGAATGCTTGGCGTTGCCCCACCCGGCCGCGTGATCCTCGATGAATTGCTCGGCGACTTGACGGAAGGTGACGCGCCTCGCCTCCTCCGCTCGCCGCTCGACTTCCTCCGCCCGGCGGTGTTGGAGCGGGTCACGCCCATTCTGAAGCCGCCGCCGCGCGTCTGTCGCGAGTTCACGGGCCTCCGCGAGGGTGCGGTCGGGATAAACCCCGAGCCCCATAGAATGCGCCCGGCCGTCATGGCTGTAGCGGAAGGCCCAAAATGAGCTGCCGCGACGCGACGCGATGAACCACAGGCCGCCGCCGTCGCCGACCGCCCTACCCGCCTTCTTCGCGGCCTCGACTTCGCGCACCGTCAGCTTGTTCAAGTGCATGGTTCGCCCTTTATGGCGTTACTCGTGCTACTATACAAGCTGGAGCGCGCTACAGGCATCAAATATCACCAAAGATTCTCGGACAAATGTCCTATAACTATTGGTAATACCTTGATTTTATGGTATCTCGTGAGACCGGATGAAACCCCATGAAATACGGCACTGGTGGAGGGGGAAGGATTCGAACCTTCGAAGACGTACGTCGGCAGATTTACAGTCTGCTGCCTTTGACCGCTCGGCAACCCCTCCGTTGCCACGAAGTTGCCCGGCGCAGCGGAAGCGGCGTCTTACGGGTTCAGGCCGAATTTGTCAATGAACCGGGCGGCGCGGGACTGCGTCAGTTTGAAATCGCCGCCCGCTTTTTGTAGGAGCCGCGAACCTGGGGAGCCTGAGCCGCGTCGATCCGCGCCAGCACGTCCTCAAAGGTGAGGAACGTGGTCGCGATGCCAGCGGCCATTGCCGGCGTCATCCGCAGCTTCCCGTGGGTGCGAATGAAATTGTAGAACATCGTGTAGAGGGCGACCATGTGAGCATGGTTCGCGACCTTCTTGCTGTGGCCGTTCGTCAGCCGCGTGAACCGGCGCATGTGCATCCGCATCGTCTTGTTGTGGGCTTCCACGTAGGACGTGCTGACGTGCTTGGCGTCGGGGTTGCCCTCAACCCGTACCTTCTTGATGCCGGTGCATTCGGCAGGGCTGTAGCGGCCGGGCGCGGACGGCGTCGCGCCGTACATCTTGATGACCTGCCCATAGTCCACGTCGCCGCCAAAAGCACCCTCGACCGCCTCAAGGTAGGCCCGGTGGCCGTCCGTGCTGAGTTGGACGCGATGGGTCAGGCGCGATTGCAGATCGTCCATCAATTCGATGGCCGTGGCCCCTGAGCGGTCGCCAACGAGATAGCTGACGATCAGCTTGGAGTCGGCGTCAATGGCCGTCCAGGTCCAAATATCGCCAGCGTCAGCCGGTGCAGCCTTGGCCGTCGCGACCGTGCGCTCCTTGCAATAGTTGAATGCCCAGATTTCGTCGCACTGCACTCGGCGCGCCGTCACGTCTCGCACCATTTCGTCGTGCATTTCAGCGCAGACAGCGCCGGCATTGACCAGAGCCTTGGCGACGGTGTTGAAGCTCACATCGGCGACGCGGGCGATCGCCCTCATACTCATGCCCTCGGTGAGAAGGGTGAGGATTTGGGCGCGCTTGGCGACGGGCAGCTTGTTCATGCCCATAGTATGTGAACTTTTATGCGCAGCGTCAAGCATATTTTGCAAGCACCGGGGAGGAATATAATGCTTGCATGGTGGCGGTGACGAACCGATAATGCAAGCACATTAATGTGACGGGATGCTTGCAATGAGCAATGATCTTTTCAAAACGGGGCGCGCTCGCGGCGGGATGGCTCGCGCCGCCGCTTTGAACCCCGCTGTCCGCCAGCAAATTGCAAAGAAGGCAGCGCTCGCGCGCTGGGGAGCTAAGGCGACCCACAAGGGCAGCTTCCTCAAAGACTTCGGCATTGATGTTGATTGCTACGTTCTTGATGATGAGCGGCACACCGCTGTTATCAGTCAGCGAGGCATGGGCCAGGCGCTCGGACTTGCCGCAAGCGGTACCGCTCTTCAACGTCTGCTGGCGACCAAAGCGATGTTGGAAGCGGGCGGGTCCGAAATCCTTCAAAAACTAAAAAATCACATTAAATTTCAATGGGGTACCGGCGGGTCCGATAGCCCACCACCGAGCATTGTCTACGGCTTTGAGTCGGACCTTTTAATCGACGTTTGCACCGCAGTAATCGCGGCCGAGCGGTTCGGGCTGAGGCGTCCAGGCGTTGCTACGCAGGCGCGTATCATTCTGACCGCTTCCGCAAAGAGTGGCATTCAACGTTTAGTCTATGATCTCGCTGGCTACAATCCTACAACAGAAGAAGCCATTAATGCGTTTAAGTTATACGTGCTTGAGGAAGCAAAGAAATACGAGCCGGAATTCCCAAATGAGCTTTATACGCAATGGTATAGACTTTACGATCTCGCCGCTCCAGAGACGGGCAGACCGTGGACTTTCAAGCACCTAACATTGAACCATGTGTATTTTCCTCTAGCCAAAAGCCATGGAAAAATCCTGGAATTGTTGCGTGCGAATAAAGGCCAAGGAGGCGACAGGCGAAAGAAACTATTCCAGTTTTTGAACGAGATTGGCGCGCGCGCGCTACGGATGCACCTTGGCCGGATTTTGGAAATGGCAGAGTCTTCCCCAAGCAAAGTGGACTATGAGCGGCGAGTGGCGCAGCGCTTTGGCGACCAGATGGAACTGGACTTAGAACCTACTTCGTCCACCGCTTAGCCGCCGCCTTCCGCGCTGCCTCGGCGCGCTGCTCAGGCGTCATGCTCTTAGCGCGTGCAGCGCCGCCCTTGCGGCCTAGCTCCTGCGCAGCCTTGTCCTTGCCGTCGTCGGTTGGTGCGTCGTGTGCCTCGCCGGTCAGCACCTTCATGACGTGGACGGCATTGCCGACGACATCGGCCGGTCGCTTCTCGCCCTTGGGTCCAGTGGGCATCAATGCGCCTCCGCTTTGCGATATCCATAGAGCCATGCGGCGAGGTACATGCCAATCGCTCCCAGAACGAAGCCGACGGAGAACACATTCAGGCCGTGGAAGCGCGGGTTTCCCGTGAGCCAGAAGATGCCATTTAGGATCGCCAGAACGATCACGACCCCGACCAGGTAGGCAGTCACTGTGCGCATGTTCGATTCCTCCATGCTCGCCGGTAAGCATATCATGAACGGCGGCATGGGTGGGACGTGGGGTCAACGGCGCCGGATTTCAAACTGATGCAGTCCCGGCGGCGCCGGTCACATATGATGACAGAAACGGCGGTGCGCCCAATGGCCGTGAATCCACCGGCCATGACGATTGCGATGGTGGCGAATCCACACCCGCCGCCAATGACAGACCATCCGCGCCTCGATAACCGCGCCGTTATGCGCAGCGGTGACGACCGGCATCGTCGCGATGGACGCCGCTTCCCCCGCACCAGGCAACATCATCGCGCCGAGGCCGATCGCCGCGGCGGCCACCAGTATTTTGAACTTCATCTTGTCCTCCATGCGAACACCCCGTTCGCCCGAAATTATGGCCACACACCCTTCCAATGTTCAACCGAATCCGCCCGAATCGGTCACCGGAAAGTCACGCCGCGCGAAAATCGCGAATCACGCGATCGAGTACCCGGGCGCCGATCTCGGCATCGCCGGCGGTGATCGATTCCAGGGGATTGTGGCTGATGCCGCCTTTGCAGCGCACGAAAATCATGCCAATGGGCGCGAGCGCCGCCATCGCCATCGCATCGTGGCCGGCGCCGCTTGCAAGGCGCCGCGGCGCGATGCCGAACGCGCGGATCGCATCCTCGATCGCCGCCATCATGTGATCGGACGCGGCGACCGCCGGCGATTCGAAGCTGCGGTCGATCGTCAGCCCAACGCCGCGCCGGGCAGCGATCCGCTCCGCCGCCGCCACGATCTCGTCATCGGCGGCGCGGCGGATACCGTCATCGGCGGCGCGCAGATCAAGGCTAAAACGCGCCTCGCCCGCAATTACATTGACGGCACCCGGCGCGGCGGCGATGCGCCCGACCGTGGCGACCAGGCCGGGTTCTGCCCGGGCGCGCGCCTCGATCGCCAGGATCATCTCGGCGGCGGCGGCAAGCGCGTCGTGGCGCAACGTCATCGGCACCGTGCCGGCATGACCGGCGGCGCCGGCGATGGCGAATTCGGCGCGGGTGACGCCGGCGATCGAGGTGACAATGCCGACCGGGAGTCCCTCCGCCTCCAGCACCGGTCCCTGCTCGATATGAAGTTCGAGATAGCCGATGACCTGGTCGCGCCGCCGCGCGATGGCGGGAATTGTCGCCGGATCGAGGCCAAATTGGCGCAACGCCGCGCCGAGGCTGCTGCCGTCGGTGTCACGCCGATCGAGCGCGGCCCCATCGAAGGTGCCGGCGACCGCACGGCTCCCCAAAAGCGTCGATTGGAAGCGCACGCCCTCCTCATCGCCGAAGCCCAGGACCTCGATCGCGAAGGGAAGACGTGTGCCGCGGGCATGGAGCGCGCCGACGCATTCGATCGCGGTCAGCACGCCGAGGATGCCATCATATTTCCCGGCATCGCGCACGGTATCGAGATGCGAGCCCAGGAGCAGCGCCGGCAGGCCCGGCGTCACGCCTTCATAGCGGCCGACGACATTGCCAATCCCGTCGAGCCGCGACGCCATGCCGGCCGCACGCATCCAGCCGATCACCCGGTCGGCGGCGGCGCGATGCTGCGGCGTCAGGAAGGTGCGCGTGACGCGGCCCGGCTCCTCGGTGATAGCGCCCAGTTGGTCCGCCTGGTCGAGGAGGCGCGCGCCGACACCGTCGAGTGGATCGGCCGCGATGAGGGCGTCGAGCCGGAAGCGCGCGATCTTCGCGATCTCATCGAGCGCGGTGCGGAATTCGGTTTCCGGCGGGTTGTGGAGGCGCATCTCCAGCGCGGCGACGATCTCGGCGCGGGCGCGGCCTTTCACGGCGAGGATGAAGGGAAAGCCGAAGCGGTCGCGATAGGCGCGGTTCAGGTCGCGCAATATTTCCTGCCCGGCGCGTTCGACCGCGGCAAGACCGGCCGCCGCCTGCTCCGCCTTCGAGAAGTCGGTCGCAATCTTCGTCGCGCCGAGTTCGGGATGCGCCTTGATAAGCGCCAATTGCCGGTCATGCGACGCCTCTTCGACCACCGCGACCATCGCCCGGTGAAGCGCATCGACGCTTAGATAAGGCCGCCGCTTCGACGCCGCTTCCGCGACCCAGGGTGCATGCTCGAAGACGCCGCCGAGCGCGGCGGTGAAATCGGCCCCGTCCATGGCGTTCAACCGGCCGAAGGTCAGCCGGTCGCTCATGATTTCCGATAGGAAAAATTCTTCCGCCAATGCTTCGCGATCTCGACCCGGCGGCAGATCCAGACGCGATCGTGCGTCCCGACATAATCGAGAAAGCGGGCGAGCGCCGCGGCGCGCCCGGGCCGGCCGACGAGCCGGCAATGAAGCCCGACCGACATCATGCGCGGGGTCTCAGCGCCTTCGGCATAGAGCAGGTCGAAAGTGTCTTTGAGATACTGAAAAAACTGCTCGCCATTGCCGAAACCCTGAGGCGTCGTGAAGCGCATATCGTTGGCTTCGAGCGTATAGGGCACGACGAGATGCGGCTTGCCCGATACCTCGACCCAATAAGGCAGCTCGTCGGCATAGGAATCGGAATCGTAGAGGAGGCCACCATGCTCGGCGACGAGGCGCCGGGTGTTGGGTCCCATCCGCCCGGTGTACCAGCCGGCCGGCCGCACCCCGGCGACCCGCTCGATCGCGTCAAGGGCAAGGTCGATATGGGCGCGCTCGGTCTCCGGGTCGATGTATTGATAATCGATCCAGCGCCAGCCATGGGAGGCGACCTCGAAACCCGCCTCGACCATCGAGGCGGCGATCTCCGGCACGCGCTCCAGCGCCATGCCAATTGCGAACACGGTGACGGGAAGTTTGCGTTCGGTAAAGAGCCGGCGCAGGCGCCACCAGCCGACGCGGCTGCCATATTCGTAATGCGATTCCATGTTGATGTGGCGCACGCCATGGAGCGGCGCGGCATTGACGATGTCGGAAAGGAACGCCTCCGCCGCGGCATCGCCATGAAGGATCGAGTTCTCGCCGCCTTCCTCGAAATTGATGACGAATTGGAGGGCGAGCCGCGCCCGCCCCGGCCATTTGGGATCGGGCCAGTCGCGGCCATAGCCCGCCATGTCGCGGGGATAGCGGGTGCCATTCTCAGTCAAGTGGTGCCCCTTCGGCGAGCCAGGCGCGAAGCAGCGCGCGCTCATGCGGCGTCATGCCGGTCTTGTTGCCAAGCGGCATCGCCTCGGTATCGACCGCCATCAGCTTGATCTTCGGCACCAGGCCGGCGATCTCGTGGGCGGTATCGAACCGGATGCCCATCGGCGCCTGGTGATAGACATTGTCGGACGGATGCGCCGAATGGCATTCGACGCAGCGATGGCCGATGACGGCATCGGCCTCGGCGAAGGAAACGTGCTGCCGCAGCACGGCGCCGCCGCTCATCGGCACGGTGGTGACGAGGGCAAGCACGATCGCCGCCGCGACCGCGCCACCCAAGACATAGGGCGCGACGCGGCTGCCGCCGTCATAGGTGTTGAGGAAATAGCGCACCCCGGCGCCGACCAGGAACAGCGCGATCAGGATCGCCCAGTTCCATTTCTCGGCATAGGTATTGGGAAAGTGGTTGCTGATCATCACGAAGACGACCGGCAGCGTCAGATAATTGTTGTGGACCGAGCGCTGCTTCGCGGCATGGCCCCAGGCCGGGTCGGGCACTTGTCCCGCCCGATTGGCGCGCACCATCCGGCGCTGCGACGGTTGAATGATGACGAGCACGTTCGCCACCATGATGATGCCCATCATGGCACCGACATGCATATAGGCGGCGCGGCCCGAAAGGACGAGGGAGAGGCCATACGCCATCGCGACCAGCAGCAGGAAACAGAAGAGGTTCATCAGCCCTTCGAACCGGTTCAAGGGAGAGCGCCAAATGACCTCATAGAGCGCCCAGCCGCCGGCGATGGCGGCGATGCCGATGCCGACCGACTCCCAATGGCCGATATGGGCGACGTTCGGATCGACCATCAGGCCGCCGCCAAAATAATAGACGATGAAGAGCAGCATCAGGCCGGAGATGCCGGTGAGATAGGCCTCCCATTTGAACCAGTGGAGAAAGGGAATCTGGCCCGGCGGCACATAGTCGAGCTTCTCGACCTCGTAATAGCCACCGCTATGAATGAGCCAGATCTTGCCGGTGGAATGCTTCTTCGCGTTGGCCGCCAGCGTCAGATGCGCGTCGAGCGCCATGAAGAAGAACGAAGTGCCGATCCAGCCGATGCCGACGATGACATGGAACCAGCGAACGAACAGATTGGCCCATTCAAGGAAGTCCGAACTCATCGCCCCAGCGTGGCTCCTATCCCGTCGTCCCTGCGAAAGCAGGGATGACGGGGTGGGCATGGTGCAAAGTTAATTTATTACGCCCGCGCGTTGAGCACGAAATCATGGTGCAGGGCGAAGCCGTTGCCCGAGCCCCGTTTGAAATCGACGATCAGCGATTGCTTGACGCCGAACACCGCGTCTTCGTTGATGTGCTCCGTCCCCTTGACGAAGAGATGCGTCGTCAGGGGCTTGTGACCCTCGGCCGAGATCATGAAATGGAGATGCGCCGGCCGCCAGGCGGGACGGTTGGAGGCACGCATCAGCTTGCCGACCGGGCCGTCGGTCGGGATTTGATAGCCCTTCGGCAGCACCGATTTGAAATGATAGCTGCCGTCGCGGTCGGAGCGGAACTTGCCGCGCAACTCGTATTTGGGTTTCGCGGGGTCCTGGTTCGAATAGAGCCCGTCCTCGCCCGCCTGCCAGACATCAAGGAGCGCGTTGACGACCGGCTTGCCGTTGCCGTCATGCACCGTGCCGGTGACATCGAGCGGGTCGCCCGGCGGGTTGCCATCGACCATCGCGCCCTTCGGCAACTCCGGCGCGCCCGAGACATAGAACGGCCCTTCGACGGTGGCCTCGGTCTCGCCGGCCTCGTTGCCGTGATTGAGTTCGACCACCGTCATCGACAGGCCGAGCACGTCGGAGACCAGGATGAATTCCTGGCGCATCTCGGTGGTGATGTGGCCGACATCGGTCAGGAACTGGATGCCCTTCATCCATTCGGCATCGGTCAAATTGACATCGCGGGCGAAGGAATGGAGATGTTTTACCAGGCTGACCATGATCTCCTTGAGGCGCGGGTCGTGGCAGTCCTTGTAGCGGGACAAGACCTCGTCCGTCAGTTTTGAACCAATAAGGGTTTGGGCTGGCATGATTTCTCCTCAATCGAGTCGTACCCGGCGGCGCACCGGGAACAGGTGTAAATCATAGCGGTCGGCGATCAGGCCCCACAGGCCGCGCGGCGCCAGAAGCATAATGATCACCGCGACCGCACCGAGCAAGATCATGTACCACACGCCATAATCGGCCAAGAGATATCGCAGGCCGAAAAACACCGCGGCGCCGAGGAACGGCCCCTCCATCGAGCCGATGCCGCCGATCACCACAATAAAGATGATGTCGGCGGTCCAGTCGATGACGTTAAAGGCGTCGCCGGGCGAGATGCGCAGCTTGTCGAGATAGATGAGCGCGCCGCACATGCCGCTCGCCAGCGCCGCCAGGAGATAGACCGCGAGCTTGGTGCGGTCGTTGTTGACGCCGATGCTGCCGGCCGCGGTCTCGCTGTCGCGGATCGCGGTGAGGGCGAGGCCCTGGCGCGAACGCAGCCACAGGAAAACCGCCGCCACCGTGCCGATGGCAATGGCGAGGGCGACATAATAGAGCACGGTCTCGCGCCCGGCGCGGGTCTCCGACACGGCGCGCGAGACGAACACCGGCAGGCTCATGCCGGTGCCGGTGCCGAGGGCATGAATCTGCCCCGCGACGCCGCTATAGACCTCGGCCACCACCCAGGTGCCGAT
>JBOHLV010000296.1:0-3609 GCA_050729815.1 Allostellaceae bacterium
GACCAAGGTCGGTGTGGTTGATCGTGGCGCGTTGCGACGCGATGAGGCGCGTGAGGATCGAATAACTAGCCGTGGCAACGTCTTCGAGGGGCGGGGTGTGGCGAGGGGTGGCGGGTTGCCACGGTAACAAGCCTCACTGAAAATCCGCGTGTCGGTGGTTCAAATCCGCCCCTGGGCACCATCTTTTCAATGACTTAGGACCTTATCAAAGGTTCTTTTGGCTCATCCTTTAGCATAGGATCGATGACGATCACTCGAAATGAGCAAAAGGCCTCTCTGAATCGCGTTGCGCATTGGAGGTCGCCATAAGCGCCGATTAAGGAGCGCCACCGCGAGCGCTTCGTCGCGGCACACAACTTCGCGAGCCCTTTGATCAAATTGCGCGCGCCCGAGCCGGCCGATCTTGATGCCGTGGACCTTCAGCAATCCGCGCACCGTCCCTTCGAGCTGCATGGTCGACACCACTCGGACAGCGGACACGCTTCAAGGCCGGCCAGCCCGATCTCGCCCTTCCACCGATAGAGTGTCCCGACAATATTCTCGGGGTCGCTGAGAACTTGGCCTGCCAAACGATTTCGCCTGCCCGAGTCAGGACACAAACGGCTGTCTCACGGAAGTGAGATGTCGAGGCCGATGAACAGCATGATGGCTTTCTCCGTTGCGGTTTGAACAACGGGCCAAGGGTAATTGCCGCGATCCGATTATCCCAACTCACGCCGAGAGCACCATCTCGCATTAAATAAAAATTTGCCAATCCCTGGTACTGGTAGTGCAGAACCGGAGTGCCAAATATGATCCATCCGCTTCCTGATCAGACGCAAGAGCGCATTATTCACCAATCGCCCTGCACTATTCTTGTGGATAGTACCCTTTTGAAGGAGCTCTCGACTAACACAGAAGAGCGCAACAACCAATTGGCTGCGGCAATCGGTGTCTCCTTACACCTTCAATCCGTATTCGGATTCCAGAAGCTCTGAGACAGCGTGGGCAGCCGCGAGGGGCATTTCTCGCGCGCTTTCGACATCGCCTGGCTGCTTTTCTTGCCTCCAATTTCAATCCTTTCCTCATCGCGGGTACCGGCCGATTCGCTGTCGCGCCCGCGCGCATCTCCTCCGCCATCCAAAATTCGTGACCTCCCGCCCGTGATCCAGCGCCCCAATCCTCGGACGCCGGTAGCGGGAAGGAGGGACATATGCCCCAATCATGGTCCGCCGGGACGAAGGCGGGTACGGGTGCGGCAACCGCTCAGGCCGTCCATGGAGCGCGCGCGGCCAGTCGAGAGGGGTGTTCGGGGGCGACGGTGCGATTCCGGTTGAGCGCCGCGGCGGGATAGATGGGGTCGTCGCCGTGCTGTCGCGCAGCAGTCAGGATGGATTGAAACTGCGATAACGGCGTCGCAGCCGCCGGTTCGGCCGCCGCTGGCGTCGACCTGGCGCTGCTCTGGGTGACGCGCTCCGGCATCTCGCGATATGCCGGCTGCAAATCGGCGAGCCGCCGCTCGGCTTCGCTCGCCCGCAAACGGAACGCCATCATCTCGTCGGTCAGGGTACGGATATGTTCTTCCGCCGCCTGTAGACGGTGCGCCGCGGCGCGTTGTTCGGCGTCAAGCCTGAGGTGGAGCTGGATATTTTCTTGATTGAGCCGCTCAAGCTTCGCGCGCCACTTCGCAGATTCGGCGACGCGACCGCTATCGGCCTCGCCGGTCGAGGCGAAGGCGCGCCACATGTAGCTGAGCGGCGTGCCATTGGCGGTGCGGCGGAAGCCATTGACGCCGGCAATAACCTCCTCGTCGCCGGTATTGGGATGAAGCGCGATCTCAAGGCAGCGGATCGCAGTCTCCCATTTCTTCTGTTCCATAAGCCGCCGCTTTGCCACGCACCGCGTCCATCAATTGAGACGTACGCTGACGCGATTAGTTGCGGCGATATCGCCATAGGTCGGCAAAAATCCGCGCGCTCAATGACGCGTTCCGGAAAACGATGACCGGGGGCAAGGTAATGGCGACCGCCGGCGTCGACGCCCTGCCCTCCGACGTGAAGGCGATGGCGATCCGGGAGGGTCGCGACCTTCACCAACTTCTCGGAGGACAATGACCCGCACGGTGAAGCACGATTTCGGCAGCTTCGACCTCGCCGGCCGCACCTTCTTCTGGAAAGTCGGTTACTTCGTCGCCGCGATGGAATTTGGCTCCGAGGACCCGGCAGCCCCCTCACAACCGCCTTACGGCTTCACTACGGTCGTGGATGCGACCGCGGCGCGAAAGGTGCCGCCGCCCTTCACCACGTCCGAGCCAGTCATTCGTTCTCCCAGCTTGCCAAAGCGCGTCGTCACTATGGCCGGCTGCTTTCGCGTCGGAAGGAGGACCTGAAAGTTAACGTCAACCTTGATCGGTCCCGGGAGCCAGTTGGCGACGTTGAGATGCGCGGCGAAGCGGTCATCGCGGACTTGGGCGTATCCTGTGGCGCGCGCCCTCGGCGGTGCGGTGCGGTACGCGGCATAAATGATCCACGCCCCGTTTGGCACATTGGCTTTGCCGAAAATATGCAGTGTCTGTCCCTCGATTTTGGCGCGTACCGAAATCGCGACCGGAACCGTCGACGCCGCGAGGCATCGCACTGATCCCGCACCGGCAATGCTCATCACGATGAGGAGCGTGTGGAAAAATCGCTTCATGCGCGAATTCTGCGGAATCCCGGGGCCGAACGCCCACTGGCTCGAATCGCCCGCCCGTAATGTTCAAAATGCGGCTGAATCATCATGATTTAGGGAGCAGCCTTCCTCCCACTCCATCAAGGGACGCGAGTGTAGCCGGCGGGTACTGCCGCAAAAAAGGTGCCGCCGCGATTCAGCCGCTCTTTTGCATATGCTCACCGGCAACATTGGCCGCGCTCGGCACCGTGTTTTGCGCCCTGACCTGCGGCGGCTGGCCGCCGACGGCCCCCTCGTCCTCTTTCATGCCGGATTTGAAGGCCTTGATACCCTTGGCAAAGTCGCCCATTACGCCAGACAGCTTCCCGCGTCCGCCGAACAACACTGCAACGATCGCCAACACGATCAGCCAGTGCCAAATGCTTAATTCACCCATGACAACGCTCCTAGTGGACACCCAGGGACCCGCGGATGCCAATCCGGTCCTACCGCGCACGTGCCGCCCAAAAAACTAAATTCGCGTTTAGGGACGAACATTTGCGCGCGCAACGCGCGCGGCGTCGCGGGCAGCCGGAACTGGATTGACGGGGGCCGGCGCCTCAGGTTGAAGCGCTTCCTGTGCGCAGTCAAAACGCACGCGCGCGGCATGGATATCGGAATACCGACGATCGGCCCAATCGATAAGGCTCGCCATCGGCTCCAGCAGCGATTGGCCTAGCGGGGTCAGACGATATTCAACGCTCGGCGGCTTGGTCGGAAAGACGTGACGGGTGATCAGTCCGTCGCGCTCCAAATCGCGCAGGGTCTGGGTGAGCGGGCGCGCGGCGTGGCTGGCGGCACCTTTCACTCATTCGCCAACACGGTGTTGCGCCGATTCGGCCAACCGATCGGGCTCAAGCCCAACTTTTCGATTCTCGATCGCTCGGATATGGAGGACGTGATCAATCTGCTGCGTACCCG
>JBOHLV010000297.1:0-16280 GCA_050729815.1 Allostellaceae bacterium
GTTGAAACGTTCTTGGAATTGCGCCGCATCCGTCTTCTGCTCGAAGGGGAGGCCGTCGCACTCGCCGCGCATCGGATCTCTAGCAGCCAATTGAATGCCGCCAAAAACCTGCTCAGGAGGCTCGAAAATCTCGATCAAAGCAAACGCGAGCAGTTTTGGAGTCTCAATCACAGGCTTCATTTCGCGGTCTATGAGGCTTCGGGCAGCGCCCTGCTCCTTTCGATCATCGAATCACTCTGGCTCCAGATTGGCCCGCTGCTGGCCCGCATTCCCGTTTCGCGCGCTGTCGCGGACAGCACGGATCCGCATCGGCGTCTGGTCCGAGCGCTGGAGCAGCGCGATCCTGACGCGGCGCAGGCAGCATTAGAATCGGATTTGACGGCGTCAACGGAGCAGGTGCTGAAAGAACTCAGTAGACAGAAATTCATAGTCGGCTGACCCATTCAGCTTTGGCCGCCCGGTGATTTAGCCAAGTCCGGCAAATGGTGGCTGTTGGGCAGACCGAGACTACGTGTGTGTCGAGAGGTGAGGCCGTGTCTGGTATCGGCGTTCGCTGCCCGCAAGCGGACTGACCGAAAACCACCCAACTGAACCGGACAACATACTACCGGCAAGGTCTCTTGAGGGGCAACTTGAGCCGTCCACTGATCGCGGGATACCGGCATCCTCCGACGCCGCCGCGACCCATGTAACGATCGACGGCAGAGTGCTGGATTCGGTCATTCCTGGGACGACGATCGACCGGCTCAAGTCGACCCATCCCGGTCATCCGACCGGCTCGCTCAGCGCCTCCGAACGGGCCGTTTGCGCGCGAGCTCCGGTTCTCCAGGCCGGTCTTCCGGATTAGAATTGGATGATCAACCGTCCTCGCGTACCACCAGCTTCCAGCCGACGATGGGCATCGGCGGCCCTTTCCGGCGGATACACCTCTGCCACGCGAAGCGTGGTTTTACCGGCCTCGACCTGTTGCCGAAGCCGATCCAGCTTCTCCCACTCTTGCGCATAGGAGCGCACGAAGGTTGCGGTGAAGTGGATATCCCGCTGCGGGATGCCCTGGAATCCGCGGACGGATGTGAAGGCGCCGCCGTCACGAACGGCGGGAATGACAAGCTCATTGAGCACCGCTCCGTCTGCAAGTCCATCGACCCCTTGAGGGAAGTGGCTGCGAAACCGCGACGCGACATCGTCACTCCTGCGAACGACGATGTCGGCGCCAAGCGACGCCACCAGCTTTTCGTCTTTTTCGGAAGCATCGGCGATGACCGTCAGTCCTTCGGCCTTGGCGAGCTGGATGAGGTAGCCGCCATAAGCACCTGCCGCGCCGGTCACAGCAATGACCTGACCCGGAGATAGCTCGAGCAGGTCGAGCGACCGGCGCGCCGTCAGCCCATTCATCGGCAAGCTGGCGGCCTCGGCATGGGTCTTTCCGGCAGGGGCGCGCACGACCGATCGGGCATCGAGGGCGATTTGCTCGCGATACGCGCCATGGCTGCCTTTCGGTACAACAATCGCCATGATGGCGTCGCCTACCTTCAGTCGGTCAGGAACGCCGCTCCCAACCTCATCGACGATTCCCGCCGCCTCCATTCCTGGCACATAGGGCGGGGGATCGGCCTTCTGCTGTTCGGCGCGCATGCCGTTGCGAACCCCGACATCGGTCGGGTTGACCGTCGCGGCATGGACCCGGATCCGCACTTGTCCCGGGCCGGCGTGAACCTCCGGTACGTCAACGAGCTGAAGAACCTCGGGGCCGCCATGCGTGAATAGTCCAACTGCGCGCATCGTTTTTTTCTCCACCTGATAGCATCGGTCTTCTACCGGTCCTGACTATATCGGGACCTTTTGCCCGGCGAGCAACCAATACCTGACGCGCCGCGATCATGTTTCCAATTGTCCCCGATTCAGATTGCCCGCCTTGAAGCGCGGAATTTCATATTATGTCCCCGGAATACAATGTCCCCGGAATACCATGTCCCTGGAATACCGCATTTGCGTTACCCTCTGCCCCGCGTTTAATCCCTCGTCTTGGTTCATCGTGGAAAGGGGACGTGGCAATTATTAATTTTACCAAACGAAGCCAATTTCTCACGGCGCCGCAATGATCGGGGGCGAAAAACGACGCCGATTCCGACGCGATCGCCGCCGCTGGCGCCCGAGTCGGTTCCGGCGCTAGAATGTGGCCATGGCGGAGTTTCGGAAGAAATCCCTCGATGACTGGCGTGCGCTCGCGGCGAAGGAGCTGCGCGGCGCAAGCCTCGACTCGATCGATTGGCAGACGCCCGAAGGCATCGTGGTGAAGCCGCTCTATACCGCGGCCGATCTCGAAGCGCTCGAGACGTTGGACGGGCTTCCCGGCTTTCCGCCGTTCCTGCGTGGGCCGCGCGCCACCATGTATGCCAACCGGCCCTGGACCATCCGGCAATATGCCGGCTTCTCGACCGCCGAGGAATCGAACAAATTCTATCGCGACAACCTCAAGAACGGCCAGATGGGGCTTTCGGTGGCGTTCGATCTCGCGACCCATCGCGGCTATGACAGCGACCATCCCCGCGTCACGGGCGATGTCGGCAAGGCCGGGGTTGCGATCGACAGTGTCGAGGACATGAAGCTCCTGTTCGACGGCATCCCGCTCGACAAGATGAGCGTCTCGATGACCATGAACGGCGCGGTGCTGCCGGTGATGGCGTTCTTCATCGTCGCCGGCGAGGAGCAGGGCGTCGCGGCGGAAAAGCTCGGCGGCACCATTCAGAACGACATTCTGAAGGAGTTCATGGTCCGTAACACCTATATCTATCCGCCCGAACCCTCGATGCGAATAGTCGCCGACATCATCCAATATACCGCGCGGCACATGCCGAAATTCAATTCGGTCTCGATCTCCGGCTATCACATGCAGGAGGCGGGCGCGACTTGCGTTCAGGAGCTCGCCTTTACCCTCGCCGACGGGCTCGAATATGTCCGCGCCGCGCTGGCGAAGGGGCTCGCGATCGACGCGTTCGCGCCGCGGCTCTCGTTTTTTTTCTGCATCGGCATGAATTTCTTCATGGAAGTGGCGAAACTCCGCGCCGCTCGCTTCCTCTGGGCCCGCCTGATGCGCGACAAGTTCGGCGCGACCTCGCCCGCAAGCCTTGCGCTGCGCACCCATTGCCAGACCTCGGGTGTCAGCCTCACCGCCCAGGACCCGCACAACAACATCATCCGCACCACGATCGAGGCGATGGCCGGCATCCTCGGCGGCACCCAATCGCTCCACACCAATTCCTTCGACGAGGCGCTGGCGCTGCCGACCCCGGCCTCGGCGCGGATCGCGCGCAATACCCAGCTCCTCCTTGCCGAGGAAGCCGGCTTGACCCACGTCGTCGATCCCCTGGGTGGCAGCTATTATGTCGAGGCGCTGACCCATTCGCTCGCCCAGGCCGCGAGCGAACTCATCGACGAGGTCGAGGCGCTGGGCGGCATGACGAAGGCGGTCGAGAGCGGCATGCCGAAGCTCAGGATCGAGGATGCGGCCGCGCGCCGCCAGGCGCGGGTCGATCGCGGCGAGGATGTGATCGTCGGCGTCAACAAATATAGCGCGCCCGAAGGCGAGGCGGCGCCGGTCGAGATTCTGTCGATCGACAACACCAAGGTGCGCGAGCAGCAGATCGCGCGCCTCAACCGGGTTCGCGCGACGCGGGACGATACCAAGGTGGTGGCGACGCTGGCCGCCCTCACCGCGGGCGCGCGGGACGACCAGGCCAATCTCCTCGCCCTTGCCGTCGAGGCAGCCCGCGCGCGCGCCACGCTGGGCGAGATTTCGGCCGCGCTCGAAGCCGTGTTCTCGCGTCATCGCGCCACCATCCGCGCGGTCTCCGGCGTCTATGGTGCGCATCATGAGAAGGACGCCGCCTTCGGCCGCACCCTCGCCGCGGTCGAGGCCTTCGCCCGCGAGGAGGGCCGCCGTCCGCGCCTTCTGGTCGCCAAGCTCGGCCAGGACGGGCACGATCGCGGGGCCAAGGTGATCGCGACCGCGTTCGCCGATCTCGGCTTCGATGTCGATATCGGCCCGTTGTTCCAGACGCCGGCGGAAGCGGCGCGCGAAGCGGTTGAGAACGATGTCCATGTCGTCGGCGTCTCGAGCCAGGCGGCCGGGCACAAGACGCTGGTGCCGGAGTTGGTCGCGGCGCTGCAAGCGGCCGGCCGCGACGACATCCTCGTCGTCTGCGGCGGCGTCATTCCACCCCAGGATTACGATTTCCTCCGGGCCGCCGGGGTCGCCGCCATCTTCGGCCCCGGCACCAACATCGCGCAAGCGGCCGGCGAGACCCTGCGCCTCATCGAAACGCGCCGCCTCGCCGCCTGAACCGTCTCGATCGCCGCGCCGGAAAACCCGCGGCAAACGGGTTGCGCATTGGCGAGCCCGTGGCACTGGCTATTGCCAATTCCAGCGGGTACGATAAAAAATCGTGTGACAAAAACAGTGCTCGGGGGGTCAGGATGAAACGGTATGTCCTTGCCGCGGTCGCGGCGGCGATCATCGTCTCGGGACAGGCCTTTGCCCAAGACCAGGGGCGTTGGGCCGGGCCGGAGATCGGCATTCAAGGAGGCTATGGTTGGGGCACGTCGAGCGGCGATGTCAGTTCGACGATTCCAGTACCTCCGGCACCCCCTGCGCCGCCGGCACCGCCGGTTGGCCCGGTCGCGGGTCCCCTGGGCTCGCTTTCGCATTACAACATCTCGCCGGACGGCGCGCTGCTCGGCGCGCATCTCGGCTATAATTGGCAATTCAATAGGATCGTGCTGGGGCTTGAAGGCGATGCTGAGGGCGTCAATGTTTCGGGCAACTATGTCCAAAGGACCGCGCCCACTTTCTCCGTTCACAGCCGCATGGATTTCGATGCCTCGATCCGCGGCCGGCTTGGCTTCGCGTTCCGTCGCGTCTTGCTCTACGGCACGGGTGGTGTCGCCTTCGGCGATATTCGGACCGCCTATACGGTTCCGCTCGGCACGTCGATCGGTGAAATGCGGGGCGTGCGCGTCGGCTGGACCGCCGGTGCCGGCCTCGAATACGCCCTGAACCGGCGCTGGTCGGTCGGCGCGGAATACCGCTATACCGATCTGGGGCACGCCACCTTCACCAATACCGCCGCCGGAGTGACCGACAGCAACGAATTCAATTTCAGCGCCGTGCGGCTCCGGATTTCCTATCGTTTCGCGCCGCCGCCACCACCACCACCGACCCCGATGCCGGCCGCCGCACCCGCCGCGGCCGCGCCGCCGCCGCCGCGCACGTTCCTCGTATTCTTCGGCTTCGACCGGTCCATGCTGACGCCGGACGCGCGGAAAACGCTGGAGGCGGCCGCGTTCACCTATCGGAAGTCCGGGATCGCCCGGGTCCAGGTCTCGGGCTACACCGATGCGGCCGGCACCCAGGCCTATAATCTGCGCTTGTCGCATCGCCGCGCCGCGACGGTCGCGGCTTATCTCGCCGCTCAAGGCGTGCCGCGCCACGTCATGGTCGTAAGGTGGTTTGGTAAGCTGCATCAGCGGGTGCCGACGGCGAACGGGGTGCGCGAGCCGCAGAACCGCCGGGTTGAGATTGTGATGCCCTGAACGCCCGCCGGCGTGCATAGAGGAAAGGGCCGCCCCCGTGGGAGCGGCCTTTTTCGTTTGCCGGGCCGAGATGGGCATATTCCATATCCCCTTGGTTCCATCACCAAATCTTGTTATCATCCCTGACGATAGCGCGACATATTGAGATTTGTGTGGAGGGCCGGGGATGAAATGGCGTTGGGTAGCGGCGGCGGCGATGGTCGGCCTTGGCTTTCCGGTTATGGCGGCGGCCCATGGTTGGATGGGGCCAGCTTATGCGTGGTCGGCGCCGAGCTATGATTGGAGCGGCCCCTATGTCGGCCTTCAAGGCGGTTATGCCTGGGGCGATTCGACGGGCGGCCTCTCCATCAGCGGTTTTCCGGTCCCCTATCATCCTGAGCCCAAAGGGATCATCGGCGGTGCCCATGCCGGCTTCGACTGGCAATGGGGCCATTTCGTCCTCGGCGCCGAAGGCGATATCGAGGGCGCCAACATCACCGGCAGCGACACCCAGACCCATATCGCGAACGAGGTCAAGGTTACGAACAATCTCGATGCGTCGCTGCGCGGCAAGGCCGGCCTCGCCGTCAATCGCGTCCTCTTCTACGGCACCGGCGGCGTTGCCTTCGGTCAGGTCAAGACCGACTATTCCTGCCCGACCTGTTTCCACTATCCCGACGATTACGACAAGACCACAGGCATCCGCGTCGGCTGGACGGCTGGCGGCGGGGTCGAGGTCGCCCTTAACCCGAAATGGTCCGCCGCGGTCGAATATCGCTATACCGATCTTGGCACCCAAAGCTTCGCCGACCCTGATACCACCGCGGCGGATACGGGCAGTCGCCTCGCCTTCACCACGGTGACGCTGGGCGTGAGCTATCGCTTCCTGCCGCCGGCGCGTCCGGCGTCGCGCCCGGCCCCGTTCGTGCCGGTGATGGCGCCCGTTCCGATGCCGATGCCGCCGCCACAACCGCATGCGCGCGCGCCGCGCCCGCACGCCTTCGTTGTCTATTTCGATTTCGACCGCCATGATCTGACGCTGCTTGCACGGCGGGTACTGCGCGATGCCGCCAAGACCTTCCGGGCCACCGGCTATGCCAGGGTCGAGATTACCGGCTACACCGACCTCGCCGGGAGCCAGGCCTACAACATGAAGTTGTCGAAGCGTCGTGCCGTGACGGTGGCAGAGTTCCTCGCCGGCCAGGGCGTGCCGCGCCGGGCGATGGACGTGATGTGGCGCGGCAAGGCCAATCCGCGCGTGCCGACGGCGAACGGTGTGCGCGCGCCCAAGAACCGACGTGTCGAAATCCTGATGCCGTGATCCCCCGGTGACGGTCGGCGGCAACCCTTCCTTCCGGGCTGACCGGCCGCGATACCGACCTCATTGTCGCGACCCTCACCCTCGTTGATCTCACTCTGGTCGCGGGCCTCGTCGTCATGGGGATGCTGAGCGGCTATGAGAATTTCGTCTCGATAAATCGACGAGGCCCGGAAGGGCGTCGCCTGGCTCGGCAAGCTTGATATCGGCTCGTTGAAGGTGAAGGTACTGATCGCGATCGTCACGATCTCCGCGGTACAGCTCTTGAAGGCCTTCATGGACATCCGGGATTACACCGACGACAAACTGTTGTGGATGGTGATAATCCATCTCGTCTTCGTCGTCTCCGGCGTGGCGCTCGCGGTAATGGATCGGATGTCGACCGCCGCCCACCGATAGAAACGGCCGGCTCTTGTGCCATGCCGCCCTGGCGATGCCGGGTCGAAAGGCGTATCTATCGCGGTCTTATGCCTATTCTCCTCCTCATCGTCTTCATCGATCTCCTCGGTTTTGGCCTCGTCATCCCGCTGCTGCCGTTCTTCGGCCTCCATTTCAGCGCGACCACCGATGAGGTCACCTGGCTCCTCGGCGCCTATTCCCTGGCCCAGCTCATCTCGGCCCCGCTCCTCGGCCGCCTCAGCGACCTGTTCGGCCGCCGTCCGGTCCTGCTTGTCGGCCTCGCCTGCTCCGTCGCGTCCTATATCTGGATGGGGCTCGCGACGGAGTTGTGGATGCTGTTCGCGGCGCGTCTTCTCGCCGGCGCCGGCGGCGGCACCATCGGCACCGTCTTTGCCTATGTCACCGACGTCACCACCGAGGAGAAGCGCGCCCGCGGCATGGGCATGGTCGGCGCGGCGCTGGGCCTCGGCTTTACCTTGGGCCCTGCGCTGGGCGGCCTCCTGTCCAGCAGCTCACCCGACAATATCAAGCTCTTCGTGCCCTGCATGGTGGCGGCGGGACTTTCCGCCGCCGCGCTGGTGTTGACGGCGATCATATTGAAGGAGAGTCTCCCGGCTGATGCGCGGCGCCAACGCCGGCGGGCGAGCCGGCTGGCTTTCGCCCGCGAAGTGCTGCATCGGCCGATGCTGTTGCGGCTCATCTCGATCGCCTTCATCACCACCACCTCGTTCGCGGTGCTGGAGACGATCTTCGCCATCTGGGCGAACGCGATCTTCGATTGGGGGCCGCGTCAGGTCGGCTTCTTCTTCCTCTATGTCGGCGTCATCCTGATCTTCGTCCAGGGTGGCGCGATCCATCCCCTGGCGAAGCGCTTCGGCGAGGCGCGTCTCCTGATTTCGGCGGTGGTGCTGTTGGCGTTGGGACTGCTCGGCATGGGCTTCGTCGGGAGCCTGCCCGAACTCCTGATCGCGTCCGGCGCGCTCTCGCTCGGCATGGCGCTGTTCAGCCCGGCCTCGAACAGCCTCATCTCGCGCGAGGCCGCAGCCGATGAGCGCGGCGGCATTCTCGGCGTCTCGCAATCGATGCAGAGTCTTGCCCGCGTCGTCGGGCCGCTCGTTTCCGGGCCATTGTTCGTCGCATTCGGTTATGGCGCGCCCTATTTCGCCGGGGCCGCGGCGATGGTGGTGGCGATCTTCCTGGCATTCACTCTCTTGAGGACCGCGCCGGCGGAGGCTCAGACCACGTGAAGGGCGCGCGACCGGCGGCGGGCGGTCCGCACGATATCGGCCTGCGCCAGGAGCTGGGCGCGCTCCGTCTGCTCTTGCCCTATCTTTGGCCGCGCGGCCGGCTCGATTTGAAAGGTCGCGTCGTTGGCGCGATGATCCTGCTCGTCGCGGCGAAGGTGATCGCCGTCATCGTGCCGATGATCTACAAGATCGCGGTCGATCGGCTGACGCCCGGCCATCAGGTGATCGGCCTCCTCGTCGCGCCGGTGATGATCATCATCGCCTATGGCGTGGCGCGGATCGGCTCGCAACTCTTTGCCCAGTTGCGCGACGGCGTCTTCGCCAAGGTCGAGCAGCATGCCGTGCGCGCGCTCGCCTTGAAGACCTTCCGCCATCTCCATGCCTTGAGCCTGCGCTATCATTTGGAGCGCCAGACCGGCGGCCTGTCGCGGGCGATCGAGCGCGGCATCCGCGGCACTGAGTTCCTGCTCTCCTATCTCCTGTTCAGCCTCGTCCCGACCCTGGTCGAGATCGGCATGGTGACGGTGATTCTGTGGCGGCTCTATGCCGGCAGCTTCGCCCTCGTCACCCTCGCCGCCGTCTTGGGCTATATCGCTTGGACCTTCGCCGTCACCGACTGGCGGCTGAAGTTCCGCCGCGAGATGAACGAGCGCGACAGCGAGGCCAACACCAAGGCGGTCGATTCACTCCTCAATTTCGAGACGGTGAAATATTTCGCCAATGAGGAGCATGAGGCGCGGCGCTTCGATGTCGCGCTCTCCGGCTATGAGCGCGCGGCGGTGAAGAGTCAGGTGACGCTCTCCGGCCTCAATATCGGCCAGGGCATCATCATCGCGACCGGGCTCGTCGGGGTGATGATTCTGGCGGCCCAAGGCATCGTCGCAGGGCGCATGACGGTCGGCGATTTCGTCCTCGTCAATTCCTACCTCGTTCAGCTCTACACGCCCTTGAACTCGCTCGGCATGGTCTATCGCAACATCAAGCAGTCGCTGACCGATCTCGAATCGATGTTCCGGCTGATTGGCGAGACGCCGGAGATCGCCGATCGGCCGTCGGCGCCAGCGCTCCAGGTGACGCAGGGCGAGATCGCGTTCGACCACGTCTCCTTCTCTTATGACCGGCGGCGCGAGATTCTGAAGGACGTGTCGTTCCGGGTGCCGGCCGGCAGCACGGTGGCGATTGTCGGGCCGTCTGGCGCCGGCAAATCGACCATCGCGCGACTCTTGTTCCGCTTCTATGACGTTGCGGGCGGCGCCATTCGCATCGATGGCCAGGACATTCGCGAGGTGACGCAGGACAGCCTGCGCCGCGCCATCGGCGTTGTGCCCCAGGACACGGTGCTCTTCAATGACACCATCCGCTACAATATCAGCTATGGGCGGCCCGGCGCCGACCCGGCCGAGATCGAGGATGCTGCGCGGCGGGCAAAGCTTGGGGATTTTATCGGGCGCCTGCCCGACGGGTTTGACACGGCGGTCGGCGAACGTGGCCTCAAACTGTCGGGCGGCGAGAAGCAGCGTGTCGCGATCGCCCGGGTAATCCTCAAAAGCCCAAAAATCCTGGCGTTCGACGAGGCGACCTCGGCGCTTGACACCAGGACCGAGCGCCAGATCCAAGCCAGCCTCGATGAAGTGTCAGAGGCGCGCTCCACCGTCATGATCGCCCACCGGCTCTCGACCGTGGTCGGCGCCGACCAGATCCTGGTGCTGGATCAAGGCCGCATCGTCGAGCGCGGCGATCACGCGACGCTGCTCGCCCGCGGCGGCACCTACGCCCAGATGTGGCAGCGCCAGCAGACGGCCGGCGCCCACGAGGGCGAGCTCATCGACGCCGCGGAGTAGGCGAGCGCTCAGTCCGGCCGGCGCCTTCCATGGCGCACGCGCAAGATGATGACGGTGTCGGCAACGGCTTGCGCGGCGGAAGGATTGAACTGCTCGATGTAGGCTCCGATAGCATCAAGCTCATCGAGCGCCGAGCGGGTCCACCTTATTTCGAACTGCGCCAAGTCGGTTTCGGCAGCGGGTTGGCCGTGCCCAACGACAGAAGCCAGCGTCTCACCTCGTCATGGGGGATGAATTGTCCGGCGGCGATTTGGGCTTCCGCCTCGGCGAGGGCACGTTCCTCGAACTCGTCATCGATGAGGTCATAGATCGATTCGGGCGGCGGTTGTTTCTGCTTGATGAGCGGGAATATAGCATTCCCGCTCGGTCGCGCGAAGGCTTGACTTCGGACCAGTTTGGTCCGATTTGTGACACGAGTTTTCCGGAGGCTACGACATGTTCATCCAGACCGAGACCACGCCCAATCCCGCGACGCTGAAATTCATCCCCGGCCGCGAGGTGCTGGCGCAGGGCACGGTGCAGTTCGCCGTCGCGGACGAGGCCAAAGGCAAATCGCCGCTCGCCGAACATCTCTTCGCGGTGCCGGGTGTCACCGGCGTGTTTCTCGGCCGCGACTTCATCTCGGTTACAAAGGATGGCGACCAGGATTGGTTTCAACTGAAGCCCGGGGTCCTGGGCGCGATCATGGAGCATTACCTTTCGGGCCGTCCGGTGATGGTGGCCGCGCCCGCCGCGGCGCCGGGCGCTAGCGCTGACGACGACGAGGTAACCGCCGCCATCAAGGAGTTGATCGAGACGCGGGTGCGCCCCGCCGTGGCGCAAGATGGCGGTGACATCGTCTTCGAGAATTTCACCGACGGCGTCGTCTATCTTCAGATGTATGGCGCCTGCTCCGGCTGTCCCAGCTCGACCGCGACCCTGAAGGCCGGGATCGAGAACATGCTGCGCCATTACGTGCCGGAAGTGATCGAGGTCCGCGCCGTATAGTCCTTGGTTTTTTGGAGCATCATCGGCCGGTCGAGATCGGCGTCGCCGAGGAGCGGATAGCGCTTCGCCTCGAACAATTGGTAATGCCACCACTCATTGCCGTAGAAATCCCAACCCGCCACGCTCATCAGCCCCAATAACATGAGGCGGTTGCGTTGCGCCGCCGGGGCGATGTCGGTATTGCCGTGGTGCGAGCGCGGCGTGAAGGCATCGAAGCCCGTGCCCATGTCCAAATCGTTGCCGTCGCCATCGATCAGGGTCAGATCGACCGCGACGCCGCGCGAATGAGGCGAGCCCCTCTTCGGATCGGCAAGGAATTCGGGATCGGGGCGGAAATGCCACAATGCCCATTGCGCTTCGCTCGGCCGGAAGGCGTCGAAAATCTTGAGCCGAAGGCCGAGCGGCCGGGCAAGTTCGACGGCGCGGTCGAGCCGGCGGGCGGCATCATCATGGAGATAACAGCCGGCACGCTGATAGACCGGCCGGCCGGTGAAATTGTCGGCGCTGGCATAGGCGATGCTGAGGACAACGCCATGGCGTTCCGGCGTGATCTCGATCAAGCTCATGGGAGGGAGAGTGAACCGAGTCGTGGCATGAATCAGCTTGTTTTTCGGGATCGGCGCGATGTGGGTGCTCGGTATCGATAGCGCCGGAGCGGGCGCCTCGGCGTCGGTGCTGCGCGATGGCGCGGTTGCGGCGAGTCGCGCCGCGTGGCGCCCGCATGGTCAGGCGGAAATCCTGATGCCGATGATCGCCGCGGCGCTGGAGGAGGCCGGCATCGCGGCCGGCGCGCTCGATCTTGTCGGCGTCGCCGTCGGCCCCGGCTCCTTCACCGGCCTGCGCGTTGCCATCGCCGCGGCGCGGGGATTGGGGCTCGCGCTGGGCGTTCCGGTGCGCGGCATCTCGAACTTCCGCGCCATGGCGGCGCAAGTGCCGCCGGCGCGGCGCGGCGGCCGGCCGCTGATCGTTGTCCTGGAGACGCGGCGGGCGGACTTCTATCTTCAGCGTTTCGGCCCCGGCGCCGTGGCCGCGGGCGAGCCGGTGTTGCTCGGCGCTGACGCGGCGGCCGGCTGGCTGCCTTCGGGGCCGGTATTGCTGGCGGGCGATGCGGCGGCGCGCCTCGCCTCCGCGCTGCCGGAACGTGACCTCGACGTTCTGGGCGATGTCACGGAAGCCGCGGCGGCGGATGTTGCGCGTCTCGCCGCGGCAGATGTCGCCGCCGGCATTGCGCCCGCGCCGCCTCGGCCGATCTATTTGCGCGCGCCCGATGTCACGCGGCCGCGCCCGCCGGCGTCGCGATTGACGCGATGACGGCCGAGCTTCGCCTCTTGGCGCGGACTGAACTCGGTGCACTCTCTAAGGTTCATGCCGAATGCTTTCCCGCCGATCCCTGGAGCGTGCTGGATTTCATGGAGCTTCTGACGATTCGGGGGGCCAGCGGTCATATCGCGGTCTCGGCGGACGGCATCGAGGGCTTCATGCTCGATCTGGTCGGGCCGGAGGATGCCGAAATCCTGACCATCGGCGTCGCGCCGCGCGCGCGGCGGCGGGGACTCGCGCGGATGCTGATCGGCGATCTCGCGCGGCGGGCGCGCCACAAAGGCGCGCGCCGGCTGCTGTTGGAGGTCGCCGCCGACAATACGTCGGCGATCGCCCTCTATATTTCCACTGGATTTGTCCTGTTGGGGGAGCGACCGCACTATTACCGTCGGCCCGAGGGCAATGCCGACGCGTTTATTTTTGCTATGATTTTGCCGTCGATGCCGAATCCTGGATAGACAAGTAGCGATCGGTTCTTATATTTTGTCCGTTCGCCGGGCGATACATCTCGGCGAGGGATAGCCAGCAGTCGAGGAAAAAAAACATCATGATCGGTAAAGGCGACAACAAGGATCTGCTGGCTCTAACGAGCGATATTGTCTCGGCCCATGTCTCGAACAATAGTGTCGATGTCGCAGAGCTGCCACAATTGATCAATCAGGTCTATGAATCTCTGTCGAATATCGGCAAGGTGCCGATCGTCGCGCCGCGACCGGAGCCTGCCGTGCCGGTGCGGCGCTCGGTCCATCCCGAATACATCGTCTGTCTTGAGGACGGCAAGAAACTCAAGATGCTGAAGCGGCATCTGATGACCGCCTACAAGTTGACGCCCGAGGCCTATCGTGAGCGCTGGGGCCTTCCGCAGGATTATCCCATGGTGGCGCCGAATTATGCCCGTCAACGCTCACGCCTCGCCAAGGAGATCGGGCTCGGCACGCGCAGTCGCCGCGGCTGAGCCGCGGTGCATGGCGACAGGCGCGCGTCCCGCGTGACGGCAATCCCGTTTTCGCCTCGTGCGGGCAATGGTGGATTGCGCCGGGCTTTAGGCTATAATCGTTCCGAGAGGCACGGTGACGACAGAAGACGGGATGACGTCGCGGCTCGAGCAGCTTTGCATCGACAAGGGCCTGAAGATGACCGAGCAGCGCCGTGTCATTGCACGGGTGCTGTCGGAGTCGATCGATCATCCCGATGTCGAAAGCGTCTATCGCCGCGCCGTCCAGATCGATCCCAAGATCAGCATCGCCACCGTCTATCGCACGGTGCGCCTGTTCGAGGAAGCCAGCATTCTCACCCGTCACGATTTCGGCGACGGCCGCGCCCGCTATGAGGAAATGACCGGAGACCATCACGACCATCTCATCGATATGCAAAGTGGCCGGGTGATCGAGTTCCGCAACGAGGAGATCGAGAAACTGCAACAGGAAGTGGCACAACGACTGGGCTATGCACTGGTCGGCCATCGGCTCGAACTTTATGCCGTGCCGCAGGTCGAGGCGCCGGCAACGCCGCCGGTGGGGACAAAGGCTAAGAAATGAACGAAATAGCGGCGGCCGACGGCACGGCTGCAATGGCGCCCGAATCGTCGGGGACGGGACGCGCGGTCGAGATTCATTTCGGCTCGCTCGAGATACGGCTTGCCGAGAGCGCGGCCGATCTCGAAGCGGTTCAGCGGCTGCGCTATCGCGTCTTCTATGACGAGATGGGCGCCGCGCCGACGCCGGAAATGGCGCGGTTTCAGCGTGATTTCGACGATTTCGACGGCTATTGCGATCATCTCATGGCGATCGACCATGACCGCGGCGACGGGCAAGAGGCGGTGGTCGGCACCTATCGCCTGATCCGCCGCGCCACGGCCGAGAAGATCGGCCATTTCTATTCCGAATCGGAATATGATATCGACAAATTGAGGGCGTTTCCGGGCGAGATTCTGGAACTCGGCCGTTCCTGCGTCGATGCCGCGGCGCGCAACCACACGACCCTGCAATTGCTGTGGCGTGGCAACGCCGCCTATGTCTTCCATCACAAGATCGACCTGATGTTCGGCTGCGCCAGTCTTTCGGGCGTCGATCCCGATGCGCTGGCGGTGCCGCTCTCCTATCTCCATCAACATCATCTGGCGCCACCGGAATTGCGGCCGCGCGCCTTGCCGGCGCGCTATCTCGAGATGAACCGACTGCCTCAAGCGAGTTATGATGCCGTGGCCGCGGCTGCCGAGCTCGCGCCCCTCATCAAGGGCTATCTGCGGCTCGGCGGCTATGTCGGCGATGGTGCCGTGATCGATCATCAATTCAACACCACCGACATCTCGGTGGTGGTGGAGTGCGCAACCGTGACAGAAAAATACTATCGCCATTACGAGCGGCGGGCGAAGAGCGCCGGCGTCACCTGGAAGCCGGTGGCGGTGCGATGATCGCGCAATGCCTGCGGCTGGTCCGCATCGCCCTCTATCTTGGGCTTACGGCGCCGTTGATGCCGGTGCAAGGGATCGCCGTGCTGCTTGACTTGAAGCTCGCCCGCACGCTACCGCGCTGGTATCATCGCTGGTCGTGCCGGGTACTGGGCATCCGCCCCACGATCGACGGCAAGCCGGTCGAGGCGTCGCCCGCGCTCTACGTCGCCAACCACACATCCTATCTCGATATCGAGATTCTGGGCGCGGCTCTCGAAGCGTCCTTCATTTCGCGCGCCGATGTTGCCAACTGGCCATGGTTCGGCTGGCTCGCGAAGCTGCAACGCACGATCTTCATTCACCGCAACCGCGGCGCCGCGATGGCGCACCGGAACGCCATCGTCGCGCGTTTCGATAAGGGCGACCGGCTGATCCTGTTTCCCGAAGGAACCAGCAGCGACGGCAACCACGTCCTGCCCTTCAAATCGAGCCTGTTCAGCGTCGCCGAATATCGCAAAGGCGGCGTGCCGGTGCCGGTGCAGCCGGTGGCGGTTGCCTATACAAGGCTTGACGGCATGCCCTTGGGGCGCGGTTTCCGGCCGTTCTTCGCCTGGTATGGCGAAATGGATCTCGCTCCCCATTTATGGATCCTGTTGGGATTGGGTGTGTTGAGCGTGGAATTGACCTTCTTTCCGCCGGTGACGATCGATCAATTTGCCTCGCGCAAGGCGCTGGCGCAGCATTGTTATCGCGTGATCGGCGACGGCGTATCGGCCTCGCTGTCCGGCCGGCGTCACGCCGCGCCCGGCGCGGCCAAGGCGCGGCACCGCAACCCCCGGGTGCGGGAGCCGGTTCGCGTATCGTGATGGTGCCGGCTTCCGGGAGCCGCAAGCTCCACATCAAGACCTATGGCTGTCAGATGAACGCCTATGATTCGGCGCGCATGGTCGATCTGCTGGCGCCCTTAGGCTATCGCGTCAGCGACGAGGCCAAGGCCGCCGATCTCGTCATCCTAAATACTTGCCATATCCGCGAGAAGGCGGCGGAGAAGGTCTATTCGGAACTGGGCCGGCTCAAGCCTTTGAAGGCGGCGAAACGGGATGCGGGCGGGCGGATGCTGATCGCGGTGGTGGGCTGTGTCGCCCAGGCCGAGGGCGGCGAGATCGTCGCCCGCGCGCCTGAGGTGGATATCGTCTTGGGGCCCC